>JBLIKY010000099.1:0-8228 GCA_047637535.1 Lentimonas sp.
GAAATTTGAAAAGCCTGAATGATCAAAAGGGCAAACATCGCAGAACCTACGAGTATGGCAACGAAGTTAATTCTTATTTTTTTCAAGTATTTGCTTTTGTACGAATTTACCCCAAGTTGTTGGTTTGGTGGATTGCTTAACTTTTTTTAACGTCGCTTTGGCAGTTTCGTCTTCTTTTGGTTAACTCTTTTTAAGAATGCATCTATATATCAAATACACTTAGTTGCCTTGAAGAGTAGCATCAATTTATATTTCTACTTTGAAGGAGAACCAAGTCAGTGGTTTAAATCAAAAATTAACAAAGAGTTATTCTTCGAAGCGTAATCTAAAGTTTCGGCCTTTGAAAAGACTCGTAAAAATTCAAAGGTAATGGACAGTAAGAGAAAGCAATGCTTTTGAAAAGCCAAGCGTTAGCGCCGCTGAAATGGTGTAGGAGGTCAGCTGTCCAAGAGTTTGAAGAACGATTGGTTAACAGCGTTTCCGACCGCCATAGGCAGCATCGAAACAGCTGAAAGCCGACACGGCCCTGAGATAGTTGATTTTTTTTACCGGAATGACTGCAGAATTTTAGAGTCTTTTCAGCAGCCTAGCGTTTTTTTGGTTCGTTTTTTGGGCAATGCAAAAAATGAACAAATAGTTTTATTTGCGATAATTGTTAGTATGTGCTATTTGCTAGGCAATCGCCCCCCAATGAGTGCAAGAATCAGTAATAGATATATTGTTTTCATGTTTTAATTCATTTTAGGCTCATTCTTTATGTGAAAAGAACAAGATTAATTATCTCCGGTACAATTGTATTCACCAACCTTAAACAATTTGATTCTTAAATACATGTTAGAGTTGTTAGGATCAAGATATAATGTATCCTTCTTATAAGTAATAGGATAGTTCTTGCTATAGGCTCCAATATTGTAACATCCAGATGTTTTCTTTTGGTATAAAGAGTCGGTGTAGTAACCATCAAGAATTAAATTATCGTTTTCAAGTTTATATGAACCAGTAACGTATTCATTCCATTTGGAGTTACTACAACTATCATTGGGGCCTATCGCATCAGTGTTAGAAGATATTTTCAAAGTAAAATTATCACACTTGAAAATAAAATTATGTAAACTTCCTTCGTGCAGTCCCTCTTCAAAAGTTTGTTGTTCCCATTCACCTTTTAATGATAAATCATCTGGGGTGTTAGCTGTGTCTTTTTTACAGCCCCCAAGGAGCGTAAGAATCAGTATTAGATATATTGTTTTCATGTTTTTAGAATATAGGTGCTTTTAAAGTTTTCATTGCGGTAGATTATCAATGTTTAAATATACGATAGTTTGTGGACTTTCATTATAAATCTCTAACTATTATGCGATTAGATAGCTATTTTTTTAAAAGTTCTTTAGTGATTTCTTCCTTCTGAATGAAAAAACTTTAGATTTAAGAGCGATTCAACTTGTAGTTTAAAACCCCTTTTTTCGCTTAATTACTTGTTTTGTTGATTATAGTTTATTCGTTAAATACAAGATATAATAAGAATCAACGTTGTATATTTCGAAACATGTTGCGCAACTTATTTTATTGGTTTTGTTTGGTCTTATTTTATGGGATGGGCAATCATGCACTTGCGCAAGGTTTATCCAACGTCAAATCGAAGGTGTATTTTGGTTCGGATACATTAATTTTCCTCGACTCAAATCTAATTTACCCAAACAGCATTCAAGTATTTCAAAAGGATAATTTATTGCCTTTTGGTGCTTATTCTTATCAACCCGAAAAAGGCGGTTTGGTCCTTCGTGATATTTCTAAAGATACTTTAACGATTACCTATAGAGTACTGCCGATATCCTATCAGACCATTCTTCAAAAAAGAGATACTTCTCAAATCTATCAAGTAATAAAAGGGGACAGGGAGAAGTTTTTGTTTACAACTGCGAATGAAAATCAAGATGTTTTTGGGGGAACTGGGCTAAACAAATCGGGAAGTATCTCGAGGGGTGTTACTTTTGGAAACAACCAAAATCTAGGGGTCAACTCTAGTTTAAATTTAGAATTATCAGGAGATATAGCTCCAAATTTAAAGCTTTTGGCCGTGGTGTCTGACGATAATTTACCCATTCAACCCGATGGAAACACAAACCAACTCCAAGAGTTTGACCAAGTGTTTATTCAATTGTACAACGACAAAAACAAATTGATTGCAGGAGACTTTTGGCTAAGAAAACCAGAGGGTTATTTTACGCAATACCAAAAAAGAGCGCAGGGTCTAACCTTTGAAAATCTGTATCAAATTAATAAAGACGCTACTTTTAAAACTCAATTAAGTGCAGCTTTATCCAAAGGTAAGTTCAACAGACAGATTATTCCTGGGGTTGAAGGTAATCAAGGTCCGTATAGGCTTATTGGTTCAGAAAACGAACCTTTTATCTTAATTCTTGCTGGTTCAGAAAAAATATCCATTGACGGAAAACTACTTGAACGGGGGCAAGAATACGACTACGTAATCAACTACAACAGTGCCGAAATTATTTTTACAAGTCGCAACCAAATCACTAAGGACACTCGTATCGTAGCAGAGTTTCAGTATTCGGATCAAAATTATGCAAGATCTGTATTGCAATCTTCTTTGGTCTATCAATCGAAGAAATTGAAGGGGTGGTTTAATGCTTATTCCGAACAAGATGCCAAAAACCAAAACCTACAACAGACCTTAAGTTTTGACCAAAAGAAAAGATTGAGTGAGATTGGGGATAGTTTGTCTTTGGCTCGAATATCGAGTATTGACTCTGTGGGGAATCTTGAAAACCAAGTAATGTACAAGCTTATTGATAGTTTGGGATTCGACAGTGTTTTGGTGTTTTCAGTAAATCAAGATAGCGCAATATATAGAGCCGTTTTTCAAATAGTAGGCGAACAAAAAGGGGATTACATTCTGGATAATTTTAACGCGCTCGGAAGAGTTTTTAAATGGGTCGCGCCAGTGGGAGGAGTACCTCAAGGAAACTATGCGGCATCTCGTATCTTGGTAGCCCCAAAGCAACAACAGTTGGTCGAAGGAGGGATTTTATACCAGTTTAGCAAGAATTGGAGCGTGGAAAACAGTGTTGCGATATCGACTTTTGATCAAAACACCTTTTCGCGACTCGACCAAGCGGATGATAATGGATTTGCAAATCGATTTAAAGTCAAAGGTGAATTTCCGTTGAGTAAAGACTCTATTCCAAAATGGAAGGCGAGCACAGGTGCGTCTTTTGAGTACTTAGACCCAAATTTTAATCCCATACAACAATATAGAAGCGTTGAATTTGATAGAGATTGGAATACGAGAAATAAGGGTTATGAAGGTCAGCAAATTTTCACAGGAATCGAAGGAGGAGTCGAGAAGCTAGGGGTAGGTCAACACAATCTTGAGTTAAAACGTTTTGAAATTGGAAATGAGTTTGAGGCAAATCGACTCGAAGCTTCAGGAGACTGGAATTCAAAAGGTTTTAGAGCCAATTATTTAGGGAGTTATTTACAGTCAAATGCCGAGTCTAGTAGTGAGTTCTTAAGAAGAAAAGTCGATGTCAGCCAGCAAGTAAGAAAGGTAAGAATCGGTTATAAAGACGATTACGAAAACAATCAATATCAAAACACTTTGCAACTTGAGACGAACAGTTATTCCTTTTATGATTACCAATTTTATTTAGCAAATGGTGATTCGAGTAAGAATGAATACAAGGTTTTTTACCGAGAAAGAATAGACAAAATATCGGATTCAAGTCGACTTTCTTTAGCTGCCGTTGGAAAAACAGTTGGGGGTGAATTAGGGATTTTTGATTGGAAGAATCAGAATATAAAATTGGTAACAAGTTATCGTGAATTGGTCATAAAGAATAGTGATTTGATTCAACAAACACCAGAAAACAACCTCTTGGGAAGAATTGAATATTCTTTAAGAGCCTATAAAGGTGCTTTGACTGTTTCCAATTTTTATGAAGTGGGATCTGGGCTCGAATTAAAACGCGAATTTCTTTATATAAAAGTAAACGACGGACAAGGGATATACACTTGGATAGATTACAACGGAGACATGATTAAGGATTTGAATGAATTTGAAATCGCACAATATATAGATCAAGCTAGTTATATTCGAGTTTTTACTCCGAGTAATACCTATGTTAAAGCATTTTCAAATGAATTGAATCAAAGTGTTTTTTGGAGACCTGAAAAATTATGGGGAGGTCAAAAAGGAATAAGAAAAGGTTTGTCCTATTTTTCTGATCAATCTCGATTGAGAATATATAGAAAAACAAATTCTGCAGATGGAATTGATGCTTTTAACCCCTTTTTATCTGCTATTGGCGACACAAGCTTAATCTTGACGAATTACAATTTTAGAAATAGCTTGTTTTTTAATCGTACTTCAAATATTTTCTCCATGGAGTATGTCTATCAAGATGTTAGAGGTAAAAACCTATTGGCAACAGGATTTGATTCTAGATCGAATGGGTATAATGAGATTAGTTCGCGTGTTAACATCGCCCGAAAACTAACTATAGAAAGCAGTTATCTAAGAGGACTAAAAGAAGTGAACGCTGATTATACAAGCAATAGAAATTATTCAATAAATTACTTTTTTATTGAACCAATCATTCGATTTCAACCCTCCACGAAATTTAGAATCTCAATGGAAGCAAAGTACACTGAAAAGAAAAACAGCATTGAGTTTGGGGGTGACCGAGCTTTTCTTTCTGAAGTCGGTGCAGATTTAAAATACAATCAAACCAACAAAGGCAGTTTTCAGGCGGGAGTAAAAACGATACACATAAACTTTATAGGGATTCAGAATTCTGCCGTGGGTTACGAGCTATTGGAATCTTTAAAGCCAGGAGTAAATTATACTTGGAACCTCAGTTATCAACGTTCGCTTTCAAAGAATTTGCAAATATCCATACAATACAATGGAAGAAAATCGGAAGAAAATCTAGCCATTCATTCAGGAGGTATGGAGGTGAGAGCCTTCTTTTAAAAATTGAATTTATTCGGTTTCAGCTTGTAATTTCTCTGCGTTTTCAGCCATTTTTAGGGAATCAATCATTTCTTGTACGTCTCCGTTCATAAACGGACCAAGGTTATACATGGTTTTATTAATTCTATGATCTGTAATTCTTCCTTGAGGGTAATTGTAAGTTCTGATTTTAGCGGATCTATCACCACTCGAAACTAAAGTCTTTCTGTGTGCAGCTCTTTCCTCGTTCAATCTATCCAATTCTCTTTGATACAATCTAGATCTCAAAACAGACGTTGCTTTCTCTAAATTTTTATGCTGTGAACGTCCGTCTTGACATTCAACGACCAAACCGGTAGGAATGTGGGTTAGACGAATGGCCGATTCGGTCTTGTTGACGTGTTGTCCACCTGCCCCAGATGCTCTAAATGTATCTCTTCTTACATCTGTTGCCATGTTCAGTTCAAAATCAACCTCTTCCGCCTCAGGCAAGACAGCAACTGTAATGGCTGAAGTGTGAACTCGACCTTGAGATTCTGTCTCCGGAACTCGTTGCACGCGATGAACACCCGATTCGAATTTCAAATTACCGTATATAGCCTCACCGGAAACCTCCATAGAGATTTCTTTAAAACCTTTTGTTGTTCCTTCAGAAGAATTGATCACCTCATAAGTCCATTTTCTTTCCTTGAAATACATGGTGTACATTCTGAAGATATCTTCAACAAAAATACAGGCCTCATCACCACCTGTACCCGCTCGTAATTCAACAATGGCATTTTTATCGTCCTCAGGATCCTTTGGAATCAACATCATTTTGATTTCTTCTTCCAACAAAGGTCTTTTGGTTTCCAATTCATCGATTTCTTCCTTGGCCATTTCCCTCATTTCTGGGTCGGTCTCCTCAGCAAGAAGGGCTTTTGATGAAGCAAGGTTTTCGATTACTTCTTTAAAGGTAAAGTATATTCTGTCCATCTCTTCAAGTTCTTTGTATTCCTTGTTGAGTTTGACATAACGTTTCATATCGGAAATGATATCAGGGTCAACGATTAGTTTCCCGACTTCTAAAAATCGGTAATGTATCGCTTCTAATTTTACAAGTAAATCGTTCATGATTATCGTTTCCTTAAAGAAAGAATATTAATATTTAAATTCTCCGTATGGAGATTGAATGGTCAATTTCTTACCATCATTTTTTTCTACTCTACCTACTATTTGTGCGTCAATGTTAAATGACTTTGCAATGTCCATAATTGCTTGCGCTTTTTCTTTAGGTAAGTAGATTTCCATTCTGTGGCCCATGTTAAAAACCTTGTACATTTCTTTCCAATCAGTGTTGGACTCTTCCTGTATCAATTTAAACAATGGTGGTATAGGGAACATGTTGTCCTTGATGATATGTACGTTTTCTACGAAATGCAAAACTTTGGTTTGTGCTCCACCCGAACAGTGCACCATCCCATGAATGTCAGATCGGTAGTCGTCAAGTATTTTTTTGATGATTGGGGCGTAAGTTCGTGTTGGCGATAGTACTAGTTTTCCCGCGTTAATCGGACTTCCTTCAACCTCATCCGTTAATTTTTTACTTCCAGAATAAACCAAGTCCTCTGGCACACTTGGGTCATAACTTTCAGGAAAATTCTTTGCTAATTCTTTTGAGAAGACATCGTGACGAGCAGATGTAAGTCCGTTTGAACCCATTCCACCGTTGTACTCTGTCTCATAAGTCGCTTGTCCAGAAGAAGAAAGGCCTACAATCACATCACCGTCTTGGATGTTGTGATTAGAGATTACATCGCTTCTTTTCATTCGACAAATTACGGTTGAATCTACAATTATTGTTCTAACCAAATCTCCAACATCTGCAGTTTCACCGCCTGTTGATTGGATGCCAATTCCTTTGGTTCTTAAATCGGCTAAAAGTTCTTCTGTACCATTAATGATTGCCGAAATAACCTCTCCGGTTATCAAATTCTTATTTCTTCCTATGGTAGAAGAAAGTAGAATGTTATCTGTTGCACCTACGCAAAGTAGGTCATCAATGTTCATGATCAAAGCATCCTGAGCAATGCCTTTCCAAACGGAAACATCGCCTGTAGTTTTCCAATACATGTAAGCCAAAGAAGATTTTGTTCCAGCGCCATCAGCGTGCATAACGATGCAGTAATCTTCGTCTCCCGTTAGCGTGTCAGGTACGATTTTACAAAATGCTTGAGGGAACAATCCCTTATCTACGTTTTTGATTGCATTGTGAACTTCTTCCTTACCGGCGGAAACGCCTCTTTGCTGGTATCTAGTGTCAGACATGTACTCGTTTTTTGGAACTGCAAAGATAGGGAATTTAATAATAAGTGAAGAGTCGATGTTGAGTTAGTTTGGCAATGATAATCGAAAGTTGAATCGACTTTAAGAATACCTAATCAATGTGTTATAATGAAAAGGGAAACATAAGTCAGTTATTTTATTTTTCTATATATTGGAATTTATGTCTACCTTCCTAGAACAAATGCCTTGTTGGCTTTGACTAATTAACTTTACCTATACATCACTATTATGAAAAAAATAATACTATTATTCACCTTGTTTTTAGGTTTTACCAGTTTGGCACAGCCCTCAAATGATTTGTGTTCGGATGCTATAAATCTTACAATTCAAAGTTCATCTCAAGAATGTAACCCAGTCACATACTCAAATGAAGGATCCACGGATACAGAGACTTATGGCAATAGTTGTTCTTCAGGGATCTTGAATTCAGTTTGGTTTAAGTTCACGACTAATTCGATACAAAAAGACTTAAAAATAACATTAAACAGCAACACTACGGATGAATTAACCTGGGACTTTTTCACGGATTGTAATGGTACTGAAGCAAAAGCATTATCTAAGCACTGTTTTGGATCATATGAGAATTGGCAATTTATTATTAAAGGATTTTCACCAAATACAACTTATTATTTTAGGGTTGGTTATTTAGCACCTGAAAGTGCCTCAGGAACCTTTGGCTTATGCATAAGTGAATATGTTTCGCCACCGCCACCAGTAAATGATTTTTGTGGCAGTGCATTACGACTCTTTTTTGATATTGCCTATAACTTTAACACTGAAGGTTCCTCAACTGATGCTATTACGGCAGATGGAGAATATATTTATGAAGATGCATGGTTCAAATTTACCGCACCATTTAACACGACCTATGACGTTACAACGTGTGGGTCTGTCTATGACACTAGATTGGCCGTTTACCAAGCAAATAATT
>JBLIKY010000100.1:0-8026 GCA_047637535.1 Lentimonas sp.
GAATCGAACCCGCACACCCGAAAGTATCCCGATTTTCATCGGGACGCGTCTACCAGTTCGGCCTAATTTCTTTCTTTAGTAGATTAACTCAAATTTATGCGTGATTTTATCTTGCTCTACAGGTTTTTGATAGGATCCCTTTTAATCGTAAAACCTTCCCCCATAAAAAAAGGAGCAAAACTCTCGTTTTACTCCTTTGTACCCAGGGCGGGAATCGAACCCGCACACCCGAAAGTATCCCGATTTTCATCGGGACGCGTCTACCAGTTCGGCTTAATTTCTTTCTTTAGTAGATTAACTCAAATTTATGCGTGATTTTATCTTGCTCTACAGGTTTTTGATAGGATCCCTTTTAATCGTAAAACCTTCCCCATAAAAAAAGGAGCAAAACTTTCGTTTTACTCCTTTGTACCCAGGGCGGGAATCGAACCCGCACACCCGAAAGTACTGGATTTTGAATCCAGCGCGTCTACCAGTTCCGCCACCTGGGCATTTCCTTTACAGAATGGGTGCAAAGATAGAGATTTTATATAAATCGCAATTCTTTTAAGGATAAAAAATTAAAAAAAAGCGGATTTTGTTATTCCAATTCGGTGTTTCGACTTTCTTTCCTTAAAATTGTAATCATGGCAAGACAAATCATTAAAAACATTAAGGCGCTCGTTCAAGTTGGTGAGAATTTCCCTCCATATCTTAAAGGGAAGCAGATGAGCGAACTCCCTATCCTCGAAAATGCATTCATTGCCAAGGAAGACGGTGTGATTGTCGAGTACGGTAAAATGGAAGAATGGGGAGGTATTGTAGATTGGCGAGACATTGAGATAATAGATGCCGAAAATCAATATGTGCTACCTGCTTTTTGTGACTCACACACCCACCTCGTTTTTGCCAAAAGTAGAGAAGAGGAATTTGAAGGAAGAATTAAAGGTTTGACTTACGAAGAGATTGCTCTCAACGGAGGAGGGATTTTAAATTCGGCTCGAAAATTAGCTGAGATGTCCGAGGAGGAATTGTTTGAAGCAGCTCAAAAAAGACTGGACCTTGTTATGAGTTATGGAACCGGAGCGATCGAAATTAAGTCCGGATATGGTTTGTCAGTTGAAGCAGAGATCAAGATGCTTCGTGTCATAAAAAGGCTTAAGGAAAACAATCCAATTGCCATTAAAAGTACCTTCTTGGGAGCCCATGCTTTTCCGCAAGAATTTAAAGAAAATCAGCAGGGATATATCGATTTAATTATCAATGAAATGCTGCCAAAAATAGCAGCAGAAAACTTGGCGGATTACATTGATATTTTTTGTGAAAGAAATTATTTTTCACTCGATCAAATGCATCAAGTTTTAGAGGCTGGAGCAAAATATTCTTTGATTCCTAAGGTGCATGTCAATCAATTTTCTGTAATGGGTGGCGTGCAAAAAGCGATCGAATTTGGTGCCCGTTCGGTTGACCATCTTGAAGAGATTTCAGACGAAGACATAGCGGCTCTTTTAGAAAGCGAAACGATGCCAACGTTGTTACCTAGTTGTTCGCACTTCATCGGCATCCCATTTGCTCAAGGAAGAAGGATGATTGATGCGGGTTTACCTATCGCTCTGGCTAGTGACTTTAATCCTGGTTCGACCCCAACTGGCAACCTGCAAACCGTCTTTTCCCTCGCGTGTATAAAGATGAAATTAACCCCCGAAGAAGCCATAAACGCCTTGACAATAAATGCTGCCTATGCCATGAATTTAGAGGACACGCACGGTACGATTTCATTGGGTAAAAAGACACCTCTTTTGATTACCAAAAATATACCTTCACTTGCCTATATTCCTTATGCTTTTGGCGATAATCACGTAGATAGAATAGTCATTTAATTCTTTCTTTATTGCCAAATAATTCTTACATTTCCGCAAAATTCAATTGAAAAAAGCTAAAAATGGAAGAAACAGCATTGGGTCTTAAAATCATTAGACCGCAAAGTGAAGCTTTAAAAACACAGCTAGAGGAAAGTCAAATTGTTTGGCTTCAGGGGCCAAAAGGAATAGGGAGTCTGGACCTCTTAAAGGAGTCACTTGAAGAACTGAACGCAACAAGTTGCTTGTTCGAAAAAAAGCATTATTCATCTCTTCCCGATAACTGCTCCGCCTATCTTCCTGAATTAAAAAAACTCTCGGGAAATAAAAACAGAATTGTACTAAGTGACGCCGAATTTTTTCCATCTATACAAAACTTATTGGAGGAAACATTAGTGGCTGAAAATGCTCCTCAAATCATAGTTCTTGCGTCTTACAAAATTGAAATTGACGAACTCCTTTTCGAGGCATTAAAACAATCCGGTTCGGTGATCGAATTGTTCCCTATTTCCTTTCATGAATTTGCACAGACTCAAGGCATGGGAGCTATTGAAAAATCCTTGGAATCCCGACTGATTTATGGAGCTTATCCCGATGTGATTGACCAGCCCGAAAAAGCGGATGAAATCCTTCAACAAAAAATTGAAGAGATGCTCAAAACTCAGATTTCTTTTACCCAAAGAATCAATAAAAAAGAGCAGTTAATTCGCGTTTTAAAAGTGCTCGCTTTTGAGATGGGTAATTTAATTTCTTACAACGATATTGCCATCCAATGCGACCTCGATAACGAGACGGTAATGCGTTATGTGGAGCTCTTTGAAAACGCGTTTATTTTAAAAAGGATTTCCTCTTACTATAGCGGAAAAAAATACGAGATGAAAAAAGGGGTCAGCGTTTATTTTATCGATAACGGTATCAGAAATGCGCTAATCAATAATTTCAATTCGATGGATTGGCGAAACGATGCCACTGCACTTTGGCGCAATTGGTTGATGATAGAAAAAATGAAATGGAATGCTTCAATTAACCGAAAGGCGGAATATTTTACTTGGCAATCTCATACCAAACAACATGTTGATATTTTGGAAGTCTGTGGTTCGGAAATGATGGCCTATCAAACCAGTTGGACCAAAAAGAAAAAATCAAAATTCCCTGCTGGCTTTACGAAGAACTATCCCGATGCTACCACTTTTTCTCTAAATCGATCAACGTATTGGAGTTTCTTAACTAAGAAAAAATGAAATTTATAAACCGAGTTGCTGACTATCTTACTGAAAACGAACTGGATTTAAAACATTCAGTAATAATACTGCCCTCTCTTAGAGCTAAGCGTTACTTAGAAATGGCACTCGCTAGTAAGTTTGAACAGCCAATTTTTGCTCCACGAATTATCACCATTGATTCTTGGATACACGATTGTTCGACCTACAAAATTCAGGATAAGCTCAATACGATTTTTGATTTGTATCGAGTTCATCTTCAATTGGACAAAGAAGAAAAAGAGCCTTTTGACGAGTTTTACTCCTGGGCAGCAACCTTGTTGAATGATTTTGAGGAGATCGACAAGTATTTGGTTTCACCAGAGGAGGTTTTTAAAAACCTAAGGGACATAAAAGGAATAGAAAACTGGAGCTTTGATTCAGAAGAACCAATGAGCGAAATGCAGCTAAAGTTCCTTCAATTTTGGGATGAATTGCCTCATTACTATCATGGTTTGAGAAAATTGTGGAAGAAAGAAAACACAGCCTATTCAGGCATGGCTTTTAGACAACTTGCCGAGAATATAAATTTGGCATTTAAAGACGATAAAGCAGTGTTTGTTTTCGCTGGTTTCAACGCCTTGAGTATCGCTGAGATGTCCATAATGAAGCAGTTGAAAAAGATGGGGAGAGCCCACATTCTTCAAAACTCAGATAGTTATTACACTAAGAACAAGCACCACG
The DNA here is from genome assembly GCA_047637535.1 of Lentimonas sp. GTDB lineage: Bacteria > Bacteroidota > Bacteroidia > Flavobacteriales_D > Crocinitomicaceae > UBA2040. The sequence goes on from JBLIKY010000100.1 coordinate 3,782, forward strand.
AAGCCGGTCATTTCCAAAGGGCGTTCTCACAGTTTTTAGGTGAAAAAATCACCTCGTTCGAAGAAAATGACATGGAAAACCTTGATCGCAGAATCGAATTTATTGAATGCAACCAGAGCTTAGCTCAAGTCAACGTAGCATCCACCTTATTGAGTCAACTAAACCCAAATGAATTAGACGACACGCTATTGCTTTTGGCAGATGAGTCCTTAGCGGGACCTATGATTAGAAACCTTCCGCTTAACATCCAAAGAGCCAATATCACGATGGGATTGCAGTTGAAGCAAACCAGTTTAAAGTTATGGGTAGATTTGATTTTTTCAATTCAAGAAAACAAGACTCGATTTAACACCAAAGCATTCTATCACAAGGATATTTTCAAATTGTGGCAGCATCCTTTTTTTCAGAGATTAATGCCCGTTGGCTTACTTAGTAAACAAAGGCAGTTGGAGCAAAATGTGATTAGTAAAAACAAGCTTTTTGTCAACCCGGAAACCTTGACCTTTGACGACCCAATTCTCACTAAATTATTTACGGCTTTAAGTCAAAATTGGGGAGAAGATTGGAGTACAGCGATAGATAGTTTTAAAGCTTTAAATTCTTTGATTTATCCCTTGCTCCAAGAAGAAGATGAATTTGAAAAAGCCATACTTCGAAGTTTTGACAAGTCCTTAGTCGGGTTTAAAAACAGCTTAGGAACGACCTACCCAATGATGAGTCTACGAACTTTTAAATTGGTATTCACACAACACTGGGGCAAGGCCCGAATCGCATACGAAGGAACTCCAACAAAAGGACTTCAAATAATGGGATTGTTAGAGACGAGATTACTCGACTTTAAAAGAATCATTTGTTTAGGATTAAACGAAGGAAAAATGCCTCCGAATAATCCCATGCAGACTTTTATCCCAATGGATTTAAGAAGATATTTAAACCTACCCACGACACGTGAGAAACAAGGATTATTTGCTCATCACTTTTATCGTTTGATGCACAAAGTCGAAGATTTTACGGTTACCTATACTTCCGGAGAGGAATCCTTGCAAAGCAATGAACGTAGCAGGTACCTACAACAAATCGAATTGGAATGGGTAAAAGAATGCGACAAAATTGATTTTAAGAAGAAAAGTTATAATCTAGATGCTAATTCTTTAGACAGCAAACCGACGATTATTGAAAAAACGCCAGAGATTCTTCAAAAGATTGATGACGTGTTTTCACGCTCATTGTCGGCCTCGGCGCTCGGTAAATTTGTTAGTTGTCCCCTCGATTTTTATTACCGGTATGTAATGGAATACGGAGAACAAGAAGAAGTAATGGAGGACATTGATCACGGTGTATTCGGTACGATCATACATCACGTTTTGGAAAAGCTGTACCAGCCGTTTTGTAGAAGGGATAAAGAAGGAAATGAGATTCAAGGGATTAAAAACTTAACGGCAAAGGATGTTGACCAGATGATTTTGAAATTTCCGAACCTTATAAAAGCGGAGTTCATGGCGCAATACGAAGCAACGGAAAAAGAGATTTTGACAGGTAAAAACTTCTTGGCCCATGAGATTGCATTGACCTTGACTAAAAAATTCTTGGTGAAAGAAAAGGAGTTTTTGGTAAACACCAAAGAGCCGGTCTTCATCGAAGCCTTGGAGTTGGAATTCAACCATAAAATGACGGTGGAAGTTCACGGTGTGGAGAAACAGGTCAACCTAAAAGGATTTGTAGACCGTATTGACAGTGTTGGAGGTAAGATGAGAATCATTGATTACAAATCAGGGAAGGTTACTCACGACAAGGTAACAATGAAGGCAGAGAAAGGCAGTGTTGCTGAAAGTCTTTTTCAGACCATGTCCGGAGACGGTAAAACTTACTTTTCGCAATTGATGATTTATGCTTATTTGTTTACAAACCGATTTGGGTATGTACCGGATGAGGTAAAAATTGTTTCTTTTATCAATTATCCAGACGAACCATTCAGCCTTAACACGAAGAAATATCCCTTAATTGATTATGTAGAAGCGTTTCCGGACGCACTACAATTGTTCTTAGAGAAAATATACGATGCTAATGAGCCGTTTGAACACGACGATACGGTGATGCCAGAGTTTTCGTACTGCAATTATTGCAAATAAAAAAACCCTATCAAGTGTTAAAGAGGTAGGAAACACCTGATAGGATTTTCGCTTAATTAAAACCCTGTATATCTTGAAGACGTAAAAATTAAAAAGAGGTTGCTTAATACAACGCTAATTTTAATGCAGTACGATAATCACCAATTTCTTCTCTATTGATTTTGTGATCAGCCTTTAACAACAAAGTCATTAAATAGTTGAAGTTTTCAACTTGATTTTCGACTTCGATAGGGTATTCATTTCCTTCTTCGTCTTCGTCGTATTGACCTTCAACTTCAAACCCTTTGTTTTCAGTCAAATATTCATATGCCAAACGCAACACTTTGGTCACCAATGGATCTTGCTCTTTTTTGGCTGTTTCGCGCAACTCTTTTAAGTCGTCGATTAATCCTTTGGCTTCAACACCATCTTTAGTGACTTTTTTGATAATAGCCTCTATTTTTTTATTTGCAATTCCGGTCTTCATTTCTTCTTATCTGTGTCAATCAACTTAAGTCAATTGAATTTGAGCTACAAATGTAATCAAATGACCCTAATTAAGAATACTATTTTCCGCAGAGTTTTAAAAAACTTTGACTAGCTCGATACTGTTGAAATTTGGCAATCAACTTGACCTCATGCGAGTTTGTATGCGTTTAATTATAACTTTGTATACAAACAACTAGGGCGTGGCGCAATTTATTTTAAAGGCTGTAATTACCGGATTTTTGCTCAGCATTATGATCGGACCCGTGTTTTTTGTACTGCTCGAAACCTCAATAAAGAAAGGGATAAGAGCGGCAATAGCCTTTGATCTTGGTGTGCTAATTTCAGATTGCATTTACATAATGATTGCCTACTTGTTTTACGCTGAAGTGGAAGATTTGGTGGAAGGAAGCAACTCAAATTTGATGCAAATAATAGGTGGTATTCTCTTTTTAATTTATGGAACGCACACCTTTCTTAAAAAATCTACTGGAATCAAGAAAGATGCCGATGGAAAACTGATAAAAGACGATAAAGACTACAAAATGCTCTTTTTAAAAGGGTTTATCCTCAACATGGCAAACCCGATGGTTATTTTTTACTGGTTTTCGGTAATGACGCTAGCCGCAAAAACTGGAAAAGAAGAAACGGGATCAGTAGCTCTGCTTCTAGTAATTATCATGACCACCTTTTTTGCTTTCGACATTCTAAAAATAATGGGCGCTAAAAGATTGAGACCTCTAATGACAAACAATCTACTTCAATCTTTAAATAGACTAATTGGCATTGTATTTGTCCTTTTTGGATTGTTCTTGTTCATCAAAGGAGGACTAAAGATGTAACCATGTTTCCTACAATTCGTTTATCAAAATAAAAATTCTATGTTGAAGCTGACCCAAATTCTCTTATTTATATTGTTACCCGTGCTTTTGACAGCGCAAGTGGTGGACAAAAAAAATTACACTAAAATTGTAAATCAATATTACGACTATAACAAAGTCAATTTGCAGGCTAGCGGTCATTATTACAAAGACGAACTAGGTGAAACCACGGAGAGACATGGTAAATGGAAGTTTTACGATCGTTTGGGAATTCTTCAAGAAGAACGAAATTACTATCGAGATTTATTAGAAGGAAAGGTAGTTCTATATTATGCAAACAAGACAATGAGCCAAGAAGGCTACTTTAAGGCAGGCAGGCAAGATTCTGTTTATAGAGAATGGTATGAGAATGGACAGTTGAAAACCGAAGGTGAATACTTAAGAGACCAAGCGGTGGGACTTTGGACAAACTACTATTTTGACGGGCATTTAAAATCAGAGGAAGGAATTATCGATGGTGAAACAAACCTGAGTAGCTATTTTGCAGCCGATTCGTTGCACACTCAAACTATACTAGATGGTAATGGAGAACTGTTTAATTACTACACTACCGGTGCAATAAAAGAATATTATCAGTACGAAAATGGACTAAAAAACGGTGTTTTCGAAGAATACAGCATCTACGGGTACATGCTCTTAAATGGAAATTTTGTAGCGAATCAAAAAGATGGCGAATGGAACTTTTTCTACTATACAGGTGAAAAGGAAAAAACATCCAATTACAAGTCGGGCGTGTTGCATGGCGCTTATGCTTATTATTATGACAGTGG
>JBLIKY010000101.1:0-7990 GCA_047637535.1 Lentimonas sp.
AGGGCTTGTACTTTTATTTTTCTTATTTTTTACTTTTCCCTCAAATTCACAACAATTGAGGGTTGGTGTCTTGCGAGGACATACCGTAAAGCGCATCTTGTTTTCCTTTGATAGTGAAGAATATTCTGTCTATGGCGATTCAGTTTTCATTGGTGAGTTGTCTGAAAATCAGTTTTTTGACCTTAGTTATTCAGGGAAAAAGTCAATTCTTGTAAAGAAAGGGGGATCCTTAATTGGAACCTATTCCAAAATATTTATTATTCAGAATAAATTGAAAGGTTCGATTACCCTAAATACTAAAATCCCTAATCTTAAAATAAGAAAATACGAAGATGATTTTGAGATTTCTGCTTCTTCTAACGGACTTGAAATCATTAATCTTGTTGATATGTCTGATTACCTTTCTGGAGTTGTGGAGTCAGAGGGTGGAGGTCGTAGAGAGCTAGAATATTATAAAGTACAGGCCATTATGAGTCGATCGTACGCAATAAAATATCAAAACAAACACGATAGTGAAGGTTTTGATTTGTGTGACAGGGTTCACTGTCAGGCATACCATAGCATGATGAGGTTTACCCCTAAAATTGATACTGCGGTAGCGGCTACCAAGGGAGTCATCATGTTGGATGATAATCAAAGAACTGTTGATGCCTATTTTCATGCGAATTGTGGCGGGCAGACTTGTTTGCCCGAACATGTTTGGAACAATTCGGTGCCTTATTTGAGTTCATTCAAAGACACCTTTTGTATTTACACAAAACAAGCAACTTGGACGAAAAGAATTGACAAAGAGAGCTGGAAGAGCTTCCTTATAAAGGATTACAATTTCCCAATTCTAGACTCGGCTTATAATCAATATTTGTTTACGTTTAATCAAGAAGATCGATTGGCATTTTACGGTGATCCAGTCTTAGGAATTCCACTTCGGGACATAAGATATAAGTTTGGATTAAAATCAACTTATTTTTCGACTAAACTGGAAGGGAACGAAGTTGTAATTACGGGTCGCGGTTTTGGACATGGCGTAGGGCTTTGTCAAGAAGGGGCAATGAAAATGGCCTTTTATGGTTATTCTTTTGACCAAATTGTCAAGTTTTATTTTCCTGGGGTTGAATTTGTAAATATCGACGAAGACGCGTTTTTTGTCCAGAAATCTGAGGAGTTGAAGAGTTTTTATTGAGGGTTTTCATCTCAAATTAACTGCTTTCTATGTTAATTATGGAGTTATTGGTTGTTAGAGAAACTACTCGTAGCTAATCACAAAAATTTCTTCGTTATCTCTTTTGAAGAATTTCTTTTCTCGAGCAAAGCGCTCTTTTCCGGCCAAAGTCTTTAGTTCCTTCAGTGTTTTCTCGGTATCCTCTAGTTTCAAAAGAATCTCTGTCTGGGCTTTTTCTAATGCATTCTTTTTTTGCACTTGATTGACTATTGAAAAGACATCCAGGTTATCAAAAAACAGCATGTACAAAACAAAAATTATTGTCGTTACAACGTACTTGTTTTTTAAATATGGATAGAGTCTTTTCACAAAGTAAAGTTACGATATCAAATTTCCATTTTCGTACTTATTCGGCATAGTTGTCAAAAACTATATGTTAATTCATTAAACGATACTTTTTCACTGATCTTAAATGCTGAAAAGAGGTGATTCTCCAGTAGCATTAAGTTTTTTTTCTTAAAAATCAATAAAACATAGTTGTTTTGTACATAAATGGCATAGTTTTGTAGTATAGATATATATTCAATGGGGCCGTATTGGCTTTGACTGCGATAGCGGTAGTTGAGTGTAAGCATGCAGAGCTTTGAGATGGGGCTCTTTAATCTACTGTTTCAAAACATAATTGACAACACGTCATACGCACTTGCAGCTTAATCAGTCTCAGACCGATTAGCTTAATCTCAGCAGAAGTTTAGTAAGCGAGACAAGTACTTTCACAATCGTCCCCATCCAGAGGAAAGTTGTATATGAAAGTTCATCAAATTTGGATTAGGTTTTTGAGCGCTTTGATCAAGAATTGAAACTTAAGAAGATAAGTTTAGGAGTTGGGTGTTTGTGTCCGGCTAATGAATCGAAAATCAATCGCAAACTAAGCATGTAGAAGCCTTAAAGACTCGTCGTTTGGACGAGGGTTCGAAACCCTCCGGCTCCACAGACGAATTCTGAAGTTAGAAATCAGAAATTTGAAGTATTAAAAAAAGGGGAAGTGAAACTTCCCCTTTTTTTGTGCAATAAATTTCTAGTCTCCAATCTGTTCACTGAACCCTCACAGTCAAAATACATTTAAATTTTTATTCAATTCAAAGTTCGAAAGTGAGGAGATAAGTTTCTTCTATTTAACCCATAAACAAGTTAAATAACTAACACAGCAACACAGCAAGCTATGCTACTGAATGTTTTTTTAAAGAAATATTATAGTTAGATGGATTAGGTTGTTCGATGAATTAATCTTCGTCGTCTGTTTCTTCGTCGTCGAAATCATCGTATTCTTCATCCGAACCAACAATGTATTCCGAAGCATCGTAATCGATGTCTTCGTCATCATCATAATCGAATAAAGAAGGAATATCTTCGTCTTCATCATCAGCAAAAAAGCGATTTCCTTTACCACTTTTTTTGTAGGCCTCCATTTTGTGATTTTTTGGTTTATCACTTTTCTTAGGAGTATCTAATTTTTTACTGCGTGCTTTTGTTGCATTGTCATCGTCTCCAAATGCCGGAGTCGCTGGAGCAGTGTTTGATTCAAAAGGTCTAGAAGGTCTATCATTTGAGCCGCTAGGTCTAGAGTCATTTGATGGTGGACCACTGTTTCTATCTCTAGGTGTAAAAGCTTTTTTCGGACCTCGATCTTCAGCTTGCTTAACTGCAATTTGTCTTCCGCTGATCGTGCTTCCATCAAGTGCATCAATGGCTGCATGGCCTTCGCTATCGTCTGCCATTTCCACAAATCCAAAACCACGTGATTTTCCAGTTTCTCTGTCAATTGCAACAGATGCTTTAATTACTTTCCCGTGCTCTTCAAATAAGGATGTGAGTTGTTGGTTATCAACGCCAAAGTCTAGTTTGGCAACAAAAATGCTAATCATTTGTTTATTTTCACTTTTTTTTTATCTTGCTAGTGCAATGACACAGCAATAAGGTCTGAATATTTACGTGACAAATTTACGTTTTTTTTTAATTGTGGCAATGTTTACAATGTATTTCAATTATAAAGAGAATTGTCATGTTGACAATTCCCTTTTATACCATTTACTGGTGATATTATTTTTTAAGCAAATCTGTGATTTCACCTAATAACACCTCTTCTTTAGTTGGTGCAGGTGGGGCAGAAGGAGCTGCTTCTTTTTTCTTTTCCATTTTCTTTGGACCTTTTATCATTAAGAAGATACAAAGCGCTACTTCGATAAAGTTTATTACAGTTGCAATGAATTTTCTGCATAAAACTCCATTTCAAGAAATTTCGTCAAGATTTGCAACAGCTAAGTCAACTACATTTACACCTATTGGTTTAGTTTGAAAGGTTGGCGATTGATTAAAGATCTTCCGAGTGTTAGTTCATCTGCATATTGTAATTCTGTACCAACAGCCACACCGCGAGACAAACAAGTAATGGTCACCTCTGTGTTGTCGAGTTTTTTATAAAGATAAAAATTCGTTGTATCGCCTTCCATATTTGCACTTAGCGCAAAAATAATCTCATTTACTTCCCCATTTTTCACTTTTTCGAGAAGTGGATTGATATTCAGGTCAGCAGGACCTATCCCATCCATAGGTGATATAATTCCTCCTAAAACATGATATATACCCTTAAAGTAATTTGTTGACTCAAGGGCCATGATATCACGTATGTCTTCGACTACACAAATCACTTTTTTGTCTCTATTAGGATTTGAGCAGATCGAACAAATATCAACATCCGAAATGTTATTACAAATCTTACAAGCTTTCACTTTCAGCTTCATCTCAGAAAAGGAATTTGAAAACACGTCGACCTCACTTTGGCTTCTGTTTAACAAATGCAATACTAACCTCAATGCTGTTTTTTTTCCTATTCCTGGCAGGGAGGACAATTGATCTACAGCTTGGTCGATGTATTTTGAAGGAATGTTCATTGTAGCAAAGTTAAACGAATGAAATTAAAACTGTAATGGGATTCGTGATTTTTCTAGCTGATTCGTTCACTTTTATAAACTACAAGTAGTACATTTGTGCCCAGATGAATCAAGAATTCGATATAATACCTTTTCAGCTTTTTAATTTAAATTTACAAGAGCCAATGTCTTTCGTGACCAATTGGTTAATCGCGTTCTTTTGCCTTTATGCGTTTGGTTCACTGAAATACGGGAAAAACACATTTGTTGACCGTTGGAAGAATTTCTATTTAATTCTCACCATTTCATCTTTGTTAGCAGGGTTAGGCCATTTACTTTTTCAATATTTTGACATTTATGGAAAAATGCCAAGTTGGGTCTTAGGGGCTGTCGCAGGAATTTTCGCTTCTTTGGGTATGCTTTCAATCTGGCACAATAAGAAATCTAAGAGTTTTTTAACCTATGTCGTTTTCATTAAATCGATTGTTTTGGTTTCATCGGCGCTGTATTTGAAAAGTTTTTTATTTATCGCCATTGATGCCATATTGACTTATTTGCTTTTTTGTGGTTTTATGGGACTCCTTTTGCATAGGAAGAAATATGCGGGAATGAAGTATATAGTCATTGGTGTACTAGTGCTAATTCCCTCGGCATTCATTTTCTTGCTAAAAGTAAATCTACATCGATTTCTAAATAGAGATGATTTGTCTCACCTATTAATGTTATTTTGTGTAATCTTGTTTTATAAAGGCGTTAGAAAGGTTTTCTTACTCGACGTACACCCCTCATAAATGGCATCATCGATTAACATAAAAAACAAAAAAGCTCGTTTTGAGTATCATCTTGAAGAATCTTTTGTTGCAGGCTTGTCTTTGGCAGGAACTGAAATAAAGAGTATTCGAAATAACAAAGCCAGTATAGCAGAAGCATACTGCGTGTTTTCAGATGGTGAAATGTTCGTGCGCAACATGTTTATTAATGAGTATGAAAACAGCAGCTTCTATCGTCATGCAACTCGAGGGGATCGTAAACTGTTATTGAATAAGCGAGAAATAAAAAAGCTAGAAAACTGGCTAAAGGACAAAGGAAATGCCGTGATCCCGACCAAGGTTTTTATAAACGATAAGGGTTGGGCCAAAATTGAAATTTCTTGTGCAAAGGGTAAGAAATTGTTTGATAAGAGACAAGACTTAAAGGATAAGGACGACAAGCGAGAAATGGATCGTGCAATGAAGAAATGATTTCTTTATAAAAACCCTAGAGTTATTAAATGTAACCATCGATCTTGTGAAACTAAGAAATACGCCACTGCTGGAAAAAGTATATACAGACTTGCATGAAATGAAACCGCGAACCATAGTTTTTTCTTTCTATTGAAGAAAAGAAATAAGGGCACCACCATTAAGAATAAACTTAATGGAAATAGAGATTCAGCAGAAAAATCGATAGGATAGAAGTAAATTTTTCCGTCTAATTCGTGAACGATTTCAATAGGAGAGTGAAAAAACCAGGTAGTTCTTAAATTACAATTGACATTGTCGCTAATAGCTGATATAGAACCACCGTTGACCCAGTACTCATTTCCGTTTTCAAGCTTGATAAGATGGATCGAATTGTACTTAAAACCGTTGTATTCCCTAAAAGAGTAAGAGTCAAATCTAGTTTTCTCTAAATGCTTGGGAAGAATACATTCTAATAACATCAAACAGACGATGAGTGTGCAGGCAATGGTGCCGATTTTGAATAATAATCCAGAAAATCCGGACATCATTTTATTAAAATACTGCTCATTAGTCAAGTGTTCTCTCTTTTTTTGAGCCTCCCATCTTTTTCTGGCAGCTTTAACTCTTTTCTCTCTATCGGCTTCCCTTACTTTTTGTCTGTCTTGAGCAGTTTTTGGTCGTTCTGCCGAATTCTTTACTTTGATTTTTGGATTAGAGAGGTTTTCGTATGCTTCACTAATTAAGAAAAATGCCTCCTTTGCTTTAGGCGATTGGTTTCTATCCGGGTGATATTTTAAAGCAAGCTTTCTATATGCCCTCTTAATTTGTGGCAGCGTCGCTTCGGGTGTTAACCCCAGTATTTTGTAGTAATTATCCAATGGCAAGTAGTTGTTTTTTATACGAGGCTTGCCTTAAAACTTTGTGTGACTCGCTCCTGACAAACTCTTCCATGGCATAAAACTTTTTTGGCCATTCATAGGGGCTAAAATTTTCTTTGAAATTGTGAACTTTGTCTAAATTCATTGCTTTTCCTTCTAATACAAGAATTATTCTTTCGCCTAATAGTTTATCCTCTTCTTTCCATATAAAAAATGGAGTTTTCAATAAGGCCTTCCATTTTGCTTCCAATTCCTCTATTTGCATTTTTATGCCCCCGGAGTTAATTGTAAAGTCTATTCTCCCTATCCAATTAAAATGCTTTTCATCAATTAATTGGACTAAATCTTGGGTTCTTAAATCCTTGATCACTAAAACTAAGTCATTGATAATTATAGTCCCTTTTGTACTTAAATAAAAATCAACACCTTCCATAGCGGTATAGGATGCTTCTTCAATAGGAGATATTTGCCGCAACGCAATATGTGAGGCGGTTTCACTCATGCCAAATCCTTGGTAAATAATCGGAGTGTCAGAACTTTGAATTAGTTTTCGAAGTTCATCACTTAATATACCTCCTCCGAGAAGTACCGTCTTAATCTTGGATAAAAAAGAAGGGTTTTTCTTAATGATTTGAGCGAGTTGAAGTGGGACCAAGGGGACAAAATCGAATTGTAAATCTGCAACGGAAATAAAATCGCTTGTTGCTCCGATAATCGTCAAAGAATAGTCACCTTCTATTGCGCGAATGATCATCATTTTACCGGCAATGGTATCAACAGACAAGGGCAATAGGGCATAAGATGATTTGGTTAAACCAAAAAAGGCATTTGTGCGATGCGCTGAAGCTTTTAGGGTTTGACAACTATGGAGTATTGTTTTTGGCGGTCCGGTCGAACCTGAAGTTTGCACCCCAACATCAATTCCGCTTTTATAGGCAGCAACAAATTCTTGAACTTTCGTTTTAATCGCATCATTAATATGGATAAAAGTCAGGGAGAACATGAAATTATACTTCGGTTAAAATCTAAATAAAGTTAAGATTTTTTAAAGAATTAGGGGAAGAAAGTAAAAGGGAGTAAATTCAGAAAAAAAAGATATGCGTTATAGAATTTTAAGTGTTTTTATTTTAGGATTTATTTTCACAGTGATGACTTCCTTTTTATCTAATTACGGATCAAAAACTGAGGTAATTGATTCTGAAGAAGGAATATCTTTTAATTCCATGACCTTGGAAGAAGCAAAAAGCTTATCCGCCAAAACGGGAAAGTTAATTTTTATAGATGTCTATACCTCTTGGTGCGGTCCATGTAAACTTATGACTAGAAATACATTTACGGATAAGGCTGTAGGTTCATTTTTCAATGAAAATTTCATCAATCTTAAACTGGATGCTGAAAAAGACGAAGATGGGATTAAAGCAGCGAGAATGTATAAAGTACAGGCCTATCCAACTTTACTCTTTATCGACGGTGATGGGAAATTAGTGAGAAATTACATCGGCTATAGAGATGCCTCTCAATTGCTTAATATCGGAAATGTTATCAAGCAATAGCAGGAGTAGGGCTTCTAGAATTTAACCATGCTTCGGCATCCTTTTTAGAGGTAAATACCTTCAATGGAATTGCTGTTCGAGTAATTTTAAAAAAAAAATAAATTCAAACCAATTTTTATCATCGCACTATCGGTAATAAATGCGATAGCCGAACAGTATTTAGGTATAATCGAAGCAAAATAACATCTGCTATCTGCAGAGATGGATTGAGAGAATTTCGGAACAATTAAGAAATTCACCGGTTCTC
>JBLIKY010000102.1:0-7989 GCA_047637535.1 Lentimonas sp.
AAAATAGCTTAATATGGCAATGAATAAAGAAAGTAACGGATATACTTTTGGTTTCGCAATTGCGCTTGTAGTAGTTGTGGGTACTATCCTAGCTACTCTTTCAATGGGATTGAAGGAAAAGCAAAACGAAAACACTTTGGTCAAAAAGAAAATGGACGTTCTTAAAGCCATGCTTCCAAAACAAGAATCAGAAGCTATCAATCGATCGAATGCGGCTGTTGCTTTTGAACAATACGTAAACCTTGATGATGCATTAGTTCTTAATGCGGAAGGTCAACCTATAAAAGGCATCTTCGATGTAAAGGGTGAAATTATCAATGGAGGCGCTTTTGATGTTGATATTCAAAAAGAATACAAGGACAAAAAGAGAGCTGACCGACACAAAAATTACCCTTTGTTTATCGCTAAGAAAGACGGTAAGAAATTGTACGTAATACCTGTAGTCGGTAAAGGACTTTGGGGACCAATTTGGGGTAACATTTGTATTGGAGAAGATAAGACGACCATCATCGGTGCTTCTTTCGGACACAAGGGTGAAACACCTGGATTAGGTGCGGAAATCACACAACAGTTCTTCATCGATCGTTGGATTGGTGAAACCATAACAGATGCTTCTGACAACTTTGCTAAGTTCGAAATCGTAAAAGACGGTTCGGGTGCAAAACCTCAAAAAGTGGATGGTATCACAGGTGGTACGATTACTTCAAAAGGGGTAGAGGAAATGGCAAATAGATGTTTGGCTGTTTATGCCAATTATTTTAATTCTTTAAACGACTAATTCAACAGATATGAGTGAAGTAGCAGCAAAAACAAAGGCACCTAAAGAACCTTTGTTTTCAAAGAAAAATAAAAAACTGATAACGGATCCGTTAACGGATAACAACCCAGTAACTGTACAAGTTTTAGGTATCTGTTCGGCACTTGCAATTACTGTACAAGTGATGCAAGGTATTGTAATGGGATTATCCGTAATCTTCGTTTTGGTAATCGGAAACCTGGTTATTTCTTTATTGAGAAACATGATTCCTTCGAAGATTCGTATTATCGTTCAATTGGTGGTCGTAGCTTCTTTGGTAATTATTGTAAACGAAGTTCTAAAGGCATACATGCCCGACGTATCTGAGAAACTATCTGTATTCGTTGGTTTGATTATTACCAACTGTATTATCATGGGACGTTTTGAAGCATTCGCAATGGCAAACAAACCTTGGCCGTCTATCTTGGATGGAATTGGAAATGGTTTTGGTTATGCAGGTTTGCTTATTCTTGTAGCCGTTTTCCGTGAGTTGTTCGGTTCAGGTACTCTATTAGGGTACCCAATCTTCGGTGATTACATTGAAGGTACAGGCTTGTATTCTATTGGATATATGAATAACAACATGATGATTTTGCCTCCTATGGCTTTGATCATCGTAGGTATCATTATTTGGGTACAACGCTCAAGAAACAAAGACTTGGTAGAAACCCACTAATATTAATTGAAAGATGGAAAGTACATTAGACATATTTGTAAAGGCAATTTTTTCGGAGAACATGATATTCGCTTACTTCCTAGGTATGTGTTCTTACCTTGCCGTATCTAAAACCGTTAAAACAGCGGTTGGATTGGGAGCAGCTGTAATCTTCGTGTTGGTGGTTACAGTGCCGGTAAATTATTTACTAGAGAATTATTTATTAAAAGAAGGAGCCTTAATTTGGTTGGGTGAAGAGTACGCCACGATCGACTTGAGTTTCTTGTCGTTCATCATGTTTATCGCAGTGGTTGCTTCGATTGTACAGTTGGTTGAAATGTTGGTTGAGAAATTCGCACCTGCGCTTTATGGAGCTTTGGGTATTTTCTTACCACTTATCGCGGTAAACTGTTCTATACTTGGTGGTGCCTTATTTATGCAAGAACGTCAATACTCGACTATTTTGGATGCTACGGCATTTTCATTAGGATCGGGTATCGGTTGGTTCATAGCCATCGTAGCTATCGCTGCAATTCGCGAAAAAATTCGTTATTCAAATGTTCCTGCACCCTTGAGAGGTTTAGGGATTACATTTATTCTTACTGGATTAATGGGAATGGCATTTATGAGCTTCATGGGTATCAAATACGGTAAAGATGAAGTGAAGAAAGAAATTACAACGACGGTAACGAGTCAAGTTTCAAACCCTCAAAACAAATAATAAGCATGGGATCGATTATATTAATTACCATCATAGCGTTTCTCTTGGTCGTTTTGACCTTGACTTCAATGCTCTTGTTTGCAAAAGCAAAACTTTCTCCAAAAGGGAAAATTACGATCACGATCAATGGAGATCAAACAATGGAAGTTGATGGAGGAAGTACGCTTCTTTCTACTTTGAGTAATAACGGAATCTTCTTACCATCTGCTTGTGGAGGTGGAGGTACTTGTGTACAATGTAGATGTATAGTTGAGTCAGGTGGAGGAAACATATTACCAACTGAAGAACCGCATTTTTCGCGTAAAGAAATTGCTCAAAATTGGAGACTTGGATGTCAAGTGAAGGTGAAGGAGAACATGCACATTGAAGTTGAAGAAGAGGTTTTAGGTATTAAAGAATGGGAAGCGACTGTTGTATCTAACTATAACGTTGCAACCTATATCAAAGAATTTATCGTTGAGATTCCAGAAGACATGGATTACAAAGCGGGAGGTTATATCCAAATCAAGATACCGACTTGCGAAATCAAGTTTTCAGAAATGGACATTACAGCGCATCCTCAAGATCACCCAGGAGAGCCAAATAAATTTGACAAAGACTGGTCAGACGGACCTTTCAGAATGTTGGATTTAGTCATGAAAAATGATGAGGAAGTAATTAGAGCTTATTCTATGGCTTCTTACCCAGCTGAAGGTAGAAAGATAATGTTGAATGTAAGGGTAGCTGCTCCACCTTTTGATAGAGCAAACAATCGTTGGATGAGTATCAATCCGGGTGTTGCTTCTTCTTACATCTTCAACCAAAAAATCGGAGATAAAGTTATGGTTTCAGGTCCTTATGGTGAATTCTTCATCAATGAGTCCGAAGCAGAAATGCTTTACATCGGTGGTGGTGCAGGAATGGCACCTATGCGTTCGCACTTATACGAACTTTTCAAAACACTTAAAACTAACCGTAAAGTAACCTACTGGTACGGTGGCCGTTCGAAAGCTGAATTGTTCTACATCCACTACTTCAGAGATTTGGAGCGTGATTTCCCTAACTTCAAGTTTTACTTGGTACTGTCGGATGCACTTCCTCAAGATAATTGGGTAGAGAAAAAAGACATTGACGATCCAGAAGGTGATGGTTTTATTGGATTCGTTCACCAAGTGGTGATGGATCAATATTTGAAGAAGCACGAAGCACCAGAAGATATTGAGTTTTATTTCTGTGGACCACCAATGATGAACAATGCCGTTACCAATATGTGTGACGCGTGGGGTGTGCCAGATGAAAATGTCAGATTTGATGATTTCGGAGGGTAATTCTCTTTGTAAATAAACAAAATTTAAATGCCTTTCAAAATCAGTATTCACTGAAACGAAAGGCATTTTTAGTTTAGATGCCTAAACAGTAATAAGCTTGTTATGATAGACCTAGAATTAATTTTAGCAAAAAAGGAAGACCTGCCAAGAATTAGTAAGTTGGCAAATTTGATTTGGCCAGACACGTATAGAGAAATTCTTAGTAGCGATCAAATGGACTACATGCTAGATATGATGTATTCTGTTTCTGCTATGTCGCAACAGCTCGACAAAGGACATTTGTTTTATATTGTGACAAGCGAAGGTAAAGACATTGGCTTTTTTGGGTTACAGAGAGGGTTCCCTGCCAAAGAAGATCTCAGAATACATAAAATCTATCTGTTGCCCGAATTACAAGGTCATGGTATAGGGGTTTGGATGATGAATCAAATAAAAGGCTTGGCATCGAGCTTAAAGCTTACTTCACTTCACTTAAATGTCAATATTTACAACAAAGCTCAAACTTTTTACAAAAAGTACGGTTTTTCGGTTGTAAAGGAAGAAAAGATAGATATAGGGTCAGGATTTTGGATGGATGACGTGGTAATGAAATTTAAAATTAACTAAACGGCTTGAAATCAATAATATAAATTTTTTTTGTTTGGTCTCATCGATTTATATTATGACTAAATAAATGTTTATCTTTGCACCCAAATTAAACCAATATTAAATATGAGAAAATTATTACTTGCAATATGCTTACTAGCTAGTGGTGTATCTTTTGGACAAATGAACTTACCAAACGGCGGTTTTGAAGCTTGGGAAGTTGACTCTACTTTTGAATCTTTAGACGAATGGAATTCAATAGGATCAAACGAACCAGGTGCAGTGGTAAAAAGTACAGATTTTCAAGACGGTAGTCTTTCCTTACAATTAACTACTGATGCGAATAACGAACCTGCGGGAGTAGCTTTATTTGACCCTGCGGCTTTTAGTGGAATACCTTATAGTACACAAGTAGATTCTTTTGTTTGTTTTGTTAAATACGACATGGTTCCAACGGATTCTGCACAAATCATAGTAGTACAGTTTGCTAACGGAAACTTTGTACCAACCATCTTACCCATAGGTGGTGTACAACCAAACTGGACAAGAATAGCTCTTAAATTGACATTGCCACAACAAGATTCAATTGCAGTAATTGTTGCATCAGGACCTGTGTTTGGTGGTGCTGGAATAGCTGGATCGACTATTTCTTTTGATAACGCATTCATGGTAAAGGTTTTGGGTAATCCTCCGGCTCTTCCTAATTTTTCGTTGGAAGACTATTCTTCTACTGACGTAATGAATCCAGTTGATTTCAATTCTACGAACATCCTTTTACGCCAAAATGGTTTTACACCAAATGTTACAGAATCTGTAATTGCAAACAACGGAACTTCTTCAGTGAAATTGGAAACCGTAAATGCAGGTTTAGGCGGAGCAGTAGCAGGAATTGTTACAAATGGAAGTATTGACGGTAACGGTAATCTATCAAACGGACAACCATTTACTTCTCAACCTACAATTTTAAAAGGTTTTTATCTATACGAACCTGTTGCATCAGATGCAGCATATGTTTCAGCTAGTTTTTACAATAACGGAGCAATTATCGAAGACGTTACATTCATAATTACGACTGGTACCTCAACCTTTACTGAGTTTACAGTGACGCTTGACGTAGCAACTGTTCCTGATTCTATGATGATTTTCGCATACTCGGGTGATGAAATTGGTTCGGTACTTTATTTGGATGACGTTGCTTTCGACTATGAAAACATCGGGTTGAACGAAACGCAACTTAATTTAGTTTCTATTTACCCTAACCCAGCGACTAACTTGATCACAATTACTTCTGAATCAATTATTGAAACGGTTGAAATCTATAGTGTGACAGGTCAATTGGTTAAATCTGTTGAAATGAATTCTGTGACTTCAAAAATCAATGTAGAAGGACTTAAATCAGGTTCATACGTAATTGAATTGTTATCAGGAGAAAACAAACAAACTGAAAGATTGATTATTAAATAGTCATCTTCTTATAATATTGACCCCCGATTCGACCGTCAAACGACGTACAAATCGGGGGTTTTTCGTTTTAGAGGGTAAGACAATAGGCTCAATTTCTTTTTTAACTTTACCTTATAGAATTAAGAATTAAGAAATTAGTGGGAATGAATATTGGGTTTGACGCAAAGAGGTTTTATCATAATCATACAGGATTGGGGAATTATAGTCGTGATGTGGTGAAAGCCATCATTTCTGAATACCCGGCCAATGAGTATTTTCTTTATACCCCATCCATTTCAGATTCACCAAAAGTGGACTTCTTGAGAGAAAGCAATAATGTGCAGATTGTTACTCCAAATGGGGTCTTTAAAAAGTTGACGTCCGTGTGGCGAACTTATTTCATGGCCAACAATATTCGCAAAAAGAACATTAACGTTTATCACGGTTTGAGTAATGAAATTCCAAGACAAAAGTATAAAGGGAAAACGAAATATGTGGTTACTATACACGATTTAATATTTCTTCGCTTTCCCAAAACTTACCCTTGGATTGATCGAGTTATTTATACGCGTAAGGTTATGTATGCTATTTCGAAGGCTGACAAGATTATCGCGATAAGTGAACAAACCAAACGAGATTTAATGCTGTTTTTTGAGGTTGAAGAACACCGTATAGAAGTCGTTTATCAGGCATGTGATAATTCCTTTATGAATTTGATTTCAAAAGAGAAAAAATCACAGTTAAGGGAAAGGTATTCACTTCCCGATAAGTATTTACTTAGCGTAGGGACTCTCGAAGAAAGAAAGAACGCATTGCTCTGTTTAAAAGCTTTGAAGTCGGTAGATGAGCTGCCATTGCTCCTAATCGGCAAGTCTACATCGTATAAAAAAGAACTTGATAGATTTATTGAAAAAAACCAACTGGTCGATAGAGTCATTTTCTTGGAAAATGTCCCTTTTACAGACTTGCCTGGCTTGTATCAAATGGCAACCGTCTTTTTGTATCCAAGTCGTTTTGAAGGATTTGGAATTCCTATATTGGAAGCCTTGTATTCTGCCACGCCTGTAATTGCAGCAACAGGAAGTAGTCTTGAAGAAGTTGGTGGTGTTGGTTCAATTTACATTTCGTCAGACGATGAAAATGAATTGGCCATGCAAATCAATTCTGTATTGGGAAGTGAAGAGCTTAGAAACAAAATGATAGAGGAGGGATTAAGTCATGCAGCTAGTTTCACTTCCGAAAATCAAGCAAAAGCTTTAGAAAAAGTCTATCGTGGATTGTTATCGAATTAAAACCACAGTCTCTTTGTAAACCAAGTTTTCGTCGTTATCCTTATTTTTAAACTGTAGTATGCAAACGTAAACATCGGGTTTAGCATTTTCATTACTTCCTTGCATTTGGCCGTTCCAACCTTCATTCCTGTCGTTGGTACTAAATAGCAATTGATTCCAACGATTAAAAATTTTCATGCTAAAATCATCGTAATCATGATAACTAATTACTGGATTAAAAATTGGATTTGCCCCACCCGGATAAAACGCAGACGGTATAAAGATTAGCGGTGCTTGATCTATACATCCTTCGTTGCTTGAAGCGGATTCCGCATATCCGTAGCTGTTTAAATTTTCTCTAGCAACTATTTGATAACAAAGTGTTTTCCCAACTGTGACACTTGGAATATCCTCTGAATAATTGAAAGTTGTCGCACCAACATTTGCGGCTGGCATACTTTCGGGAATTCCATCAATTACCCTCACGATATCATAACTTTCAACGTTTCCATCAAAACCTACATAAGGTGTCCAACTCATTTGGACTTTATTTGCGTTGTTCGGATCAACCTTGGTAACATTTAGTATAGTCTCAACTGGGGCAGAAGACACCGTTCGGTTTCCACAGCTGTCGATAATTGTCACTCTATAGCGATTTACTATATCAGTTGGAACGAGTCTATCGGTATACTGATTAATTATATCTGTTACGTTCGTTCTTCCTACCTCAAAAAAGTCATTGAGTTTGTAATTATATCTATCTATGGCGATGGCTGAAACATTACCTGAAGTATTGACTAAATGTTCGATTGTTATTCCTTCATTACTAACAGAAGCATGTAAAATATAATTTATTGTCGGCGGCAAATTGACCTTTACACTTTCGGTACTCCAATTTGAGTAAGACTCTCGTCCGTCGAGGTGTTTGGCTTTAACCATGAATTCATAATCGTCTTCAACGGTGAATGGAATTGAATAAGCAGAACTAGTTGTGTTTCCGTGAAAAATCCAAGTTCCACCTATCGTTCTGTAATATACATCGTGACTCTCAATTGAATTCCATCCAACATAAGGGACCCAATTTAATCTGACGGTAGATAAACATTCGTTAAATGTTGTTGTAAGAAATTGCGTTTTATGCACCGCGCCTTTAGCTGATGTTTGATAACTAGGCGGCATTGACGCTGTAAAGCAACTGTCAAATGCGGCAA
>JBLIKY010000103.1:0-7932 GCA_047637535.1 Lentimonas sp.
AAAAAAAAATACTTTGGTGGGGGTGGATGGACTCGAACCAACGATACCTTACGGTGACAGATTTACAGTCTGCTGCAATAGCCACTATGCGACACCCCCATTCCTTAAATTACGAGCCGATGGAGGGACTCGAACCCCCGACCTGCTGATTACAAATCAGCTGCTCTAGCCAGCTGAGCTACATCGGCATTTATTATGTTGGAACCAATAATTAAAAGAACTTATTCTAAAAACCCCTCATTTGGGTGTGCAAATTTAAGGAAGAATTTCATTACCGCAATAGTTTTTCAGTCTTTTTTTTGTTTTTTTTTGTCGAGCAAGAAAAAAGGCAACCCACGGATTGCCTTTTCAATAATAATAAATCATTCAACTATTTTTTAGCCTTGTGCTTATCTACTTGTTTTCGAAGAGCTTCGACTGCTAAGTCGGCTGCTTCCTCAAAGCTTTTGCATTGTTTTTTGGCAAACAATTCTTTTCCGGGAATTAAAAGCTTTACTTCTGCTATTTTATTTTCTTGGTCTGAACTTTTATCTAGCCTCAAAAAAACCTCACCTGAAATAACTTGTCCTGAAAACATGGCCAACTTATTTACTTTTTCATTAACAAAATCGAGAAGTTTTTTATCTGCTGTAAAATGTACTGCGTGCACTTGTAAATCCATGATTACCGTTTTTTATGCCCACGGGGGTGAGCTTGTGAATAAATATTAGCTAACTGTGTAAACGAATTGTGAGTATAAACTTGAGTCGCCGCTAAATTGGCATGACCCAAAAGCTCTTTTAAAGTTTCCAACCCGGCTCCGTTATTCAACATGTGGGTTGCAAATGTATGTCGGAGTACGTGAGGACTCTTTTGATCCACATTCGATACCTCACCAAGATAGGAATTTATTCTCCTATACACAAGCTTGGGATATAGTTTATTGGAATTTTTTAAAACAAAGAAATGATCGGTGCTTCCCATTTCAGCAACTCTTAGCACTCTGTATTCCTCAATTCGTTTCGCTAAGTCCTTTGAAATAGGAATAATACGTTCTTTGTTTCGTTTCCCCAACACCTTTATTTGATTTGACCTTACCTCTTCGTCTTTTAATTCAATTAACTCAGAAAGTCTAATTCCAGTTTGGTAAAACATTTCGATAATTAGGTAATCTCGAACATGTTCAAAATCATCATCATTCCTCGTGAATTGAATTTCCAATTCCGATTCTTTTACAAACTGAGGCAATCTTTTTTTGACTTTGGGACCTTTCATGTTTTGACAAGGGTTATGGTCAATAAGATTCTGTTTCTGCATCCATTTGTAAAATGCACGAATTGAAGAAAGCTTTCTGTTTATTGTTTTGTTGGTGAGCTGGTTTGTGTTAAGTGAAACGACCCAGCTTCTGATCAATTGATGATTCACCTCAAGCCAATCTTTTTGACTTGAAAGTGCTGCAAACTCCTCAAATTGATTCAAATCTGTTTTATATGCAACCACGGTGTGGTCAGAGCACCTCTTTTCGGAAATTAAGTAAGAAAGAAAACTTTGAAGCATAAAAAAAGGAGTCTTATAGACTCCTTAACGTATTTTATATAGAAAATGTTACATTTCTAAAGACTGCATTCTTTCTTTGTAAGCAGCTTTGATTCTTTCTTGACGTCCGCTAACTGAAGGCTTCGTAAATTCTTTACGTCTTCTCAATTCTCTCATCACACCAGTCTTATCGTACTTTTTCTTGTAACGTTTTAAGGCTCTTTCGATGTTTTCGCCTTCTTTTACAGGGATTACTAACATATCTTTGTTTATTTTTTTATCTTTTTTATACCGAATTCGGAGGGCAAATATATATCTAAATTCTGAAATCGCAATGGTTATTTTAAAATTTCTCTAGAAATAACCAACTTTTGAATTTCTGAGGTTCCTTCACCAATGGTGCAAAGTTTTGCGTCTCTGTAAAACTTCTCAACTGGAAAATCTTTTGTGTATCCATATCCACCAAAAATCTGCACGGCTTCGTTGGCTACTTGACAAGCAATTTCAGAAGCATATAACTTCGCGATTGCAGATTCCTTCGTCATTGGTTTTTTCTTGTTCTTAAGGTATGCAGCTTGATTCAACAATAAATCTGCAGCATCAATTTTAGTCGCCATATCAGCTAACTTAAATCCGATGGCTTGAAATTGCGCAATTGGTTTACCAAACTGCTCTCTTTCCTTTGCGTATTTAACTGACGCCTCGTAAGCTCCTTTGGCTATTCCAAGGGCAAGTGCTCCAATTGAGATTCTACCGCCGTCTAGTACTTGCATAGACTGCACGAAGCCTTCTCCTTCTACCCCGATTAAGTTTTCAGCAGGAATACGGCAATTGTCAAAAATCAACTCTGCCGTTTCCGAAGCACGCATCCCTAATTTATTCTCTTTCTTACCCGAAGAAAAACCAGGTGTACCTCTTTCAACAATGAAGGCTGATACTCCACGAGAATCACCTTTTTCACCTGTACGAGCAACAATTACTGCTACGTCACCAGAGATACCGTGTGTTATGAAGTTTTTGGACCCATTAAGTACCCATTCATTTCCTTCTTTTACAGCAGTGGTGTTCATTCCGCCGGCATCCGAACCTGTTCCAGTTTCTGTCAAGCCCCATGCACCAATCCACTCAGCTGTTGCCAATTTTGGTAAATATTTTTTCTTTTGTTCTTCCGAACCGTGGTAATAAATATGTCCTGTACAAAGTGAGTTGTGTGCCGCTAAAGAAAGGCCTATTGAACCACATACTTTGGCTACTTCTACAATTACAGTGATGTATTCATGGTATCCAAAACCAGAACCACCGTATTGCTCAGGAATAAAAACCCCCATAAGACCTAATTCGCCCAGTTTTTTGAATACTTCAACTGGAAATTCTTGACTTTCGTCCCATTCCATCATTTTTGGACGGATTTCTTTATCCGCAAAATCGCGAATCATTTGCGCAATCATTTTCTGATTCTCACTTTGTTCAAAGTTCATCTTATCGTTTTATATTTATTTTAATATTTCACTAATGCCTCAATCGATTGAGAATGCATAAGCAGTTTGTCTATTCCATTTAAGAAGTCCAGGGAGACTAAAAAATCAAACCCCACAACCTCGCCTCCTACTTGCTTGATAAGATTGGCAGCTGCATTAGCTGACCCTCCAGTTGCAAGTAAATCATCGTGTATCAAAACCCTTTGTCCCTTTACAATTGCGTCTGTATGCATTTCAACCTCCGCACTACCGTATTCTAAATCGTATGCAAAAGAAATCTTGTCATAAGGCAATTTTCCTTTTTTACGAATCAAGATGAACGGAACCTCCAATGCCATTGCTAATGGATATCCGAACAAAAAGCCTCTCGATTCAATCCCCGCAACAGCGCTGATATTCTTATCGGCATATTTTACCCTCAAGTGCTCAACAATCTCCTTTGAAAGAATTGGGTCTTTCATTATCGGAGTAATGTCTTTAAAAACTATACCTGGTTTAGGGAAATCAGGCACGTCTCTTATTGCTGATTCGACTCTTTTCTCTAACATAACTTTCACAAAGATAAGTATGGTTTTAATTTTTGAAACAATTCTTCATCAATTAACTCAGATTCTTTTAATTCTTCAAGATTTTTATAGCCGTCTTTTTTGAGTTCTCGCATTTTAACTATGCTATTTGCTACTTTAAAATCTATAAAACCATTACCCATTAACGCTTTAGCATTCAATTTATTAATATTCAATTTTGACATTTTTAAACTATCAATAAAAACGAACTTTTTTAAAGACTCGAGTTTAACCTCGTTCATTCCGTACAATTGGAGAAAATCTGAAAATTGGTAAATTCCACCTGCCTTTTTTCTTAAATCAATTATATTTTCGGCGTAATACTTTCCTATACCTTTAACGGATAGTAATTGTTCATAATCAGCAGAATTAATCTCAATCTTAATTATGTCCTTTTTTTGACTAATTGGATTGATTTCTTTCTGATTCGCTACTTCCAAAGTTGTAAAAATGGTCGAATCCTTAATTAACAAAAATAATTTCTCAGGCAGGGCGTAAATTCTATTAAGATCAGCATTGGACCTAAGCTTACCTTTACCAAAGTTGATAATTGCTTTGGCCTGCTTTGAGGTCAAACCAAGCTTTACCCAATCATCGACTTTGTATTCATTCGGGTTAAACTTCTTATTGGGTCTTTTGTAAACAACTTGCGTGTAACTTACCTTGACTTCTTTTTCCTTTTTCTGAACATAGCTTTTTTGAAGATTCTTAATCTTTTCATTTTCAGTAAAGCTTATTTCAACTTCTTCATTCGGAAACAGATAATTACTAATTCTGGGCCAGAAGGCAATACCTATACATATTCCAATTAATAGAACAATTCCTCTTTTGGTCTTTTTAGAGATGTAATTAATTTTTTCTTCCATACAAAAGAAAGGACTTAACTACTCATCATCATTTTCACTGTAAGAATCTGGCTCCGGCTTTTTAGGAGTTCGTAAAACTTTAACGAAAAAGTAAATCATACAAAACGTTACAATTCCGTGCGTAATCAATAAGGTTACAAGTGCTGATGTGTTCATATTAACTTAATTTTTTCTTCCCGGCAATATACACAAGGAAACAGATGAAGATAAATAATCCTAACAACAAGAATCTACCTACGCTGATGTAAAGCGATTTGTTTGTGAAACTACCGGTTGCGATAATATCACCTAATTTTAATTTCTGACCTTCGGTTACAATGATTTTATCGTCCAAATCAAAAGTAAATGTTTTGCAAATAGCCACTGAATCGAAGAATTGATAATCTTTACCCGTGCTGAGCAACATTTTTTCGTTTTTGGCTTCTTTAATCTGTCCGTGAACGTTTTTATAGAAGCGCACATTGTCCATAATATTCAGTGATCTCGTCTTATTTTCTTGATTAATCACAACAGTTCCGGCAGTACCTGTAGGCAAATCAAATTCTTTTTTATCGCTAAAGAAGTCCTTGTTTGCTACAATGTCAGAATTAGTGACTTTCGCAAGAATAGAACCGTTATCAAGTTCCCATCCATTAGCAATTGCACCTTTCCAGTCGTTGTTTTTCGGAGTTATAAGTGCTCCAATAAATACGGACAATAAGATTACCGGTGTAACGTATTTCAAAATTGGCTTGTATATCGTTGGCAACTTAATGTCAGCACCAGCGGTAATTTGGTCCCAACCTTTATTGATACCAAAGACCCATGCAAATAGTATAATCTCACACAAGGCAAATATCACCAGTGATACCGTTCCTGCCCAGTAATCGTATTCATCAAAAACACCTTGTTTATAGAAGAACACAGTTGGTAAACCAATGATTAAAGTTATTAAACCGAAAGACCAAGCGCCTTTCTTTCTGGTCCAACCAAATTCGTCTTGCATGAATCCCATCCAAGGAGTACCCATTGCAAGGGAAGAAGTAATCCCAGCGAAGAACAACAAACCAAACCAGAAAATACCGGCAAATGTCCCAATAAATTCACCCCATTTCTCAAACAAGAAAGGCATAGTCTGGAATGCCATACCAAAACCTGCGTTATTAATTACCCAGTCTAAACCAAGGTAACCAGCAGCGATAGGCACAACAATTAATGATCCAAGAACAACCTCTACAAATTCATTTGTAAAACCTGCAGAAAGTGAGTTCAAAGCGATATCGTCTTTTTCTTTAAGATAGGAAGCATAACAGTGAATCGTTCCCATACCCAAAGACAGCGTAAAGAATATTTGACCCGCTGCTGCAAGCCAGACTTTTGGATCGGCAAGCGAACTAAACTGTGGTGTCCACAAGAAGTTTATACCGTCCCATGCACTTGCATCCGGAATAGCCTCTGTTGCACCAGAACTACCTAAAGTCAATCCTTTAATTGCTAAAAAGGCTCCAAATATTAATAACAAAGGAACACCTATTTTCGCTACTTTCTCAACTCCACCAAGGCCTTTGGAAAGTATCCAAGTATTTAAGGCTAAACAAACAATGTAAAACACAACCGATTCGTATGGAATTCCGGTTGTAGATGAACCGACTTCCGTATAAGTTGTAAAGAAGTTTGACACTTGTTCTTGAGACATTCCATCAAACGTACCAATCACTGAGTGATATACATACGACATTGTCCAAGACTCAATATAACAGTAATAGGAAGCAACAGCAATATTGGTAAATATTCCAAATACACCTATGTACTTCCAAATTTTCTTTTTGTTTATACTATCAAAAATGAAAGGTGTAGAGTGATTCCCTAGCGTTCCTCCAAATCGTCCAGTACCCCACTCTACCCAAAGAAGAGGAATACCCATCAATAAAAAACAAATTAAATAAGGTATGATAAAGGCTCCACCTCCGTTTTCAACAGCCTGAACTGGAAATCGTAAAAAGTTTCCTAAACCGACTGCGTTACCAGCCATTGCCAATATTAAACCAACTCTAGATCCCCAAGCGGCGGATTCAGTTTTTGCCATAGTTATATTCTTTAAGTGCCTAAGATAATTATTTTTTTAAGCCCACCAAGGCAAACACAATGGCAACTTTACTATTTTAACTCTTTATCAAGTTTGATTAGAGATTCTTCCAGTGTCATGGGATCATATTGCAAGAACTTGCCTGACTTGGTTAAATCAAAACCTGTATTAGGTGGACGTTTGGCTTTTTGATTTAAAGTTGACGAATCAACAGCCGTGATTTTTTCTGTTGAATAATTATAATATTTTGCGATTGCTCTCACCAATTCTATAATGGAATATTTTTTTGGTCCTGACAGGTGAAATATACCTTTTTGGTTATTCTGTGCAATTGACAAACATCCCCAAGCGAGATCTGTGGCCCAGGTTGGAGATCGAAACTGGTCATCAACAATTGATAAGGGTCCGCCTTTTGCCAAGGCTTCTCTCGCCCATAGCACAATATTAGATCGCGAAAGATTTTCACCTGTGCCGAATACAATTATTGTACGAGCAATCGACCAATTTGTAAAATGTGAATTGATTAAAAGATTTTCAGCATCGACTTTAGATTTTGAATAAACACTAAGTGGGTTTACTTCGTCTGTTTCTTTATAGTCCCCTTTTTTACCGTCAAACACAAAATCGGTGGACAAAAGACACAAATGGATAGATGATTTTTGTGCTACTTTTAATAAATTATGAGTCCCAAGCACATTAACCTTGTGGCAGGAAATTGGATCTTCTTCGCAGGCATCCACATTTGTCATTGCCGCCGTATGAATTATGTGGCTTGGCAAATATTTAAGAATGACCTTATCCACCTCGTTTTGACTGGTGATGTCCAGGCTCAAATACTTTTTTTCAGGACATGCTGAAAACCTATTTTCACCTTGAGAAGTAGCTAAATATTCGTATCCGAATTTTTGACAAAGAAGAATTAATTTTTGACCCAAAAGGCCGTTAGAACCGGTAATTAATATTCTCATTTTTCTTTAATGATTAAGCCCAAAGAGATGTTTCATTTTTGAAATTTGATCTTCATTACCCAATACAAATAGTTTTGAGTGAGGCACGACTGTAATGTTGCTGGCAGGGTTAATAATATATTCCCCTTCTGGGGTTTTGAAACCTATTATCGTTACACCTGTTAATTCTTTCGCTTCCAGTTGACCAATGGTCATATTTTGTAATTCTTGAGGCAATTCAGAAAATGCAACTGAATTAATATTTATCCCTCCTGATGCTTGTACTCTAACAATGTCCAAGAACTCCATTACATCGGGGTTTGAGATTAATGAGGCCATGTGAGAACCGCCTATTGTATCTGGAAGAATCACGTTATTTGCTCCGGCAAATTTC
Organism: Lentimonas sp.; assembly: GCA_047637535.1. GTDB lineage: Bacteria > Bacteroidota > Bacteroidia > Flavobacteriales_D > Crocinitomicaceae > UBA2040. The sequence continues at coordinate 7,832 of JBLIKY010000103.1, forward strand.
AATTTAGTTGTAGCCCCTTGGGTTGACCCTCTCGAAACAATTAGTATTCTGCTGGACATCTCTCTTGTACTAAGAACGACATATAGATTATCAGCATCCTT
>JBLIKY010000104.1:0-7850 GCA_047637535.1 Lentimonas sp.
CCGTTTTGTGGGCACAAAGATACATACTTTTTACGTCCCTGCAACCGTATTTAAAAATTATTATTCGATTTCTGCGGTAATGCCTCTTTCTAGTAAAGATGTACACATGGGCATGAGGTCTTTGAACTCACCTCTCTTTACTTGACATTTTCCTTTGTGATGTATAAGCATAGTACATTGCTCAGCTTGAATTTTATCGTGATCACAAACCTTAATTAAAGCTTCAATCACAAAATCAAAGGTGTTGAACTCGTCATTATAGACGATCAGATCCTTTTCTTCAACTAATTGCTCTAAAATGCTCGTTTTACCTGAAGTTTCGGTAATAGTCATAAAAGTGATTTTTTTTACAAAGTTAAACGATTATTCTCTTTCTGCAAAATGTTATTTTGGCATTACTTCTTAACCCCAATCACAAAATATATTGGCCAGTCCTTTATTCATTCCTTTGGAATTTGAATACCCTGTCGAGTTACCTCTTGAAGAAGGGAGTCTATTGGAAGGACTCTTTTTTCATGGATCGTCGTTTACCATTCTTTATAGGTATAATCAGTCATTTTTTATGATCTGTTTAAGTCTTTCAATTTTAAAACGAATTTACAATCCCATAACATCTTGAATAATTGACTTAAAGGCAGTATCTTTGCCGAATATCATGATACAATACAAAAAAGTTGCTTTCTATACCTTGGGCTGTAAGCTGAATTTTTCAGAGACATCGACTATTGCGCGTTTGTTTGAAGACGCAGGGCATGCTAAGGTTGATTTTGACGACCGTCCGGACATATACATCATTAACACTTGTTCTGTTACTGAAAACGCAGATAAGAAATGTAAACAGCTGGTCAAAAGGGCCTTGAAAATTAATCCAGAGGCATTTGTTTGTATCGTGGGGTGTTTTGCTCAGCTTAAGCCAGAGGAAATCGGTCAAATACCAGGAGTTGATTTGGTTTTGGGGGCAAACGAGAAGTTCAATTTGGTAGAGCATATCGAAAAGCTCGAGTCAAAGAACGACAACGCTCAAGTTACTTTTGAGAACATTAAGAATACAAAAGAATTCATTCCAGCTTATTCTTATGGAGACAGAACTCGTTCTTTCTTAAAAATTCAAGACGGTTGTGATTATTTCTGTTCCTTTTGTACAATTCCCTTGGCAAGAGGAAAAAGCCGTAATGCAAATATTGCCGATACGGTAAGCCAAGCACAAGAAATTGCAAAAACAGAGGTCAAAGAAGTTGTGTTGACAGGAGTTAACATCGGTGATTTTGGTCAAGGAAGCGATCAAAACTTCGAGATGTTGATAAAAGAACTCGACAATGTAGATGGAATTGATAGATTCAGAATTTCCTCTATCGAACCTAACTTACTTAATGATAACATTATAAAATTCTCTTTAAGCGAATCAAAAAGATTTGTACCTCACTTTCATATTCCATTGCAAAGTGGAAGTAATCGCATTTTGAACACGATGCGAAGAAAATACGAGAAAGAACTATATGCCGAACGTGTTCAACATATAAAGTCACTGCGAAAAGACTGTTGCATTGGTGTTGACGTAATCGTCGGTTTCCCAGGTGAGACAGATGCTGAATTTATGGAAACCGTTGATTTCTTAAAGGATTTAGACATTTCTTATTTACACGTATTTACTTATTCAGAGAGAGCAAATACTTCTGCCATGAAGCTAGGAAAAGCTGTTCCTATGAATATTCGTAAAGAAAGAAGTAAAATGTTGCATATACTTTCGGATAAGAAAAAGCGACAATTTTATGAGGAAAACATTGGTTCGACCCGCACCGTTTTAATTGAAGGCGATGAAGAAAATGGAATGATGTTCGGCTTTACAGAAAACTACGTAAAAGTTAAATTACCTTTTGATCAGACAAAGACAAATACCTTCCAAACGGTTGAATTGAATGAAATCGATAGAGATGGAATAATGAAAGCTTCCATTTTATCCAAAATACTGGCCTAAAATGACTGATAGAATCGATGTATCGAACGAAGACTGGTTTGTATTAAAGACCCGTTCGCGATTTGAGAAAAAAATTTCTGAAGATTTAACCAAAAGAGGAATAGATCATTACCTTCCTTTAAAGACAGAACGAAAAAAATGGAGTGATCGATGGAAGAATGTCGAGTCTCCCCTATTTCCTGGTTACGTTTTCGTAAAAATGGAAGAAGTCAATCGTTATCTCATCTTAAACCTTCAAGGATCTGTGAGATTTTTGTACCACGATGGAGATTATGCAAAACTTACGCGTCGAGATGTACAAATGATGGAAATGGCATTATCGGGTGCCCACGAACTAGAAATCATCGACAGCACATTATACAAAGGTAAAACGATGAAAATAACTTCTGGCCCCTTCAAGAATTTTGAGGCAAAGCTCGTTCATCACAATGGAAAAGGAAAACTAATGTTGGAAGTACTTTCTATTGCTCAAGGTGTACTCTTAGAAATTGGAAACACAAAGATTGTCCCAATAGAAAAAAGTAAATTGGCTACCGAGTAAAAACCCACTCCTTATCTGTGGATAGGGATTCGTGAAAACGATATTTATCCCAATCAAAGGCTTTAATTTCTTCTGAAGAAGTCAATTTGTTTTCAGCGATAAACCGAACCATTTTCCCTCTTGCATTTTTGGCGTAAGTCATAACAACCTTGTATTCGCCATTTTTCAACTCCTTAAAAACAGGAGTAATTATTCGGGCTTTGAGTTTTTTCATATCGACAGCCTTAAAGTATTCAGAAGATGCTAGATTGATCAAGTCCTCATTAGATTCCATTTCTTTATTTAACGAATCGGCGATTTTAGTGCCCCAATAATAGTATAGATTCTTCGTTTTAGGAGTAACATTCCATTTTGTTCCCATTTCTAGACGATAAGGAAACATCAAGTCACTAGGTTTTAATAGTCCATATAAACCCGAAAGAATTCTTAGATTATCTCGAAGATAGTTCATTGTTTCTGGCTGCATGCCTTTAGCATCTAATCCTCTATAAACCTCTCCTGTGAACATGGCAATAGCTGGCTGAACATTTTCTGACGGTTCAACGGGCCTTTTCCAGTTTTGGAATCTATCGTGATTCAAATTTGCAATGTCCTTGCTGACGGACATCATTTTCTCTATTTCCTTGGAAGAAAAACTCTTTAGTTTATTGACTAAATATTCTGCTTCATTAAGGAAGAGTCCTTCTGTAGGTGTTATTTTAGCTTGTAATTCCTGAATTGCAATAGATTTTGCAGGAGATATAATGATCTTCATGGCACAAATATAAGGCTTAGATTTTGAAGAAAGTGAAGACTCATTAATATGTTTTTATAACAACCAAAACGCCATTGCTGAAATCAAAAACATGGCTAGTATATTTAACAAAATACCCCACGATGCCATTTGAGCAATTTTTATTTTCCCCGAAGAAAAAACAATGGCATTGGGCGGTGTACCCACTGGCATCATAAACGCACAACTCGCTGCCAAAGTAACTGGAAGACAAAGTTGAAGTATGGAATAATCAGTTGTCGATGCAAATGAGGCTATTATAGGTATGAAAACTGTCACTAGTGCCAGGTTGGACATCAATTCAGTACCAAAGATTGCAATACCAACCAAAAGCACGATGAACCAGAAATAATCCCAAGAACTAAAATGACTAAAAAAGCTTGACAAATAGGTAATTACACCGTTTGCCTCCAATGAAGAAGCTAATGCCAGTCCACCACCGAACAAAAGTAGGATGCCCCAAGGCAACTTTTCTGTGTCTTTCCATTTTAAAAGTTTCGATTCTTTTTTAGACGGAACAATAAAGAGCAAAAACGCTCCTAATAAGGCTGTTCCTTCGTCTCGGAATGGAATTCCTGTCAGTTCTATCAAAGTATTTTTAAATACCCACATAATTACCACAAGTCCGAAAATCAGAATAACCCGAATTTGATCTGAATTCCATTTTTCTGTAGGCAACTCAAACTCATCCCCTGCTTTTTGTTTTCTTTCTTTACCAAGACCCAAGTAGAAAACGGAATAAATAATCGCGAGCATCAAGACGGCTATAGGAAATCCTATTTTCATCCATTCGACAAAGTCAACTTGGATGTTGAAATTTTGTTCGAGTATACCCGCCATTTGAATATTAGGTGGCGAACCAACCAAGGTCCCCATCCCTCCTACACTTGCTGAATAGGCAACCCCTAACATTAAAAACAACGGAAACCTATCTGACTTTTCTCCTTTAGGCATTGCACTGAGCACAGCCATTGCCATAGGCAACATCATTAAGGCAGTAGCCGTGTTTGAAATCCACATACTTAAAAGTGCGGTACTGAGAATGAATCCCAATAATATTCTCGGTTTTGAATAGCCGATGGCTTTAATAATAGCCCTTGCAACCTGCTTGTGAACATCCCATTTTTCTAAAGCCAAAGCCAGAAGAAAGCCTCCCAAAAACAGAAATACGTTTTTATCTCCATAAGCCAAAGCCAATTGTGATGTATTAAGAATACCTAAGGGGACGCCAACAACAAAAGGAATCAATGCAGTCACATAAATCGGAATGACCTCCGTAATCCAGAAAAAAACCATTAATCCTCCCATTGACAGGGAGTTGACAAATAAATCTTGACCCCCAGATGCAATTATCGGAAGCAAGAACCCAATTAGACCAATAAGGAGATAAACCGTTTTTTTCTTCATATAGAAACAAAAAAACCAGCCCACCTAGAGGGCAAGCTGGTCAATAATTATTTTAATTAGACTTTATATTTGCTCCTTGAGAGCATCCAATTCAGATTTCATTTTGATTTCTGCATCGCCACCTTCAAGGGCATCATGAATCTCTTGATCCAATGATCTTCCTTCGTGAGCGATTTCCGCGTAGGATTCAGACAAAGCTTCTTGTTCAGATACTTTGTCCTTCATTCTTTCCAACATAGAAACAGTGCTTGATGAATCAATTCCGGCTAAATCTTTGTTGATTGCAGCCGTAGCTTCACTTACTTTCGCTCTAGCTTTTAGAGTTTTAAGTTCGTTTTCATACTTTGCAATGTTCGATTTTAAGCCATCAAGATTACCGTTTAATGTGTCGACATGTGCCTCAAACTTTTCAGCGTTTATCTTCGCGTTATCCGCCAACTTCGTGTTCTCAACTTTTCTCAATAAAGCTTCTGAAGCCAACCTATCGGCTTCGTTTTGATCCAACTCACCTGCTTTCGCTTTTTTAAGCAAAGCCAAAGCTTTTGATTCGTAATCCTTAGCCTTTTCATTATAAGTATCATGATCACCTCTAGATCGAATTGCAAGTGCTTTCACCTCTGCCATGGCAACTAAGCCTTTTTCAAGATTCCCTTTTAACTCACGAATTCCTTGTTCGGTCATCTTAATCGGATTTTCCAAACTATCCAAAGTCGAATGAGCTTCTGCTGAACCTATTCTAAACAGTCTTTTTAACCATGCAATCATAATCTAACGCTATTAGTTCAAATCATTTAATCCTTTAACGAATTCTTCGTGCTTGCTTTCAATTTTGGTAATTATTGCACTAAATTCTTTTTTAGATTTTGCTTTATTGATTTCAGATAAAATAGAATCTTGAAATTCTGCCGCATCATCAATTAACTTATCCGCATCATCCACTTTTTTAGGATTAAACGCTTGAACAGTGAAGCATTCCTCCACTACATCAAAAATCATATAGTTAATGTGCTTTTTTAATATTCTTTTACTTGCCATATTTTCATTTATTTGGCTTAAAGATACATTTTTTCTTATTTCAATGGACTAAGAATAGGGCAATCGCAACATTTTCTTTAATTTTAAGGCATTAGAAATTTCATTTTACTATCAAATCCATAATATTTCCAAAATATGAGCGAAACAATTCAAAATATTTCTTCAGCTGATTTAATCAAATTAGAAGACAAGCACGGTGCACACAATTATCATCCATTACCCGTTGTTTTGGCTCGTGGAAAAGGAGTTTATGTTTGGGATGTTGAAGGGAAGAAATATTTTGATTTTCTTTCTGCATATTCTGCTGTTAACCAAGGCCACTGTCATCCGAAAATTGTAGGAGCAATGAATCAACAAGCTGAAACGCTTACTTTGACTTCGCGTGCTTTTTTCAATGATGTATTGGGTGTATACGAAAAGTTTGTCACTGAATATTTCAATTTTGACAAGGTTTTACCTATGAATACAGGTGCCGAAGCTGTAGAAACGGCTATCAAATTGGCAAGAAAATACGCCTACGAGAAAAAAGGTGTTGCTGAGAACAAAGCAGTAATCATTGTTTGTGATGGTAATTTCCACGGTCGCACAACTACTATCGTTTCTTTCTCAGATGACAACAACGCAAGAGATAATTTTGGTCCGTTTACACCCGGTTTTGTAAGAATTCCTTACAATGACATCCCAGCATTGGACAAAGCTTTATCCAATGAAAATGTAATCGGATTCTTGGTTGAACCAATCCAAGGTGAAGCTGGAGTTTATGTTCCTGCAGATGACTTCTTGAAGAAGGCTAGAGAAACTTGTCACAAACACGATGCTTTGTTCATCGCTGACGAAGTACAAACTGGAATTGCAAGAACAGGAAGTTTATTGGCCGTTTGTGGCAACTGTGATTGTCAAAACAAATGCGAAAGACAAGCAACTTACCAAAAACCAGATATTTTAATCTTAGGAAAAGCACTTTCAGGTGGAGCTTATCCTGTTTCCGCTGTTTTAGCTGATGATGAAATTATGGAGGTAATCAAGCCAGGACAGCACGGTTCAACTTTTGGAGGAAATCCTGTTGGTTCCAAAGTAGCCATGGCTGCATTGGAAGTTGTTGACGAAGAAAATTTGATTCAAAATGCGCGTCATTTGGGTGAGTTATTTAGAAAAGAAATGAATCGCATTATCGAATCTTCTGACCTGGTATTAAAAGTAAGAGGTAAGGGACTATTAAATGCTATTATTGTTAATGATACGCCTGATAGTTCAACCGCCTGGAATCTTTGCATGGCCATGAAGGAAAATGGACTTATTGCAAAACCAACACATGGTAACATCATTCGTTTTGCTCCACCATTGGTGATGACTGAATCTGAGTTGATGGAATGTGTTGCGATCATCGAAAAGACTATTAATGAGTTTAAGAAATAACATTCACGAAATATAATTTAAGAAAGAGATGAGAAAGAAACTTTGGTCGACCGCTTATCTCTTTTTTTTGCTTCCTATTATTGGTTGCGAAGCATCGAAAACAGAACCCTTTTTTTTAGGGGAAATACCAGAAGAACATATACAGTATCAAACAGATTCAATAATTGAACTAGGAAAGCGATTCTTTTGTGATAAAGCACTTTCTTTAGATAATTCAATAGCTTGCGCATCTTGTCACAACCCTAAATTGGCTTTTGCTGATACGGTTCGATTTAGTAAAGGCATAAATAACAGGCAAGCTACGCGCAACTCCCCTTCCCTATTTAATGTGGCTTTTTCTTCAAGCTTTATGGGAGAAGGAAATGTCCTTACGCTTGAAATGCAAGCTCTAATTCCGCTAAGGGATACCAATGAAATGGGATCGCATGTCGGAGATTTAATCGAAGAATTAAAATCCAATGCCTATTATGTCATGGCAGCTAAAAAGTTTTTCAATCGGCCTTTGGACGCCTTCGTTTTGACTAGGTCTTTGTCTGCGTATGAACGTAGTCTAACTTTTGTCAGTCGTTTTGATCGTTTCTATTATTACAAAGAAGAAAATGCAATTAGCCAGCAAGAAAAACAGGGTTGGAAACTTTTTTCAGAAGACCTGAAGTGCACTCAATGTCATAGCTTACCCAATTTCTCCAATTCTGAGGTTGTCT
>JBLIKY010000105.1:0-7849 GCA_047637535.1 Lentimonas sp.
GTTTTGAAGGCCCCATATTTTCACCCGCAACGACATAAGTGGTTTTGGATGAAATTGATGAACCAACTTTACCACCGTTTTTTTCAATAAGCAATTTAAGTTCGTCTCTTGAGAACAAACTAAAAACTCCTGAAACGACAAAGGTCTGACCCGCCAATATGTTTCCTACAGGCTCTGTTTCTATCGTAACAAAATTGAGTTTAGCAGCTTTTAATTTTTCGATTAATTTGATGTTTTTTTCTTCTAGGAAGAATTCTTGAACAGAGATTGCGATTTTTTCACCGATTTCATCTGTCGCCACTAAATCATCAAATTTTGCATTTTGGATGGCATCAAGACTTTTAAATTGCTTCGCTAATTTTTTGGCAACTGTTTCGCCGACAAATCTTATTCCAATACCATAAAGTACTTTGTCGAAGCTTTGGGTTTTAGAACTCTCAATGCCTTCAATCAAATTCTGGGCAGATTTCTCCGCCATTCTTTCCAAAGAAAGCACTTGGTCAAAACTCAAAGAAAATAAATCTCCTGCATCAATAATTAATCCTTCTTTAACCAATAAATCAACTGTTTCAGACCCTATACCATCCATATCCATCGCTTTTCGACTGATAAAGTGTTCTATCTTTCCTTTTATCTGAGGAGGGCAACACCATTCGTTCGGACAAAAGTGCTGGACTTCACCTTCTCTTCTCAATAATTTTTCTTGACATTCAGGGCAATTGGTGATGAATTCAACCTTTTTTTTCGAAGATCGCTTAGTTTCATCAACGCCAATTATTTTAGGTATTATTTCCCCTCCTTTTTCGACAAATACAGTGTCTTGCTCAAACAAGTTAAGTTTGTTTATTTGGTCTTCGTTATGAAGAGAAGCACGTCTTACAGTTGTACCGCCTAATTGTACTGCTTTTAGGTTTGCAACAGGAGTCACTGCGCCTGTTCGCCCTACTTGAAAAGTGATGCTTTCTAATTCGGTACTGACCCGCTCAGTTTTAAATTTGTAGGCGATTGCCCATCGAGGAGATTTTGCTGTGAACCCCAGTTCTTCTTGAGCTTGATAATTGTTTACCTTGATTACAACACCGTCAATTTCAAAAGGCAATTTACCGCGCTGTTGATCCCAGTAATTGATAAAATCCATTACTCCATCAATGTTTTTGGCTAATTCTATAAATCGTTTTTTTGAATCAGGTACTTTAAATCCCCAATCTTTTGCCTTGTTCACTGCTGAGAAATGATCCTCGGCTGTTAAACCCTCTCCGTAAATCCCATAGAGATAACAATCTAATCCTCTTTGTGCAACCACCTCAGAATCTTGCATTTTAAGGGTGCCAGAGGCTGTGTTTCTTGGATTAGCGAATAAAGGGAGTTCCTGCTCTTCACGAGACGTATTTAAGGCTTCAAATCTATCCAAAGGGAAGAAAATTTCTCCTCTGATTTCAAAATCACTTGGATAATCGTTCTTTAATGAAAGTGGGATAGTCTTAATTGTTCGGACGTTAGTTGTTACATCTTCGCCTTCTGAACCATCTCCTCTAGTAACCGCTCTTTTAAGCTGTCCGTCTATATATTGTATACCAATCGCTACACCGTCGTATTTTAATTCGCAAACATATTCTAAAGCAACATCTGTAAACTTTTTCACCCTGGCTTCCCAATCAACAATTTCTTCTTTGGAATAAGTATTTGATAAGCTAAGCATGGCATATTTGTGCTTAACGGTTTGAAATTTTTTGGTTAAATCCCCTCCTACTCTTTTGCTCGGAGAATTCGCAAATGCAAATTCAGGAAATTGGCTTTCGAGTTGTTGAAGTTCGATTAATTTTTGATCAAAATCATAATCGCTTATTTTCGACTCATTCTCAATATAATAAGCATGATTCAGTGCATTGATCTCTTTGGTCAATGCTTCTATCTGTTTTTTTGCTTGAGTAGACTCCATCCTTTATTTTCTTGCCATCAACATGCGAGCCTTACCTTGAAGGTCTCTTTTAACATTAATTTCAGAGTAGCATAAGCTCGTTAACAAAGCTACCATTTCTGCCTCAAATCTTTCATGAATTTCGAAGAATAAAAGGCCGCCTTTTTTTAATTTTTGACTTGCAATTGTTGCAATTCTATGATAAAACACCAAAGGTTCCTCATTTTCAACAAACAAGGCTAAGCCTGGTTCGAAATCCAAGACATTCTTAGACATGTTTTTTTTGTCAATATTGGGGATATAAGGCGGGTTTGAAACGATAAGATCAAAATTTTCTTCCGGTTTAGTTTCGCTAAAAATATCAGAAACAAAGAAATCTACTTTTAGTTTGTTTAACTCTCCATTTTTTTTAGCCATTTCTATTGCTCCTTCCGAGATGTCGCTAGCCATAATTTTCGCTTTTGGATAAATCGTTTTTAAGGAGAGAGAGATGCAACCTGAACCCGTGCAAATATCCCAAACAACAGGAGTATCAATTTTCAAAACATCCTGTATCCAATAGATTAATTCCTCTGTCTCTGGTCTTGGGATTAAGACTTGCGGTCCAACTTTTAATGTCAGACCAAAAAACTCAGTTTCTCCAATTATATATTGAAGCGGTTCACCCTTTAGCAAACGGGCAATAAATTCTTTATAAACAGTCAAGTTATCATTTGACAAAACGATATCCTGATTAAACAAAACTTCAGAAAATGGGATTTTTGCGATATATTCAATAATCAATTTGAATTGAAATTGGCACTCTAGACTTGATTGTCTATCGATAAAAAGCGTGTCAAATTCTTTCTTTAATTCTCGAATAGACATGATGATAAAATAGACTTAATTAAAGTAATGCACATAGGCAAAACCAACCGTTAAATATTGATTGCTCGTTCCAAAAGAGTCTTCGGGGAAACCTTGTTCAGAAATCAGACCTAATCTTGAAGGCCGAAAGGCAAACTCATTAAAGACATAACCAATATGAAACTTAAAAGCATCTGATTCCTCACCAACCAATATTACACTCGCCATAGGTTCCATATATGCTCCTTGAGATTGAGAATTAATCGTTCGAAGGTCATTACTCTTCCCTACTTCAGATTTGATAATATTTAAGCCATAACCTCCTTTGATGCCAATATCTATTCCAAATGTTTGAGAATAAAACTTTTCATAACCTAACTTAAAGAAACCCGATGGCATCTGTATGCCCCCTAAAATTGGTTCGTTTATCTTAAAGTTATTAATCGTGAAATAAGTGTAGTTTCCACCTAAGCCAAAACTTAGTCCGCTCTTTAGGGTATATTGATAATGCATACTTGTTGTTACAAGTCCCTGCATTACACCTTTGAAGGATTCGTTTTGAATGCTAACTGGCAAACCAACATGAACTTGAAAGCTTTTAAGGCGGCTATTGGATTGAGCAAGGACAGATTCGGTGGCCATAAAGGTCCCCAAGGCAAAAAGAAAAACGGTATATGTTAACAATTTCGTCATATCTATCACGAATCTACTAAATCTTTGTTAATTGGTTGTTGGATAAAAACCGAAATAAATTGAAATCTATTTTGTACCCGAACGCTTTAAGAATGAAACAGCACTATCTTTGACGAATGAAAAAAGGCATTCTGTTTATCATTGTTTCTGGACTTTGTTTTATGGTGGTCAATTTTTTCGTTAAAATACTAGGGACTTCCAATGCTATTAGTGATGATTTTGGATTACAACAATATGGCGCGCATGAATTAGTGTTTTTCAGGTCCTTAATTTCATTAGTTCTTACTGCATACTTACTTAAAAGAAAGGGTTTATCTTTTTGGGGCAATAACAAAAAGTGGTTATTGGTAAGGGGTTTTGCTGGAGTAAGTGCACTTTGTATATTCTTCTTCACCTTACAAAACTTACCCTTAGCCGTCGCTTCGATCGTTCAATACCTTTCGCCAATTTTCACCATTTTACTTGCCATTGCATTTTTAAAAGAACGTATTTTTAAGTGGCAATGGTTGTTTATTTCCCTCGCCTTTTGTGGAGTAATAATGATGGGCATCCCAAGTATAATTAATCGTAGCGAAGGTCAAGTATCGCTAATGTGGTTAGGACTTGGTGTACTTTCGTCGTTTTTCGCAGCAATTGCTTACTTAGCGATTATAAAGCTAAAGGAAACCGATACTCCCCTAAATATTGTATTGTACTTCCCCTTGGTGTCATTGCCCATAATGGGTGTTTGGTGCTTATTTGATTTTGTGATGCCCGTTTCATGGGAATGGTTAATCCTTTTAGTGATTGGAATATTCACCCAATTTGCTCAAATCCTTATGACAAAAGCACTGCACTGCGCCGAACCAGGTGTCGTAGTTCCCTTTAAATATTTAGGCGCATTTTATGCCTTTACGATAGGCTTCTTCGTTTTTGACGAAGAATTAAACCTAATATTATACATCGCCTTGACGACTATCATAATAAGTGTTATAAGTAACGCTATTTATAAGAATAAAATGAAAATGAATTTGTAGTTTTAAAGTATGGACAACACGATTGACAGGATAAAATTAGCTCAATTTGGGAATCTGGAACTTTTGGCAAAACAAATAGTTGAAGGATTTATAACAGGAATGCATAAAAGTCCTTTCCATGGTTTTTCAGTTGAATTTGCTGAACATAGAATCTACAACAAAGGAGAATCTACTCGACATATTGACTGGAAACTTTTTGCGAAAACTGAGAAAATGTTCACCAAGAAGTATGAAGAAGAAACCAATCTTCGGTGTCAAATCGTAATCGATCAATCGAGTTCAATGCATTTTCCTGAGGGACAAGAAAACAAATTGCATTTTTCAACTTATGCCGCTGCGTCAATAATCGAACTTTTAAAACGCCAAAGAGATGCAGTTGGTCTATCTTTTTTCGACGAAGAATTAAGCCTTCATACTGCTGCAAAATCTTCAGAAAGACACCATATGTATTTGTTCAGTGAGCTACAAAAGCTTCTAGATGGGTACTCTGAAGAAAGCAAGAAAACAACTCAAGCTGTTGATAATTTACACGCCATTGCTGAGCTGTGCCATGTTCGATCGCTTATTGTGATTTTCTCCGATTTAATGGACGACCCTTCGAAAACAGATGAACTATTTGAAGCATTAAACCATTTAAAACACAAAAAGCACGAGGTAATTCTGTTTCATGTTACCGATAAATCAAAGGAAATTGACTTTGAATTAGAGAATAGACCACACACCTTAATCGATATGGAAACGGGGGAAAGGATAAAGATTCAGCCTTCCCAAATCAAAGAAAAATACAAGGAAGAAATACAGCGTTATTTTAAGGAAATTGAAATGCGCTGTTCAAAATACCGCATAGATTTTATGCCAGCTGATATCTCTGAAGGTTACGAACAAATATTACTAAAATATCTTATCAAACGATCTAAGATGGGCTAAAATTGTCCCGTAGACAGTAAAACCAAGGTACAAGCTTCTTCGCATGCAATATTTTGCTTTGTTGCCAAATCAATTAATTCTTGATTTTCAGTACCGGGATTGAAAATTATTCTTCTTGGTTTAATGTAATCAATTAGGTACGTATAATACTCACTTTGGTATTTCGAAGATAGATATAAGGTTACTGTATCAATGTCTTGCCAATCAATTTTATCGGTTCCGAACTCAACGTCTAGAATCGTTCCTGGTCGACTTCCAATTGCCACAACTTCATGGTCGTGATCTCTTAACATTCGTATTGCCTTGTTCGCGTATCGATCTAATTTCTCTGAGGCTCCTATTACTAGTACTTTTGATTTCATAAATTTGGTCGATGTTGAGGGGTTAATAAATCCATTATTGATTTTACAGGGCTAAACGTATCCGAACTAACTTCAATAAATATGGTGTTCCATTGATCCATTCCACCGTTCCATAATCCGGGCAATTCTCTGTAAACAATCTCTTTGCCTTCGTGGGATTTGTTCACAATAAAATATTTCTTATGGTCAACAAATTGATTAAAATCAATTTTATTATTGTTTCTATCTTTTGAAGAAACCACCATCATTACGGGGTTAAAATGAGTCGATTTTAATACAAGAGCTTGTTGTTCGGCCGTGTTTTGCATCTGAGATTTTTCAACAATTTGCTTTGAAATCACGCCGTTTTTCTCAACCCAATATGGTCCTCCTCCGGGTTGACCAATATTTTTAACCATACCACAAACACGGAGGGGTCTTTGAAGTAGTTTTATTTTCTCTTCGTTAGTTAATTCTGCAAAATATGTTTTTTGATACAGCTGGTATTTGTCATTAAAGAGAATTGCCTTATTCGTGGAAAATTCAAGAAGCAAGTTTTCAATTTCTAATTTCACCTCCTCAATCAGACCAACTAGTTGCATCCATGTTTCTTTTGAAGAATGAGATTTATCTAAGTGCTGAACATTATCAATGTTCTTTATAAAGATATAATCAGAATTCAAAGAATTAATGTTTTCAATAAGTGCTCCGTGCCCAGAAGGTCTTCGAATATTTATCCCATTGTCATCGATCGCAACGTTCATCTCTTTGTCAAATGCAAAAGCGGCTTTGCCTGAGTCTTGAAAAGAGAAAGTTGCCTTAAGTTTTAGCCCTGTGAAATCTTGAATTTGACGTATCGTAAGTTCAATGTCTTTTAAGAAATCTTCTTGAACGGTAAAGTGAATCTCACCCGACGCATTCATCAGTTGGGCTGCTTGAATGTACTGTTCCTGAAAGGCATTCAACACAAAAGCTTTTACTTGATGAAAAGGCACTAAACCCTTTGGTTTATCCGCTAAACCGAGTCCTTTTGGGCCAAGTATATAGGTAATCAATTTGCCCGGTTCGTATACCCCTGATTTAACCTCTGCCTGCATTTCTGCGGGTAAGAATCGCGAAAATGCAAAATCCTCTAATTGATTAAGACAATGTTGGACAGAACCTTGGTCAGCATTGTCATTCTTCACCAAGAAGTCGAATAAAAATTGAAACATACGCGAACCAGAACCTGATGCCGGTATGAAAAAAGTTATTTTCTTTTCCGTTTTTCTTCCCGCTTTGGCCAAACGAGATTGGTCTTCTTCATCGAGCTGCAAAATTCCACTATCAATTCTACATGGTGACAATAAATTGACAAGGGGATTTCCTTTTAGGATATTATTTTTTTGAATTTCAACTTCGTGTTGGTCCATTCGAAAAATCTTTGATTAATTTGGTAAATGAATTTGTTAATCGAATATATAGATTATAAGTTTAATCAACGGAATAAGGACAAAATTATTCCAAAATCAGCCTTAAATAGTCGGTTTTGGTTTAAGAAAGACTCCCCTATGCAATTATATTACCAAAGTGTTGTTGAGCAATTAAGAAGAGACGCAACCATTTTAAGCATCGAAGATTTTGGAGCTGGTTCGAAAAAGCTAGGCAACAATCGAAAAATAAAAGACATTTTTAATACGAGTGTTAGCAAGGGAAGAAAAGCAAGAAAACTTTACGGGACAATCAAATATTTGCAGCCAAAAAAGAGTTTAGAGTTTGGAACTTCTTTGGGGTTATCAAGCTTAATACTCGCAGAAAATTCAGAGACGATAACAACCGTTGAGGGATGTAAAGCAACTTACAATTTTGCAAGTAAAATAATTAATTCGGCGCCAAACAAGAGAAATATTATCGCATTTAATCAACAATTCTCAGGCTACCTAAATTCTTTAAAACCTGAAGAAAGCAAGTTTCATTTCTTTTATTTAGACGGGCATCACAATGGTGTGGCTACTTTTAATTATATAGAAAAAATATCACCTTATTTGGTTGATGGTGCCGTGATTTTAATAGATGACATCCGCTGGAGCGAAGATATGTTAGTAACATGGAAGAAATTACAGAAACTT
>JBLIKY010000106.1:0-7846 GCA_047637535.1 Lentimonas sp.
ACAGCGCCCGTACTTAGTGCTGCCCCTGATAATATAACAGTAGAATGTTCAGCGGTTCCTTCAGCAGCAACTATAACTGCTACTGACAACTGTGATGCACCAGAAGTACTTTACAACGAGGTTAGAACAAACGGAGCAACAGCCAACGATTATACGTTGACTAGAACTTGGACTGCAACAGATGTATCTGGAAACAGTTCTTCTCAAAC
Organism: Lentimonas sp.; assembly: GCA_047637535.1. GTDB lineage: Bacteria > Bacteroidota > Bacteroidia > Flavobacteriales_D > Crocinitomicaceae > UBA2040. The sequence goes on from JBLIKY010000106.1 coordinate 210, forward strand.
GCAAGTGATTACGGTTGAAGATCAAACAGCACCCGTACTTAGTGCTGGCCCAGATAATGTAACTGTAAGTTGTGGAGCATCCCTATTGCCTAGCAATACAGGTACTGCTGCAGCTACTGATAACTGTACTGAATCAGGTGACATTAACATCACGTATACAGACAGTGAAAAACCATCTGTTTGCGGAGGAAGCTTTACTCGTACATGGACTGCAAAAGATGAGTCAAATAACTCAAGTTCACATGAACAGATCATTACAGTAACTCCTGCGGCTTTGCCAACAATGGCAGAGCAGAATGCAGTTACTATTTCGATAGCATGTGGATCAGCTCCAGTACCTAGTACTTTGCCGTTCACAAACGGATTAAGTGGAGATTGTGAACTAAGTGGAAACTCATTTAACTCTACGTTTACTTTAGTTGAAAACACATGTGGAGCAACGTATATTGAGTCATGGACAGCAACCGATACATGTGGCAGAGAAATTATTTCTGTATCAAGAACGGTAACGGTTATTCAGGATATGGGTACCCTAGAGTCGATTGTATTCTTCTCATCAGAAGGAGCAATAGGTAATACGGGAGTTTCTAACGTAACTGGCGATATAGGCACAAACGTAGGAGCAATTACAGGGTTTAATTCACCAAGCAAGTTGAGTGGTTCTACTGATCATGCAAACGAGGTGACTATACATGCGAAAAAAGATTTAATGAACCTGTATATTCACTTAAGTAATATCCCAGTAAGTGTTTCAACACATGATCCTGTATTTGGAAATGGAGAAACACTTAGTGCTGGAGTCTATTCTATAGGTGCAGCGGGTTCAGTAGTAGGGAATCTTACCTTAGATGGTCAGAATAACCCCAATTCAATATTTGTTTTTAAGTATAACGGAGCCTTTTCAGTAGGGGCTGGTTCGAATATCATTTTGACAAATGGTCAAAAAGCATCAAATGTATTCTGGATAGCAGAAGGCGCTATTTCGATCGGAGCATCAAGTGCTATTAAAGGAACCCTTCTTGCTCATACAGGTGCAGTTTCTTTGGGAGCAGGATGTGATCTGGAAGGAAGAATGTTCTCTACTACAGGTGCTGTTACTTTAAATTCAAGTAATGTTTATTTACCGAAAGGTTCAAGCAATATTCCAATTATTTGTGTGAACAACTCCTTGAGCAGTGATGCACTATTAGGTAGTGTTGCCAAGTTTACACTATTTACTGGAGCAGGTGCTATTTCTAACATAGGTGCTTCAGGTATAATAGGTGATTTAGGAAGCAATGCAGGAGCGATCACAGGTTTTGAAAACTCGACTACCTCATTGGTTAGTAACATTTACAATACGGATGCAGTGACTGCAGAAGCTAAAGCAGATCTTGAGAATGCATATCAAGCACTTTCTAATAAGGTCGGAAACGCGATTAATCCTGCTCTTGCAGGCACAACCCTTACTCCAGGAGTATATTCTGTAACCGAAGCTGGAACATTGACAGGTACAGTTACCTTAGATGGTGAAGGAGACCCGAATGCAGAATTTGTGATTAAATTTGGTGGAGCATTTTCAACAGAGGCACAGTCCAGAGTTGTTTTGATAAATGGTGCACGTTCGAGTAATGTCTTTTGGATAGCGGAAGGAGCTATTTCATTGGGAGCTTCTAGTTTCATGAAAGGTACACTCATCGCACATAACGCTGCGGTTTCAATGGGGGCTCGAGGTAACCTTGAAGGACGAATGCTTACTAATAGAGGAGCTATTGACTTTAACACAGCCGTTGCATACATGAGTTACCTTAAGTGTGTGAACACGGTACCATCTTCTCGAAACTCACCAACGAACGAGTTATCAAGTACTTCAAAGAATGAAGAGGTAAGCGATGAAGCAGTAACGGATGAGAAAAGCTCAAGAGAAAATCTTTCAGCAAATGCTCCATTCCAACTAGAGGCTACAACATTAATGGCATATCCAAATCCATTCGTGAATAGTACCTTAGTAACCTTCACCTTACAATATGATGATGCAAATACTACTTTAGTACTGTATGACTTGAAAGGAACTATGATTGAAATGTTGTTTAATGGAAAGGTGGACGGAAACCAGAAACACGAAATTAAATTTAACGGAGAAAATGTAGACCCCGGAGTTTACATCTTCAGATTATCCACTTCAAAAGAAAATAAAAACTTTAAAGTGATAATGAAGTAATCAGTTTGAATTAGAACGTAAAAGGGGCTGTCCGAAAAGTAATTTTCGAATAGCCCCTTTTTTTGTAAACTCCCTTTTAAAGATTATGATAAAACCATTCAAGTAAGTATTGTTAACCTATCGTGAAAATCAATTTGAACTTTATCAAATTACCTCTAAGATTCTATATTTATTGATTTTATCATATGTGTTTTTTTTAAATGAAATCTAACGTTTGGCTATGCGTAGTGTGGGATTTCAAAACTACTAACTTTCAAATTAGCACTTAGATAAGCCTTTGCGTTTTGTTTTTATCTTTTCATTTTTAAAAGCTAAACCAATGATTTAGCGGTTTTCATTAATTGCTCTAAACTCTCAATTTACTACCAAAACCCTCATTGCGTATAGGTTTTGTTAGGGGGTCGTTTTTAATTGTTGTAAAAAGTCAATAGTTAAACTGTCTTTTGCTAAATCAATGTCAAATTTTCCGATTTCAATTTCGTCAATAGTAGATTTGTTTAACTTAAAAAAAGCAATAATGTTTTTCTGATTATGATAAATATAGTAGTCTCTCCAGATTTTTAAAGGCTCTCCTAATTTGGCTTTCAGTTCAGAGTCCGCCATTCCTAAATGAACTCCATTTAAAACTGTAATAGAGGTGTCCTGTTTAAATTTATAGGCATTAGCATAATATGCTATAAAATATTCCTGATTATTGTCATAAAGCCAAGGTTTTTCACCATAATAATAAACAGTCAAATTACCCAAATAATGACTGTTTTTAAATAATGTGTAACCACCATAGATTCCATTTTCATTTGGTTTGTAGTGCTTTTTTTGATTTGTTGGACTTGAGGTAGATTGATTACCAAGTTTTTTAAGTCTTTCCCAATCTACAGGATGTTCAAGTATAGAGTCAAGTCGAGAATTTAAGATTTTAGGAGTGCTAGTAATTTCGGTTGTGTCAACAGTTAGTTTTTCAGATTTATTAACTGTATCTTTTTGAGATGTCTCATTTTTACAGCCACTAAAAAAGTTTACTACTAAAATCAATAATATGTATATCTCTTTATTCATTTTTTGAGTTATGCCCCCTAACAAGCGGCTATTCACCACTCCTAATACTTATTAATTTTACAATCCCACCCACCATTCTCTCTAAAAACAAATTAATCCCCTCAAAATCAAACACAATCGACCAACCATCGTCTACATGCTATTGATCCCAGAAAACTAAAGAGAGGAGCTAAGCAGTGTAATTCTTTTTTCGAAGATAGAAAAAACATCAATTAATCAAATTAGTTAATTTGTTGTTTTTTAAACAATTGATCGCAAATCAAACTGTTTTTTCTTTTTTTGATAGTTCGACAACCATCCTCGTCAGCCGACGCAAGGGAGACAGAGGAGGAGATGATCAAAAAAAAGCAATACTGATGAAAACCCTTTAACATTCTGCAGTCATTCCGGTAAAAAAATCAACGATCACCCTCCTCATCAACAATTAAATTAGTGTTTTTACTTGTACTTTGATTTGCGTACGTGTAAATTTGAATCACACATTTTATCTCCATGAACCTATTAGATTTCATTAAACTCACGTCTAACTTTTCAGACAACCATATCAATGCTGCAATTGCCCTTTTTGAGGAGGGAGCAACCATTCCCTTTATTTCTAGATATAGAAAGGAACGAACAGGGGGTATGGATGAGGTGCAGATCGGTCAGATTCGTGATGAAATCAAACTTTACAAAGACATTCTTAGTCGACAAAAGACCATCATAAAAGCGATTGATGAGCAAGGTCAAATGTCAGATTCTTTGTTGGAGAAAATTAATTCTTCGTTTGATTTGACTGGGTTGGAGGATATTTATTTACCCTATAAACAAAAGAGACAAACTAAAGGAGAAAAGGCGAAAAAGAGAGGACTCGAACCTTTAGCCAAAATGATAATGTCTCAACGCGGAGGTGATCCTATACAAATGGCAAATCGATACATAAAAGGAGAAGTTATCGATGAAGAAATGGCCATTGAAGGCGCTCGAGATATCATTGCTGAATGGATAAACGAAAACGCTTCCTTAAGAGACCGATTGCGTAAAATGTACTTGAGAAGTGCTGTGATTTCAAGTAAGCTTGTTAAAGGTAAGGAAGAGGAGGCTGTAAAATACAGAGATTATTTTGAACACAGTGAAGCAGCCGGTCGTTGTCCGTCTCACCGTTTTTTAGCCATAATGCGGGCTTCGAATGAAGGGTTTTTGAAGGTGAAAGTTCAACCACCCAGCGACGAGGTGATTTTTCAAATTGAAAGATTCTTCGTGAAAGGCGATGACGAATGCGCGCAACAAGTTGCGATTGCATGTAAAGAAGCCTTTCAAAGAATGCTTGGTTCGTCTCTCGAGAATGAAATAATTGCTTCCCTCAAAGAAAAAGCAGATCTGTCAGCATTAAAAGTTTTCACGGCAAACCTTAGAGAATTATTGCTAGCTGCACCTCTAGGAAACAAGCGAATTTTAGCCATCGATCCAGGATTTAGGACAGGCTGTAAAGTGGTTTGCCTAGACGAATCTGGAACTCTGTTGACCAATGCGACTATATTTCCTCACGCTCCACAAAACAAAAAATCTGAAGCCCAAAGCAAAATCTCGCAATTGGTTGAAGCGTATAAAGTCGATGTAATCGCAATCGGAGACGGAACCGCTGGTCGAGAAACTGAAACAATAATCAAACACATGCGATTTAATACGCCTGTGGAAGTTTATGTTGTTCGTGAAGACGGTGCTTCGATTTATTCTGCCAGTTCGGTTGCGAGAAAAGAATTCCCCGATTATGACGTCACCGTAAGAGGAACCGTATCTATCGGAAGGCGGTTAATGGATCCCTTGGCTGAGTTGGTTAAGATTGACCCTAAGTCTTTGGGGGTCGGTTCGTACCAGCACGAAGTAAATCAAACGCTTCTCAAAACAGGTCTTGACGACGTTGTGGTTTCCTGTGTAAATGCGGTTGGGGTGGATGTGAATACGGCCTCTCCTTATTTGTTGCAGTATGTTTCTGGGCTCGGACCTACTCTGGCTGAAAACATAATAAAATACCGAACTGAATTTGGCGGATTTACCTCACGAGATGAGTTGAAGAAGGTGCCAAGAATGGGAGATAAGGCTTATGAACAAGCAGCCGGTTTTTTACGAGTAAGAAATGGAAAAAACCCATTGGATAATAGCGGTGTTCACCCCGAATCGTATCACCATGTTAAAAGTTTAGCCCAAAAAGGGAAATTAAAAGTGGAGGAGCTCATTGGGAACAAAGAGATTATTGAAGCAATGAGCAAAAGTGATTTTCCGGATATCGACGATTATACCTTTAAAGATATAATTGAAGAATTAAAAAAACCGGGAAGAGACCCCCGTCAAATGGCAAAGACACTTGAGTTTGACCATAGACTAAAATCAATAGACGATATCGTTTCTGGAATGAATTTGACAGGCATTGTCACCAATGTCACTTCATTCGGAGCATTTGTTAATATTGGAATTAAAGAAAATGGCTTGATTCATAAATCTCAATTGACAGACAGCTATGTTGAGGATCCAAATGATTATATTAGATTGCACGAACATGTAGATGTACAAGTATTGGAAGTTGATATTTCGCGCAAAAGAATTGGACTTAAAAAACTTAATTAGAAGAAAAAATGAAAGGATTAATAAGCATAGTTTTTATATTTTTTGCCTTTGGTTTTCAATCTCAAGTAGACAAACCACCTAAACTAATTGTAGGCATTGTCGTTGATCAGATGATATACGACTACTTGTACAGATACCAAGATCGTTTTGGTAAGAAAGGCTTTAACTTATTGATGAAGAAAGGCGCTTCTTGCACCAATGCAGCCTATTCTTATGTACCAACCTACACGGGACCTGGTCATGCGAGTATTTATACAGGAACTGTTCCCAGCAATCATGGCATAGTAGGCAACGAATGGTTTGATCGTAAAAGTGGAGAGGTGGTGAACTGCGTTACAGATTCCAATTACTTTTCAGTAGGTACAGAATCGAATTATGGTCTTCGTTCGCCTGCGAATCTAACGTGTATGACCATTACAGACCAACTAAAATACAATTCACCAAAATCAAAGGTAGTTTCTTTGTCAATTAAAGACCGAAGTGCAATCTTACCTGGAGGGCATAAACCTGACGGTTGTTATTGGTTTGATTACCTATCGGGTCATTTTATCACGAGTCAATATTATACACAAGATTTGCCGGAATGGGTCAAAGAATTTAATGCGCTTAATTATCCGATTGAGGCAATGAAAAAAACGTGGAATTCGCTTTATCCAATAGAGACTTATGTAGCTAGCGGACCGGATGATTCGCCTTATGAAATTTTACTTCCAACCAAAGAAACCCCAACTTTTCCTTATGATTTTGCGAAAATGACAGGAGGGAAAACGGATATGTCTCTTTTCACGACAACTCCATTTGCGAATACATACTTGACTGACATGGCAATCGCTAGTCTTGTTCAGGAAAACATGGGAAGAAACGGATTCACTGACATGCTTTGCCTAAGTTATTCTTCAACGGACATTTTAGGCCATGGTTTTGGGACACGCTCCATAGAAATCGAAGACATGTATCTGCGATTGGATTTGGAAATCGAAAAACTAATCAAAGCCATTAAAAAACAAGTTGGAAATGACTTTACACTCTTTTTGACTGCTGACCATGCCGTTGTGCCAACTCCTCAAGAATTAATGGACAAAAACATGCCTGGAGGTTATATTTTCTTAAATCCACTAATGACAGATTTATCTGATCTGGTGAAAGCGAAGTTTGGCGCAGACTTCATTCTTCGATTAGAAAACCTCAACATTTATTTAGACAATGAAGTCATGGAATTCATGGGCGTGAAGAAAACAAAGTTAGAGAGCTTTATTCAAGAAGAAATTAGCAAATGGGAAGGGGTTAAAGGCGTTTTTACAACGACCGAACTCCAATCAAATTCCATTGACTCCAAGCATATTCAAATGGTTAAAGCGGGTTATGATGATTATAGGAGTGGAAACGTAATTTTCACACTTTTACCGGGTTTCTTACCAAAATATAAGGACACTGAATTGTCAAGAAAAGGTACAAGCCATGGTTCTGCTCATAATTACGACACTCATGTTCCGCTAATATTTTTTGGAAAGAACATTGAGCCACAGCAAATAAGCCGAAGAGTTGATATCTCAGACATTGCCGTGACTTTGTCTCAATTGTTACAAATGCAAAAACCGTTTTGTTCGGATGGCGAACCTATCATCGAGATTTTAGCAAAATAAATCAAATGAAAAACATCACAGAAATAATACATGAAGGCGAACATCAAACCCTTGGTTTTAAACCAGAGATAGATGACCAAAAGAAGATCGCTCGATTATTTTCTGCGTTTTCGAATACGGATGGTGGCCGTTTG
>JBLIKY010000107.1:0-7696 GCA_047637535.1 Lentimonas sp.
AGGGTTACCTGACCAAAATAAAATCTAAAATCGTTTCACGTAAGAACTTTTCAGAAATCGCCGAAAACATAGGTTTAAGACACATTCTTCGATTCCAAAAAGGAAGAGCAATTAATATAAGCACACTGGAAGGGAATGCTTTTGAAGCGATAATGGGTGCGATTTTTTTAGACGGTGGCTACAAGGCCGTTAAGCAATCGTTGCGTGAACATATACTCGTGAAATACGCAGACATTAACAGGGTGCTCAAAGAAGAAATTGACTTTAAATCGAAACTTTTTATTTGGTGCCAAAAAAACCGTTTAGAGTTAGAATTTAAAACCCTAACCGAGGAAAATCATGGCGGTTATTGGAAATACACCATGATGGCCGTGATTAACCAAAAGAATTATGGAATGGGTTCAGGAAGTTCAAAAAAAATTGCTGAGCAGGCTGCATCTAGAGAAACGTTGCAATTAATGGGTGAATTGTGAATTACTTTTCAATTTCACTGCCTTAAGATTTTTCCCATTTATTAACTTGACAGCATCGAATGTTTATTTACTTTAAATCACGTTTAAACACTTGATTATAATTACTCCATTTTCGGACAAGCTGGGAACTTCTTATGCGAAAGTGAAGTGGGTAACCAGAGAGTATTTGATCAATACAAGTATGCCTCAAAATCTTCTAAAGAAACAAGCTAAAACTTTGGTGCGTTAATAGGTGTGACAAAATTTCTTACACTTTCCTTACTTGGGGGCACCCATCAAAACAGCTGACCTTTGTCGATAAAGTGGGTCAAGAGTATACAATTGAGCCTTCTGGACTTTCTGACTTTGATGCGAGTTGTATCCTTCAGCTTAAAAATACTGAAAGTCAATTGCTTTTGCTAAACCTTGAGATGAATGTCCCATCGGTTAGTATAGATGCTCGCACCTCGGATTTCCCAATGCAAGATGCTGATTTTATACTTCCGTATATCATGCAATTTGGCTCGGTTGCGATAGAAGGTTATTTTGATGTTTCTTGACTTTGGCCAGAGTCAAATATTTCCTTGGGGAGCTCAAGGTAGATTCCTTCGGCCTTACTTCTTCAATAAGAAATTAAGTAATAGTTTAAAGCTGTTCTTTTTTAAGCATCGCTTTTTTTGTATCTTAAAGTAAAACTACTGCTATGACTAATCAAGAACTTGGATTAATAGGGGAAAACTTGGGTGCAATTTTTTTAAAGAAAAAAGGGCATCGAATTATCCAACGCAACTTCACTTGGAACCGTGGAGAAATTGACATCATTACCACTTTTGAGGATAAAATTCATATTACAGAGGTGAAAACTCGCCAAACGGCAGAAATTGGCGAGCCATGGAGGGCTGTAACTCGAACAAAGCAAAAGCAAATTATCAAAGTTGCCGATCAGTACTTAAAGGCTAAAAACTTGAACAAAGACGCGGTGTTTAATATAATATCAATTGTACACAATCAGTATAAGACTGACCTCGAGTTTATTCCAGATGCATTTACACCATAAAAATATGTTTTGTACTTATTTAAAACGGTGTATCTTTGCGCCAAATATTTATGCTCGAGATGAACACAAAAGATAAAGGAGGCCGCAGGGAATCCAGTAAGCCCGGTTATGCTGGCAAAACGTCAAGAACAGGAAGACCTGTTAAACCTGTCAAAGCAGTTAAGCCTGTTAAGGATGTTAAGGATGGTGAAGCCAAAAAGAAAGTAACTCCAAAGGACAAAGGAAAATACATTGATTTTAAGATTAGAGTAAAAAAAGGCGATCCAATGCCAAGCTTTAATGAAAACGAAATCAGATTAAACAAATATTTATCTAATGCTGGCATTTGCTCAAGAAGAGAAGCCGATGTACTAATTAGTACAGGTGTTGTTTCGGTAAACGAAGTGATTGTAACAGAATTAGGATATAAAATCAAACCAACCGATGTTGTGAAGTACGATGGTGAATCCATTCGTGCTGAGAAAAAACGTTACGTTCTTCTTAACAAGCCAAAAGGTTTTGTTACGGCATGGGACGATCCACTAGGGAGAAAAACGGTTATGGGATTGGTCAAAAAAGCATGTAAAGAAAGAATTTACCCAATTGGTCGCTTAGACAGAGAGAGTACTGGATTGTTGTTGTTTACAAATGACGGTGACATGATGAAAAAATTGACTCATCCTCAACACAAAGGCACGAAGATCTACCACATTGAAACGGATAAAAATATCAAGAAAGAACATTTAGAAGGACTTTTAAAAGGTATCGATCTTGCCGACGGTAAAACATTTTATCTAAAAGCTGACTTTGTTAAGGACGGGAATGCTAAGGAAGCAGGAGTAGAATTAAAATCAGGAAAAGCTCAAGTGGTTAGACGTACTTTCGAGGCATTAGGGTACAAAGTGCTAAGATTGGATAGAGTTTCAATTTCTGGACTTACAAAAAGAGATTTGCCAAGAGGAGAATATAGACATTTGTCAGAAAAAGAAGTTTCTTACCTTAAAATGACCTAAAATGATTTTGAGAATTTCATTAGTTTTCTCCCTGATTTTTTTGATTTCTTGCAACGGTGACAAGCCAAACGCAACGCTAGTTTCTCCTTTTTTCTATCCAATAGAAGATGCGCCTAAAGTAATGGTATACCGTGACACTGTGCAAGGCATGAATCAGGTATATCATAAAGTGTATACCATAACTGATAGTAGGGGCGAACACTTAATAGTAGAGATTTACACTGAAGAAGGTCGAATTATTGAAGCTTATAATTATAACACTTCAGATTTTGAATTGATGGATCATATGGTTGTCAATGCCCAAACTAAAAAGGAGAAGACAGATTTATTAAAAACAGGAATGTTTCCAGTTGACAATAAGCAAGAGGCTTATTTTGCTTCAAGGTTTCCTGGGTTTTATGATTCAACCTTCATTTTGAAAGAAGTAAGGCGAAAATTCAGCAAAAATTCGGTGATGGATGTTCTGGACTTTAAGAACAAAAAGACCATCATTTTTGATGATTTTATACGACAAACGATGTTTAATCCGTTTAAAAAGACAGAAAATGTGTTAGAAGGGCAAGCAAAATCCTATTATGTTGAAGGAATTGGATTAGCAAAATGGCACGATGAAAAGGGAAAACATGTCTTTGTATTAGAAGAAATTCTTTCTGAAAAGGACTGGATCAATATGATAAACAACTGATGAGAAATACAATTTTACTTATCGCTTTTACACTTTCTGGACTATTTTCCATGGCTCAGAACGGTAACACCAAAGACCCTAATGGTAAAGGGGCTTTGTATGTGCATTGGGGGTATAATAGAACGGGTTATACAAAAAGCGATTTAAGAATCGTTGGTCCAGGCTACGATTTAACCATGAAGAATGCCAAAGCCCACGATAACCCTTATCCCTTTTCAGCAGAAAATTACTTCTCCCCCGCAAGATTGACAATTCCACAGTTTAATCTTAGAATTGGGTATAATTACAAGAAAAACTGGTCGATTTCCTTTGGTTATGACCACATGAAGTATCTATTTGCGAATGGTAATCAAGTTAATTTACACGGTCATGTCGACCCGGGAGTTGATACAGTGACCAATTTTTCTGGTGATTACAATGGGGAAGCATACTCCTCCAACCGAAATACTTTTCACTATGAAAACTCAAACGGATTGAATTATATTCGTTTTGAATTGACCCATACTAAAAATATATTTTCTTTAGGGAGAAAAGGTCAATTTGGTTTGAGTAGTCAAGCAGGTGTTGCTACAGGGTTCATTTTTTCGGTAAATGATTTGAATTTTGCTGGTCAACACGACATGTCAACCTACAGCATTTCAGGATATGGAGTTTCAGCTCATGCTGGTTTAAGATTGGAGTTTTTTAAACACTTCTATATCCAACCTAACGTTTCTGGAGGGTTTTTACATCAACTTCACGTGCGCACTAGACCAGAAGACCGCAATGCTTATGCGCGGCAATCTTTCGGCTATTATGAGTACAATTTCGTAGTCGGTGGTATCTTTTATTTAAAAGGGGCCGAAGACTGTGATTGCCCAAAATGGTAGTTTATTCCTTCTTACCCTTAAAATCAATCTTGTAATAAAAAATAGGTAAGAAACCAAGTTGATATCTTTCTGCAATTGGTTCTGCTGATGGGTCAGCCAAATTAGGAGCATATGCCAAAGAAAGTAAATTCTGAGTTCCCAAAATGTTGACCAAATCGAGTCCGATCTCGTGTGTTACTCGTCTAGCATTTTTCTTCCAATTTATTTTCATGTCAATTCGATAATAATCTTTGAATTGTCTTTCATTGAATGCAGAATCTCTGAATACCAATTCATTCTTCAATTGAGTTTCTGAAACATTTACAAAACCGTATCTTTTACCCCCGGCATAGGTGACTTTAAGACCTAAAGAAATTGAGTTTTTATCATTCAATTTAAACTCCCTTCCCGCTAATAAATTACTCACGTGATTACCGTTGTAACTCGTATTTCGCTCAACACCGTCACTTCCCTTGTATTTAGAGTCGTAAATTGTAGTGGAGAACAAGAAGAAGAAACTCTTGTCAAAGTATTTCTGTAAAGTGAGTTCCAAACCATAATTGGTTCCTGTTCCTGTGTTTTCAAGCTGATTGGGGTAGAACCTTTGAAAGCCACCACCCATGTTAATCAATGAGAACGCACTTGAGGCAACCTCTACAGGGACATTGTACAAACTTTGGTAATACACCTCGCTTCTCAAACTTAAGCTCTTAGCGAAGGATTTTTCGTAACCAAAGCCTGTATGAATACTCTTAGTGAAACCCATCTTTTGATTTCGTCTAACATAAGTTCCATTGTTTAAAGTCTCATGGTAGTTATAGGTATACAAGGGTTGCGCTTGGCTATGCATTCCTGCTCCAGCAAAAATACTTTGATTTCCTTTCATTCTAAATTTCCAACCTAATCGAGGCTCTGCAACGCTCAGGCTATTACTCAATGAAAAATATTGAGAATGTATACCAGCGGTAAAGTCCATATTCTCATTGATTCTGTATTTCCATTGCACGAAAGGTTGAACCATAAAAGCCGAACCTTGATAATCCCATCTAAAAGTGAAGTTTTGATGATTTGGATCCAAGACCGAATCCAATTGATTAAAATAAAAGCCGTCTAAATTCAATCCGGCTTTTATTAAATGTCGTCGATTGATTTTGTGGGTAACAGCAGCATAGTAAGACAATTTAGTCGTGCGATAATAATAACCCATTAAAGGGTATATCGAGTCAATTTGAACATTTACCTGTTCTTCACCATCAACCTGAGTAGTATCTAAACTGCGTATTAAAAAGTCGTGTCTTGAATGTTGCTCGTCTACACTCAAAGCTAAGGTCGAATGAAAATAGGTCTTTTCGTTTATTGACTTTTTATAAGTAAACCCAGAAGTGAGCATACTAGTCCCAAAATATTGGTCCCTGTCGCCTTCGCCGTATAATTCGTCTGAAAGTTCGGTTTGATCCGAAATTTTTATTGCTATTTGACTTTTACCTCCAATGCTAAAGAAAGACAAATCACCCCCTTTTTTTAATTTCCAATTTAGTTTTACCGCTGCATCTCCATAGATAGGCACGGCATCAGTTCCGATTTGAACCCCCAATTCCTTAAACAAACTGAGTGTTGAATAACGGCCCATAATTAAATAGCTAGATTTCTTTTCTTTGTTAAGTGGACCCTCGGCTAAAAACTCGGTTCCTAAAAACCCAAACTGGCCGGTGAATTCATGATTTCGATTGTTACCGTTTCTTAATTTTAAATCAAAAATACCTGAAACACTGTTCCCGTATTCGGCAGGGAAAGCAGACATGAAAAAGTCAGAATTGGCCAGTATTTTGTTGTTGAGAATAGTGACTGGTCCACCTGTACTTCCGCTTGTGGAAAAATGACTTGGATTGGGTATATCAACGCCTTCAACTCTCCAGACTACACCTAAAGGCGAATTTCCTCTAATAATAATGTCATTTCTAGAATCATCAGCTCCTTGAACACCAGCAAAATTTGAGGCCATTCTAGCGGGGTCAGATCGAGAACCAGGGTAACGGTCCGTTTCAGACACACTAAATTGTTGGGCAGATATCAAGGCCAATTCATTAATGACTTGACCCTTTTTTCTCGCGGAAACGATAACTTCTTGCTGCTCTACGAAAGACTCTGACAAGGTTAAGTTGACGATGCATTCCTTTCCAGAATTCACTTCAATGGTCACCTTTTTAGTGTCGTAGGTCATCATTTCAGCTCGTAAAGCGTGCTTTCCAAGAATTACGTTCTCGAAAATAAAGTTTCCATCCATATCGGAAAGGGCACGATAGTTTTTGGTGGAATCCTCTGTAGTGATATATATTTTTACACCAATTAATGGAAATCTGGTGTCGTTATCAACCGCCTGACCTCTTACGGTTTGGGAGTATTGAGAAAAAGATAAAGACGTTATAAAAAGGCTTAAAAAGGCAGTAATAATTATTTTCATACACTAGTTAATGTAAGGCTCTATTTCATTTTTTTCTGGAATTCTTCTTTTGTCCATTCTTTCTTATAGACTTCCTTAAAAACAAATAGGTCCATCGCGTTAAAATTTAGGTTGCGGACATTTGAATAAACAACTTGTATTTCGCCATTGTACCATAAAGGGATAAATGGAGGGTCTAAAAGAAGTTCACGATCTGCCATTGAAAAATATTTCTGACTCTCCGCCAATTTGTTTGTGGACTTACCTTTTTTAAGATAATTGTCAAACTGATCATTTATGTATCGTGATTGATTAAAGTGTGATGGGTCATTGGGGTTGTTTGGAACCAATTCACCAAAAAAGTTGTTTAAAAAAGATTCGGGAGATGGGTAGTCTGCGGCCCATCCGGCCCTAAAAATATCGCCATTTCCATTATCGCCATCTACAGTCAGTTGTTGAAAGGTTGAACCGTCAATGTTGACATTAATATTCAAGACTTGTTTAATCTGTTTTGAAAACTCATCGGCAACAGCAGAATGAATATCATTTATATTAAAACGCAAAGTAACGTTACCAAAACCCTTGCCTTCTGGATAACCGGCGCTTGCGAGCAAAGCCTTCGCCTTTTCAGGATCGTATAAATATCCTCGTTCCCTAATGTCGTTTAAATGATATCCTCTGAAAATGGAATTTAAAGGGGGCACAATTCCATAATGACCCAATTCGTAAAATTGATTACGTAAAATGTTCTGACCAATTTTTTCTTTATTAATTGCATAATTAAAGGCTTGACGAACTTTTTTATCCTTAAACCTTTCGCTGGCCATATTGAAGAAATAATAATTAGTTACCAATCCCGGATTATTATGCAAGATAAACAAGGGTGGTTTTGAGTTAAAGTCTTCGATTCTACCCTGAAGCATTTTGGTGATTCTACTCGTTGGCAAGCCTAATATAATGTCAGTTGCATGGTTTTCGAATAAATCTAACTGCCCAAGTTTTTTAGTGTTAATAATAAACTCCAATGAGTCCAAGTAGGGCAAAGCATTACCCGCCTTGTCATACAAGTAGTAATCGGCGTTTTTAAGCAATAACAAACGTTCGTCAGTAACGTTTTTTTGCAGAAGTATAAACGGACCAGTACCAACAATTTCAGTATTCAACTCAGACTTTTTTTCTGAAATCACGGCACAACTTATAAGGCTAAGTTTCTGAAGGAAGT
>JBLIKY010000108.1:0-7597 GCA_047637535.1 Lentimonas sp.
CTTCTTGAGGGATAACAGCAGATTGTTCTCTGAATTTGCTCAAATTGATTGAGTTTACATTCACCCCGTCTATTAAAACTTGTCCTTCTTCAGGTTCGAATTGACGCATTAACAAATTAAGAATAGTCGTTTTTCCGCTTCCAGTTTTACCGACGATTCCCAAAGTTTGTCCTGCTAAAATTGAAAAACTAATATTGTCAGCTGCTTTGATATTCGAATTGGGATAGGTATAGCTGACATTTTTAAACTCAATCTTACCCTTAAACTCAAACTCGCCTAAATTTGTGTTTTGAATTTCAGGTTCTTCCTCCAAGAACTCATTTATTCTTTCCTGAGATGCTGCGGCACGCTGAATAATAGAAGTGACCCAACCAACAGAAGCAAAAGGCCAGGTTAAACTGTTGACAAAAAACACGAAGGCCAAGATTTCTCCCAAAGAAATTTCTTTGGTATAAGTCATTGTTCCTCCCAGATAAATGGATAGCACAGTACTCAGACCAATTAAAAAAATAATTGTGGGCATAAATAAACTGACCACTTTAACTAATTTCATTTGTTTTGTCTTGTAATCGTCAACGTTCTTATTAAACTGTTTTCTATTTTGTTTTTCTTGTGTATAAGCCTTTATAACGCGTATCCCACTAAAGCTTTCTTGTACAAGGGTTGAAATGAAGGATTGTTGTTCTTGAACCTCGGCACTCAAAGCATTCATTTTGCTAGAAACCTTATATATCAAATAGGACATAATTGGCAATGGAAGCAACACAAAGAAGGTAAGTTTAACATCAATGGCGATCATTTCTGTGATGATCATCGTAAACAACACGACAAGATTGATGGTGTACATAATTCCGGGGCCTAAATACATCCTTACTTGACTTACGTCTTCAGAAATTCTATTCATTAAATCACCCGTGTTGTTTCTCTTATAAAAGTTGAAATTTAGCTTCTGATATTGGTCATAGATCTCGTTTTTGAGGTCGAACTCAATAAATCTGCTAGTAATGATAATAGTTTGCCTTGTTAGAAAAAGAAAAAACCCTTTTCCTAAAGACAGGAGCATATAAATAAGACCTATTTTTAATGATATCGTAATGGCGCTATCAAAGGAAGTGATGGTTTGATTTCCAAGTAATTCGTCAACTGTGTCTTTAACAAAAAGTGGCATTTTAACGCCAAAATAATTGGAACAGATAATGAAAAGTACTCCCAGGAGCATTCGCCATTTGTATTTGATGAAATATTTGTTGAGATAGCTAAGTGACTTCATGCGATTAATTTCCTATTTTTGCTGCACCGTTTGTGTTCTTACAAAATTAGCGATTCAAACGGAATTTAACCATTAATGTAATTCTGTTTTTATGATAGAAGTAAAAAAACTTTCAGACGTCAATTTAGCAGAAAATCCTGTCATTTCTCAAATGAGTCAAATGAATCACGAGCAAATTTTGTTTTGTAGTGATAACGCAACAGGGCTAAAAGCAATTATTGCTGTTCATAGTACAGTTTTGGGCCCTGCGCTTGGCGGAACCAGAATGTGGCAATATGCCAATGAGATGGATGCTTTACATGATGTTTTGCGTTTGTCTAAGGGTATGACCTACAAAAACTCAATCTCTGGATTAAATCTTGGAGGAGGAAAAGCGGTAATTATCGGAAATTCAAAAACACAGAAATCAGAAGCTTTGTTTCGTCGCTTCGGAAAGTTTGTAAATTCCCTTGCCGGTAAATATATCACAGCTGAAGATGTTGGAATATCACCAGCAGACATGAACTGGGTGCACATGGAAACAGATAACGTTGTTGGACTGCCTGGTAAAAGTGGCGACCCTTCTCCTGTAACCGCTCAAGGTGTTTATATGGGAATGAAGGCTTGCGCTAAAATTCAATACGGTACCGATAATCTTGCGGGTAAAAAAGTTGCCGTGCAAGGAGTGGGTCACGTTGGTGAATACCTAGTTGCTTCCTTGGCAAAAGAAAATGCTGATATTTATATTTCGGATATAGACAATTCAACTTTGGCTAGAGTTGCCAAGAAATACGGCGCCAAAGTCGTTGGTTTAGATGAGATTTACGATATTGATATGGATATTTATGCTCCTTGTGCTCTTGGTGCAACCGTTAATGAGGAAACACTGAAGAGATTAAAATGTTCAGTTATCGCTGGTGGCGCCAATAATCAATTGAAAAATGAAAGCGAACACGGAGAAGAAGTAATGAGAAAAGGAATTATTTATGCTCCTGATTATGCGATCAACGCTGGAGGTGTGATTAATTGTTATTCAGAAGTTAAAGGATTACCAATAGACTGGGCCTTGAATCAAGCAAATGAGATTTACGAAACTATTTTCAATATCGTAAAAAGATCTCAAAACGAGAATGTACCAACCTATAAAATTGCAAATAGAATGGCCGAAGAGCGTATTGCTCATATTGGGTCAGTTAAATTGCCAATGTAAGATATGCTAAATCGTAGACATTTAAGAATAAAGGTACTTCAGGCTATGTACGCTTTCGTGCAAAGTAAAGAGGAAAATTATAAACGTACGGAGAAAGAGTTGTTAAACTCAATCGAGAAAATACACGAATTGTATCTTTATTTGATGCTGACCTTTACAGAGTTAAAGTCTGTTGCTGAAAGACGCATAGAGGAAAACAAAACGAAAAGAAGACCAAGTGAGGAGGATTTAAATCCAAACACTAAGTTCGTTAACAATACCGTACTTTCTTGGATAGATAGTTCTTCCTCTTTGGAGAGAGCATCTAAGGATGCAACAGTTAGTTGGGTAGGTGATGACAATCGCGAGATGTTTAAGAAAATGTACGTCCAAATCAAAGAGAGTGAATCCTATTTTGGGTACATGAATGAGGAGGAAACGAGTGTTGAACTTGAAAAAGCATTCTTAATCGAACTCTTCAAAGAAGAGATTGCTAATTCTCCTATGATTTATCACTTTTTTGAAGAAAAAAGTATTCATTGGTTAGACGATATCGATTTGGCATGTTCGATGGTAATCAAAACTATCAAAGGCTTCAACGAAGACTTCAATGACATTATGCCTTTGTACAAGGACAAGGATGACGAGTTAGATTTTGTAAAATCATTGTTTAGAGAAACGATTGCAATGGAGGAGGAAAGCAATGAACTAATTCAATCCTTGACACAAAACTGGGAGTTAGATAGAATTGCTAAAATGGATGTTATTTTAATGAAAATGGCCATTACTGAAATGCAAGTATTCTCAAGTGTTCCTACGAAAGTAACCTTGAATGAGTACATTGAGATTTCTAAATTCTATTCAACGCCAAAAAGCAACTTGTTTATTAATGGTATTCTAGATAAAGCAATTGTAAAATTGAACGAAAAGGACAAAATAAATAAAATTGGCCGTGGCCTAATTAATTAAGATAAAAATGAAAAATTCTTTTTTGATAATATCAATTTTAGCGACTGTGCTTTTAACTTCTTGCCAAGGCTCTGATAAGGTTGAAGTAGGGAACAAAACAAGTATGCAAGTTGAACAATTTTTTGATGCTGGTGAGGTTATAAAAGGTGAAAAAGTTATGGCGGAATTCACAATCATAAACACAGGCAACTTTCCTTTAGTCGTTTCAGCGATTAATGGTTCATGCACATGCACCGTAGTCGATAAGCCGGAAGACCCAATCATGCCGGGTAAAAAGTTTTTGGTAAAAGCAACTGTTGATACAGAGCGTACCGGACTTGGCGCAATAGCAAAAGGAATTACAATTGTAGCAAATACCGAACCTTCGCTGACACAAGTTGTTATCAAAGCAATGGTAAAAAATAAATAGTAAAAACAGAAAAATCAATATGGATAAGCAAATTATAATGTTGGTCTTGATTCTAGTAGTATTCTACTTTTTCATGATTAGACCACAAATGAAAAAACAAAAAGAGTTAAAGAAATTCAGAGAAAATTTAGCCAAAGGACAAAAAATCGTAACAATTGGTGGTGTTCACGGTAAAATTTTAAAACTTGAAGACGCAACTGCAGTAATTGAATCTGAAGGAGCAACTTTAAGAATTGAGAAGTCAGCTATCGCTTCATCTTTTGATGCGACGGAAATGACTAAGAAATAGTATTAGATTACCTTTTTACAGAATAGCCTCGACATTAGTTGAGGCTATTTTTTTCGCATTCTTTTTTCTCTTCGTTCTTCCCTTCTAGTTTTCCTGAGGGTGCGCTTATAACGTTTTCGATTTTCGTGGTACTCTTTCTGAGAAACCTTAAAGGCTTCCTTATTCATTTTGTTTAGTTTAAAATCAAAATCAACTTTGCCAGATAATATGTCTTGCAAAACCAATTCGACTATCCAGTCTTCATCGTCGGGGTCATATACAATACCTAGGTCTTGACCCCATATCTTCCCCATCCCTTCGTACAATGTCGCTTTGAACCCGCCGCGAAAGGCTTGGATGATGTCAGAAACGGTCATGCCTGTTTCACGATGCACCAATTTCATTAACAATATTCCTTCATCGATGTAAAGGTCCTTGATGTCGTATAAGAATTCATCTTTTAGTTCCTGTTGGGCGTTTTTACCAAACTTCTTTATTCTACGTTTTTTGTCAATGTCCTTAACTTCCTCATTGTACTCAATCATATGAGCTTTTGCCGTAAGCGCAAGAGGATATACACGTCTCAATTGCTTTAAGGTTCGCTTGTATTTAATGTCAAAGTTTTTGTCCACCCGCATTAAAGGCAAATCTTGTTGACGCCTTATTGTATCATCCTGTGCTTGATAGGTCGAACAAATCAAAATAAAAATGAAACTATGGCATACGTTCATATGGATAATATTTGTAAATTTGATTAACCAAAAATAAGGTTAACCTATTATTTTCTATTATTTTGTAAGAATGAAAAGCATCTATTTTTCTTGTGTTTTACTTTTAGCTTGCAGCTGTAAAAGCAGTGTTAATGATACGGAAAATAACGAAATTAAAAATGAAAACAAAGTTGAATTGATTGATTCAAACAAAATTGATGCCAATACGCTTTCTGAAAGTCAAATACCGAAGGGTGTAAAGACTAACCTTCAACCAAATTACGTAGCGAACAAAATCAAAGTAGAGAAAATATACGGCGAACAATGGGATTTTTGTAACTGCATCCGAATAAATGATTCTTTGGATAGAGTAGTCAAGCAAGATGGTGAAATTGGAGATGCTTTTATGAAAAGATTTGAAGAAGCCGATATTCATTGTAAAATATTTTTGGGAATGAATAAAAACCGAACTCCAGCCGAAAGAGCAGCTCATGAAAAAAACGTGAAGGACTGCCTAAGAAAAAAATAAAATCAGATTTATATGACTGTGGATCAGGTAATGCTGATTACCTCAATCGATTCAGATATTCCGCAGCAAATCAAGGCTGAGATATTGGGTTGAATATTAGTGTTAAAATTTAGTGCAAGTTAATTAACCTGGAATTTAGTGCTTGTTTTATTTGTGACGAGAAAGTAAATCCCTTTTTGTAGGCCAGAAATGTCAATTTGTTTTTGATTTGCTTGAAGGGATGCGTTTAGAATTTCTTTTCCTTTTGAGTTAATTATTTTGTAGTTCAATTCTTCACTGTTCGCTCGATTAACCTGTATAACAACATTCGCTGGATTTGGTGAAATCAATATTTCCTCCTGATTCAATTCTTTAATTGATAATTGAGCGCAGGAAATGGCTGTGACAATTTTGGAAGAGTTGGTCGAAGAAGGTAATAATTCTTCAAATAGGGTAGAGCAATAACACGAGTCGTCGGACAAATACAATTTTAACCAACTCAATGCAATCTTTCCAATTTCATTTCCAGCACCAGATGGAGTATTAGCAACCGAATGATTTCCATTTGTTGCCTCATAAAGAAGTTTTACATTACCAGCAGGCGTATTGGCGTAATGACGATCAGCATGTGAAGCGGGCGGAGCAACTTGGTCGCTTTGTCCGCTTAAAATGAGCAGGGGCACATTGTGGTAAAATGTCGAAGTATTGGAGTTTGGGTACCAAGGGCAAAGCGCCACTACGGCTTTTAATCGTGAATCCTCATTTGCTGCCAATTGAGCGCCGCCACCTCCCATTGACCAACCAGAAACTGCGAACGAGTTGGTGTCAAGTCGATTGAAAAGGGGAGAAGCTGCACGAATATGCTCTAATTTTAAAGATTCAATCGCATCCAACAATGCTTCAGCTCTTTTGTCAGGGAAATCACCTAGATTATTCGTACCTATCGTCATTGCGACATAGCCATGGGAAGCGTAATATGGCCCCCAAGCTTGTATAGAACTTTGTGTCGCTTGGTAACCGGGTACAATGACAATCGAACCTAAATTTGCACTAATGTCAGTAGGGTAATATATGGTTGCACCTTGATAATCCGGTCCATTTCTTACACCATCCGATTCTAGATAAGAAGAATTTGTTGAAGATCCTGGATTTGTTAAGGTGCTAATGTCCGCATGGGAGCAATCTTGTCCCTTTACTTGGAATGAAAAGACAATAAAAAGTGTGGCAAAAATATTAAACAATTTCATCTACGATATTTTAATCGGAAAAGATAAGCAATGCGATTGTTAAAATTGAGGTTTTAGCTGTTAAGAATATCGATGATTTGTAAAGGTTTAAGATTTTACAGACCTGCTTAAATTTTCACGGTCATGATATAGAACGCTTAGGCTAAAAATAAGCTTTAGCGACCCGTAGGGTTGTTTTTAGGAAATGTTGGCATTAGTTTTTATTTTCCTATTTTTTATAAAATGGTAGATGTTAAGCGTCAGCATAGAAAGTAAAATTAAAAAGAATCCTGAGTTTGCAAAAAGAGTCCCTGTTTTAGTCCAACCATAACCAGCTCCAATGTAAATCAAAACAAGTAATAGAAAATAATAGATGTCAACTTTAATGTTTACTCTTTTGACTTTCAATTGTTTTAGTTCTTTGTTATTATGATCAGATAAAACAAATTTAATTCTATTAAAATCCAACAGCAATAGAATTACATTAAAAAAGAGAAATCCTCCTACAACGTAAGGCGTCCCATTCCATTTTAATGCTATCTTAACCACTAGAATATTTAAGAGCATTGGTAAAAGCATTATCGCTCCAATTGTCCTGAATCTATTAGTGATTAACAAAAAACCAATTGTCACTTGAGAATAAGCAATAAATTTCCCTAATAATTCTAGATTATGCTCAGCAAGATTTTCAATTAAATATTGAGGTCCAATAATGTCTTGAATTCCAGTCAATTTTTCTATACCAGCTGTAATGAAAATTAGTCCGAGAAAAAAAGCAATTATACTTGCTAATCGCTCTTTAGTTTTAGGTTTCATAGAGTGTTTTTTTTATTAATGCCAACAAGTGGCTAAACCATATGTGGTTTAGTCCCTTAGTATATTGAACACTAAACTAATGGATTTTTAATAAATATGAAAGCAATTCACAATTCATGACCAGATTTCTCAATCGTTTTGCCACACAAAAACACAAAAAAAGGATTGCTTAATTAAAAACAATCCTTCTTAATATCTATTAAGAGCGATTTAGTAATAAATTGCTCTTCTTACTTTAGAAATATATTTCGCC
>JBLIKY010000109.1:0-7405 GCA_047637535.1 Lentimonas sp.
GCAAGACGGGAACTATTACGAACAATACAATTACGCAATTGGAACGAAAGAGGTTCCTGGTTCGACTTTTAAACTCGCGTCTTTAATGGCTGCCTTGGAAGATAAAAAAGTGAGAATCACGGATTCGGTTAATGCTTATGGGAAGTATTCTTTCTACAATATCACATTAAAGGATTCCAGAGAAGGAGGGTATGGAAGAATCTCTATCCAAAATGCATTCGAACTTTCTTCAAACGTCTTCTCAAAAATCATCTATGAAGCTTACAGAAACGAACCAGAAACCTTCATTAATCGACTTAGATCTTTTGGAGTAAACGAAAAACTGGGAATTGAGTTATTGGGGGAGCCAACGCCAACGCTTTACTCACCAACTTCTAAAATGTGGTCAGGTATTTCTCTTCCATGGATGAGCATAGGTTATGAAGTGCAACAAACGCCTTTGCAAACATTAGCTATGTACAACGCAGTGGCTAATAACGGCAAGTTTATCAGACCTCAATTCGTTAAAGAAATAATTCGTAACGGAAAAGTAATTAAGACATACGAACCTATAATTCTCAAAGAAAAAATCGCCTCTCAATCTACCATTGACGATTTAAAGAAATGTTTGGAAGGTGTAATTCTTAGAGGAACAGGAAAAGACCTACAATCTGCTTTCTTCACGATAGCTGGAAAAACAGGAACCGCTAGAATCCTAAATTCTGACTTGCGTTACGGTAAAAAAGGAGAAGAAAAATACCAAGCATCCTTTGTAGGTTATTTCCCAGCAGAAGATCCAATCTATTCTTGCATAGTCGTAATCTCGGCACCTACAAAAGACATTTACGGAGCATCCGTATCCGGAACGGTATTTAGCGCCATTGCAAACAAGGTTTACGCACAAACCCTCAGGTACCACGAAGCTATAAACGAAAAACCAGCCCTTCGAGAAAACATGCCCATCTCAATTGATGGAAATAAAAAAGACATTAAAACGGTACTTGACGCCTTGTTAATCCCTTATGGTCGCGGCACACAAACGGACTGGGTTAACACTCACTCATTGGAAAAGATGGTCGATTTCAGCGATAGACAAATCATTAAGGGTCTCGTTCCTAATGTCATTGGGCTGTCAGCTCGAGACGCAGTATTCTTAGTCGAAACTGCTGGCTTGTCGGCACTAGTAAAAGGTACTGGAACTGTAAAACACCAATCTAGACCCGCTGGCGTAAAAGCATACCGCGGCAACACAATTGAATTACAACTGAACTAATGAAGAAATTGTCACAAATATTATCCAACACCAACACCTTAAATCAAGGTGCATGGAAGGATAGTGACATAAAAAAAATAAGCTTCGACTCTCGCGCAGTGGATGCTGACACTCTGTTTGTTGCCATTTGCGGTTCGACAGTTGACGGACATGACTACATCTCCCAAGTAATTGAAAAGGGATGTAAAAATATCATCGTTTCAAAAAAGCAAGACGCTTCCTTAGCCAACTTTGTTTTAGTCGAAAATACTTCAATAGCCTTAGCCGAAACCGCTCATTCTTTCTATGACAATCCTTCAAAGGATTTGAAAGTTATAGGGATTACTGGAACTAACGGAAAAACAACTTGCACAACTCTGCTACACGATTTATTCACTGCATTGGGACATAAATCGGGGTTGGTTTCAACTGTTGTGAATAAAATTGGAACAGAAAAAAGTCCATCAACACATACGACTCCTAATCCGGTTGCCTTGGCCGAACTATTCGCTCAAATGAGAGACGCAGACTGCGAGTATGTTTTCATGGAAGTTAGTTCGCACGCTATCCACCAAAACAGAATAGCCTCAGTCGATTTTGACATCGCTGCATTTACCAACATCACTCACGATCACCTCGATTACCATAAGACCTTTAAAGCGTACATCGATGTTAAGAAAGCACTTTTTGACAACCTTAAGAAAGAAGCCTTTGCCTTGACCAACATCGACGACAAGAACGGTAAGGTAATACTTCAGAACACAAAGGCGACCAAATATTCTTACGCTTTAAAAACACCTTCTGATTACAAAGGAAAAATCATTGAAAACGAACTTTCAGGCCTTGTTCTTCAAATCAACAATACTGAAGTTTACACAAGATTGATTGGGAAATTTAACGCATACAATTTGCTAACGGTTTATGCTATTGCAGAACTTCTTGGCGAAGACAAAATGGAGATCCTAACTGCAATAAGCCAATTGAAATCAGTAGAAGGACGATTTGAGTTCTTCAAAAGCCAAAAAGACATCACTTGCATTGTTGATTACGCCCATACGCCTGATGCTCTGAAAAACGTATTGTCTACCATTCAATCTTTTCAAAAAGACAAAAACATTATCACAGTTGTAGGTTGTGGAGGAGACAGAGACAAGACCAAGCGTCCAATAATGGCTCAAATTGCCTCAGAAATGAGCCAAAAGGTCATTTTGACTTCAGACAACCCAAGAACTGAATCCCCACAAACAATACTAGAGGAAATGGAAGCTGGAGTATTGGAATCTCATTCTAGCGACACATTAAGTATCCTTAACCGCAAAGACGCTATCAAGACAGCTATCATGCTATCACAACCGGGTGACATCGTATTAATCGCCGGAAAAGGACACGAAAAATATCAAGACATCAAAGGAATTAAACACCCTTTTGATGATTTAGCAATTGCGCACGAACTATTCACCAAAATGAAAAAATAATGTTGTACTATTTGTTTTCATATCTCGATGAATTAAACTTCCCTGGAGCTGGCCTCTTCGGATTCATCTCTTTTCGAGCTTCAATGGCTTTGATCTTGTCACTTGTGATATCCATTATTTTCGGTAAGAAAATCATACGCTTACTGCAAAAACAGCAAATCGGAGAAACAGTTCGCGACCTCGGTCTTGAAGGACAAATGGCAAAATCGGGTACACCGACTATGGGCGGACTTATCATCCTTGGCGCTATACTTATCCCGACTCTTTTATTAGCGAAACTTGACAACATCTATATTATCACCATGCTTATCTCAACGGTTTGGCTTGGATTGATCGGTTTTTTAGATGACTACATTAAAGTGTTTAAGAAAAACAAAGAAGGTTTAGCGGGTCGCTTCAAAATCATTGGACAAATCGGTGTCGGAATTATCGTTGGCGTTATGCTTTACACTTCAGACGATGTACAAGTTCACAAAAAAGTTGCCTATGACTATGTATTAGGTGAAGACGAAGTAGACGTAAGCAGCAAACACGCATCTTCTAGCAAAGAAAACAACGTCAAATGGATCGAAACTCGAGACATGACGACCACTATCCCATTTATGAAAGGGAATGAATTTAATTACAACTGGTTGCTCGGTGAAAACATGAAGAAATTCGGTTGGATCATCTTTATACCTGTTGTGATTTTTATTGTAATTGCCGTTTCGAACGGAGCAAACATGACCGATGGGTTAGACGGACTAGCAACAGGGACCTCGGCCATTATCGGTATTGCACTCGCTGTTTTGGCCTATGTTAGTTCGCACGCCACCTTTGCCGATTATCTCAATGTCATGTACATTCCAATGGCAGAGGAACTCGTAATATTTATCGCGGCGTTTGTCGGTGCTTGTGTTGGGTTTTTATGGTACAATTCTTACCCTGCACAAATATTCATGGGTGATACTGGTTCGCTTGCCATCGGTGGT
Source organism: Lentimonas sp. (assembly GCA_047637535.1). Taxonomy (GTDB): domain Bacteria; phylum Bacteroidota; class Bacteroidia; order Flavobacteriales_D; family Crocinitomicaceae; genus UBA2040. Next base: position 3,678 of record JBLIKY010000109.1, read on the forward strand.
ATCATCGCCGTATTCGCTATCTCAATCCGTAAAGAAATTCTAATCCCAATTTTATGTGGGATATTCTTAATTGAAAACCTATCCGTGATTCTGCAGGTTGGTTATTTCAAATACACGAAAAAGCGATTTGGTGAAGGCCGAAGGATTTTCAAAATGGCTCCATTGCATCATCATTATCAAAAATCGGGAATACCCGAACCTAAAATTGTTGCAAGATTTTGGATTGTCGCAGTTCTATTGGCTGTTGTAACCATCGTTACCCTCAAATTAAGATAGTGAGCACAAAACAAAGACATATAGCCATTTTAGGCGCTGGCGAAAGCGGTGTCGGTGCAGCTATCCTAGCTCAAAAGCTGGGGCACGATGTCTTTGTGTCTGATTTAGGATTAATTAAAGAAGAATACAGACTTGCTTTAACACACAAAAACATTGTTTTTGAAGAAGGAAAACACAGCGAAGAAAGAATTCTTAAAGCGGACTTAATCATTAAGTCTCCAGGCATTCCTTCTCATGCTCCTTTGGTGAAAAAGGCAATTGAAACTGGGATTAAAGTGGTTTCAGAAATCGAATTTGCAGCACCTTATTGCAAGGCAAAAACAATCTGCATTACAGGTTCGAATGGCAAAACAACCACTACCCTTCTTATCCACCACATTCTTAAGAAAGCAGGAATGAATGTAGGATTAGCCGGTAACATTGGTCAAAGCTTTGCCAAACAAATTGCTGAAGAAAACTTCGACTGGTATGTACTTGAATTGAGCTCGTTTCAATTGGATGAAATGTACGACTTCAGAGCAGATATCGCCATTCTAACCAACTTATCTCCAGACCATCTCGATCGTTACGAATACAAAATGGAAAACTATGTGGATTCTAAATTTAGAATTCTTCAAAACCAAACTTCTGAGGACTGGTTCATCTACAACGCCGATGACAAAATGATTGTTGAAGAAGTAAAAAAACGCAACCCAAGGGCACAAAAAGCCACTTTCTCGCTGGTAGACAAACAACCAGTGGGAGCATATATAGAAAAAGAACAAATAATAATTAATATCAAAACCCAGTTTACTATGTCGATCCACGATTTAGCCTTAAAAGGCAAACACAATGCAGCCAACTCTTTAGCGTCAGGTATTGCATCAAGAATTTTAGATATCAGAAAAGAAACTTTGAGAGAAAGTTTATCTGACTTCGTTAATGTTGAACACAGAATGGAATTCGTTGCCAAAGTGCACGGAATCGAGTTTATTAATGATTCAAAAGCAACAAACGTAAACAGCGCTTGGTATGCACTTGAATCAATGGACAAACCAACTGTTTGGATCGTTGGAGGTGTCGACAAAGGAAACGACTACACAGAATTAACTGACCTAGTAAAAGACAAGGTTACGGCGATTATCTGTTTAGGAAAAAACAACAGTAAAATCATCGAAGCATTCGGTGATCACGTTGAGACGATTGTTGAAACTCAATCTTCTATCGAAGCTGTAGCTTACGGATATAGATTGGCGAAAAAAGACGAGACAGTTTTACTTTCTCCAGCTTGTGCAAGCTTCGACCTTTTTGAGGACTACGAAGACAGAGGAAATCAATTTAAAGCTGCCGTAAGAGGACTGTAATTATGTCTGTAGGTAAGGAAGTAAATATCAACGAGGCGCTTCAACTTTTACAAGCTCGTAAAGAAGCTCTCGATTTGGCCAACCGCACCCCCATGCGCGCGCATGGAAAGGTATTGGGCAAAGATTTATTTACTTGGTTTGATTGCTCGATTGACAACTTGTGCAACACCCTTGGTTCTTTTCCCTATCCGGTTTTTTGGGTAGCAAGAAGTGAAGAATTGACGGGTATAATTCAAGAAGAAAGCAATTTGTTGGAAAAAATAGAAACCATCTGGGTCTATAATAAAACCGATCAACCAGTACCCAAAAGTTGGGGAGCATACATAGACAAAATACGATGTTTCGATTCAATGCACGAAGCACTAATTGACTGCAAACGACAAGAGGAGCAAAAGAGTATTTTACTATTAACGGGTAAAGTTACAGACTGGCAATCTTCGCGTATTGCAATTGAAGAATTTATCGAAACCCACAAGCGAAAATGAAAAAGTGGCTGACATATCTACAAGGGGATAAGGTGATCTGGATCATCACCATTCTCATGCTTGGGTTTTCGATATTGAGCGTGTATAGCTTTGTACCCATCTTGGTGAAAATCGAGGGAGGAACTCCGCTTAAATACCTCTTCAAACATACTATTTACGCCTTAACTGGATTTGTTTTCGCGTATTGGCTGCATAAAAAGGACCCGAAGTATTTTTCTATGTTCGCCAAAACAGGATACATAGTCGCAGTAATACTCCTCCTCTACACCCTCATATTTGGGGCTAAAATAAACGATGCAGGTCGCTGGATCCGCATCCCTTTTGTCGGATTGACCTTTCAATCTTCTGACTTTGCCAAATTGGCTTTGATTCTTTACCTATCAAAAATCATGGTAAAGAAAGAGGCGCTGATGAACAACTGGAAAGAAGGATTCTTACCGATTTTCATTCCTATTGTTCTGATTTGCGGACTGATACTAAAAGACAACTTCTCAACCGCCGCCATCCTCTTTGGCATATCAATGGTCATGCTGTTTTTAGGTCGAGTACCCTTTACAAAGATAGCTACCGTTATTGCAATTTGCGTCGGTTTAGGTTTGACAGTGGTAGCAGCGCACAAGGCGGCTCCTCAACTCAACATTTTTCCAAGATATGAGACCTGGGAAAATAGGATTTTAAACAGAATGGACGCCAATGCAAACGTCGCCGCGAACGCACAAGCCATCAACGCTCAACTCGCCATCTACAACGGTGGGATTTTCGGAGAAGGAGTTGGTGACGGTAAGCTAAAAGAATACCTACCCGAAGCGTATGCCGATTTTTATTATGCGAGTTTCGTAGAAGAATTCGGTTTAATTTCTGCCTTCTTACTCATACTTTGTTATCTCATTTTACTGTTTCGAATTATTAAAATCGGCCTCAATTCCCAAAATCTATTTCAAACCTACGCTTGTCTTGGAATCGGTGTTTTGTTCTTAAGCCAAGCTTCCGTTAACATGTTAGTTTGCACAGGATTCTTTCCAGTGACGGGCCAAAACATGCCCCTACTTGCTATGGGTGGTTCGGCCCTCGTTATGACTTGTGCCGGAATCGGTGTTATCCAAAGCATAGCCTCCAAACAAACTCAAACCACAACGACATGAAGATAGATCGAGTAATCATATCTGGAGGTGGAACAGGCGGACATATATTCCCAGCCATCGCAATTGCCGATGAAATAAAAAGCAGAAATCCCGAAGCGGAAATCTTGTTTATCGGCGCAATCGGCAAAATGGAAATGGAAAAGGTTCCACAGGCAGGATATAACATTGTCGGACTTGATATTCGCGGTTTTCAAAGACGTCTAGCTCTGAGCAATTTTCTTCTGCCTTTTAAAATCATTGGTAGCCTGTTAAAAGCCAGAAAGGTTATCAAAAGCTTTAAACCACAAGTTGTTGTTGGCGTTGGTGGTTATGCCTCAGGACCGACTCTAAAAATGGCGCAGATGTTGGGGATACCGACGATGTTGCAAGAACAAAATTCTTACCCAGGTAAGACAAACAAGATATTAGCTAAAAAGACGCAAGCCATTTGCGTTGCCTACCCCAAAATGGAACGTTTTTTTCCAAAGGAAAAAGTCCATTTG
>JBLIKY010000110.1:0-7364 GCA_047637535.1 Lentimonas sp.
GATGCCTACTTAAAAGGATTGAGAGATTACGATGCTGACGAAGCTTTTAGGGCTATGGTTAGAACGAGTAACCGAAGTGATTTTAGCAAAAATTTTAACGCTAAAAATGGCTTTGTTTCTTTGGATATTGAACCCGAATCTGTGTCAAAAGCACTTGAATACTCCTACGACGATTTCTGCATAGCTCAAATGGCAAAATCCATGGGGAACAGAGGACTAAGTTCGGAATACAATCGTCGAGCTATGAGCTTTATCAATCATTTTGATGACTCTGCTCAGTTTTTCAGAGCGCGTAGGTCAGGCATGTGGATGGGTTCTTTTAGGCCAGAAGAGGTTAATTTCAATTACACAGAAGCTAATGCTTGGCAATACTCACTTTTTGCGCCACATGCCATTGGAATCTTAGATAAGTTACACAGAAATGACCTCGAAGGACATCTCAACCAACTCTTCGAAGTTTCTTCCAAAACAAGCGGAAGAGATCAAGCAGACATAACTGGATTGATAGGACAATACGCTCACGGTAACGAACCATCGCACCACATGGCTTATCTATTTAATTACGTCAATCGTCCTGATTTGACCCAGAAATACGTTGACTCAATCTTGTTTAATTTGTATCAAAATGAACCAGACGGACTTTCTGGAAATGAAGATTGTGGACAGATGTCATCTTGGTATGTGTTGAGTTCGATGGGCCTTTATCCAATGTCCCCAGGTCGACCTTATTACGAATTTGGAAGACCAATATGTAATGAAGCAACACTTCATTTAGAGAACGGTAATAACCTTAATGTCATCGTATTGAATCAAGGAAAGAAAAACAAGTACATACGAAACGTTTTCTTTAATGGAGAGATATTAAACCGCAACTATATCGCTCACGAAGAATTAATGAGAGGCGGAGAATTGCGCTTTGAAATGATGGATAAATTACCCGCCAAGTTTTCTTCAAATACAAATGCACCAACACTGACTAACGTCGATGAAAACTTTGTACCCCTTCCCTATTTTATAAATGAAAACAGGGTTTTTGACGAGAAACTGACAGTAACAATGGATATTCCAGATTGGAGAGAGAAGTCGAAATTTAAAATAGAGGTTAAAACAGCAGCAAACGATGATTGGAAAGAATACGAGGCTTATGTCATTAATGCTGATGTCACTATTTGGGCAAGAACAATAAACATCGAGACCAAACAAACAAGTGAAGTCGTGAAAGCTGATTTTTTCAAGAAAAACAACAATATTTCTCTTGAATTGATTTCAAAATACGCCAATCAATACAATGCCGGTGGAGACAATGCACTAATCGATGGAATATCTGGTGGAAATGAATACCGAACTGGTGATTGGCAAGGTTATTACGGTGAAGATATCAATGGGATTCTTTATATAGATGACGCCAAAATGAAACTAGGTCTCAAAATTGGATTATTAGAGGATTTAAAATCTTGGATTTATTACCCACAGTCAATAGAAATAGCTGTTTCTTTTGACGGTAAGAAATTTGAAAAAACAAAGACGTTTAAATTAGAAAAATCACCTCAAGATTATCGACCTTCTGAAAGCAAGCAATATTCAGTCGACTTGGAGGAAACAAAACCTATTAAAGCCATTCGTTTTAGCATCAAAAACCCAGGAGTCTTGCCTAATTGGCATTTAGGCGCTGGAAATCCAAGCTGGATTTTTGTCGATGAAATAAAGCTTCTAACTAAGTAGAATGGGAATTCCTTAAGAAATCCTTAGGTTTACACTTGCAAAAACAAAACCCGTAATAATATATGAAACAAATTAAAATCACTCTAATTGCCATTGCAGTTATGATTGGATCATTTGCGAAAGCAGACGAAGGAATGTGGCTACCGTTTTTACTTGGTAGAAATTATGAGGACATGAAAAAACATGGACTTCGTTTGACACAAGAAGAAATCTACTCGATCAATAATTCTTCTCTTAAGGATGCAATCATCTCTTTTGGTGGATTTTGTACTGGAGAAATCATCTCAAACAAAGGTTTGATATTGACTAATCACCACTGTGGATACGATGCTATCGCTAGTTCATCTTCTGAAGAAAACAACTATCTTGATAATGGTTTTTGGGCCAAGAAGAATTCTGAAGAGATCGCTATTCCCGGTTTGAATGCAACTTTTATTGTTAGTATAGCTGATGTAACACCAATCATTGCGAAAGAATTGAATGACAACATGACTCCTGAAGAGAGAGATGCTAAAATCAAAGAACTTTCAGCGATTTTGACAAAAGAAGCAACTCAAGGAACGGAATACACCGCTTTTGTAAGAGATTTTTACGAAGGAAATGAGTTTTACATGTTCGTTCAAGAAAAATTCAATGATATCCGTTTGGTAGGAACTGCTCCTCAATCTACAGGTAAATTTGGAGGGGACACAGACAACTGGGAATGGCCTAGACATACTGCCGATTTCTCTATGTTCAGAATTTATTCTGACGCAAACAACAAATCTGCGGCTTATAGCGAGGAAAACATTCCTTACACACCAAAACATCATTTACCTATTTCTTTAAAAGGTGTTGAGAAAGACGATTACGCAATGATTTTAGGTTTCCCTGGATCAACGGATCGTTACCTTTCTTCTTACGGTGTGAGTCAAGCTGTAAATCTTGAACAACCTAAAAGAGTTGACATCAGAGGTGCTAAATTGGACATTCTTAAAGAATACATGGACCAAGACGTAACGGTACGACTTAATTATTCTTCAAAATACGCTCAAGTAGCCAACTATTGGAAATACTTTATCGGCCAGTCTGAACAAGTAAAAAACAACAACGTTGTCGCTAAAAAAGAGGTGATTGAAAATGAGTTCTCAGCATTTGCTGCTAAAAACACGGAATACAAGGACGTTATTCCAATGATGAAGAGTGCTTACGCTGCGACGAATGATTACGTACACATCAACGCTTATCAAGCTGAATTTTTATACTCTGTTGATTTAATGTTAACTGCTTTTAGATACAAATTTTGGGTAGACGCACTTAAAGAAGACAATACCTTAAGAGCAGATGGACTTTTAAATGCTTTCGGAAAAGCTACGACTAGCTTCTTTGAATCAAAAAGTATAGAGTTAGAGGTTAAAACGGTGCACGACTTATTGGAAATGTACATCAACGACATCCCTGCTGACCAGCAAGGTGCGTTTATTAAAAAATTGGCTTCCGGTGGACATAAAGCAATAGATAAATTCACAAAAACGTTGAATAAAAAATCTATTTTCACGGACAAGGAACGTTTTGATAAATGGGCTGAAAGCCCAACAAGAAAAGCAATGGAAGGTGATGTATTGTATCAATTGGTCTTTGACATCAACGATGCTTACTCCAAAATTCAAGAAAAAGAAGCTTTGATTGAGGCCGATAAAAACTTAGACGAAGCAAGAAGATTGTTTGTCAAAGGTTTAAGAGAAATGAAACCAAACAAGCAGTTCTATCCAAATGCTAACTCAACAATGCGTTTGACTTACGGTAACATTCTTCCATACTCTCCAAAAGATGCTGTGGATTACGCTTTCACAACTACCTTCCAAGGTGTTCTTCAAAAAGAAAACCCAGATGTTGCTGAGTTTAACGTTGATCCAATCATGAAGAAAAACTACTTGGCCGGTAACTTAGGCCAGTATGCTGATAAAAATGGTGATTTAACGGTTAACTTTTTGTCAAACAATGACATTACAGGTGGGAATTCTGGTTCGCCAGTAATCAACGCGGACGGTCATCTAATTGGAACTGCATTTGATGGCAACTGGGAAGCGATGTCAGGTGACATTTACTTCGAACCAAACATCCAACGTACTATCTCTTGTGACATCCGTTACATCCTTTGGATTGTAGACAAATGTTATGGAGCGACTAATTTGATTGACGAAATGACGCTTGTAAAATAAGAAGTAAGAAATTTGAAATAAGAAGTTTCAAAAAACGCCTTTAGTCAAGTTGATTAAAGGCGTTTTTTTTGTGTGTATTATTTTTGGAGTGTATTTAGCCAAGCGAAGGTATCGACATTGTCTGCATAATGCATCAAGTCTGGTTTTTGTGAGACTCCAAATGGAACGTGGTTCTCCCCTACTATTGCCTGGATTTTATTCTCATTTTGCTTAATGTACTCTTCTACTTCACTCATTGTCTCGTATTCCTTGAAGTGCACCATGGCTAGAGGCGAGAACAAATCATCAGACTCTCTTAACAGCACAAAATTGTTATCGAAGAGTTTGTGCTTATTCATTAAGAAAATCGCCTTGTTGTAATCGTAGTTGTTTCCGTATTTTTTGTGGTAGATAATGTCTTTGTGGTCAAACATACCCTCAAAAAAATGAGCTACTTCGTATCTTTTTGGGACAAATAACAGAGAAACATTTCGACAGCCTAAACCAAAATAAGTAAAGATGTCCATTCCTAATTCGTGCATTTGTTCGTGAGATTCTTTTCCTGTAAGAACAGCAACTGAAGTTCGGTTTCTTCTAAACACGTGCGGATATTTTCCAAAATACTGTTCGAAGAATTTACTTGAATTGTCCGAACCAGTAGCGATCACCCCTTCTATTTCTGCTTTCTTACCTGTAAGGTCGCAAGCATATTTAGCAAATTCAGGATTCCATTTGATAAGAATATCGATAAAAGCGGGCAACATGGTTTTGTCGTCGCTGCTGTATTTGCAAAGCGCCTTGTTGCCAGAAAGAATTGCGGTTAAGAAATCATGAAAACCGACCAAAGGGATATTTCCAGCCATGATTATGGCAATTCCTTTAGGGGAAGATGAAAATGAATATTGGGAAGTCCATTCTTTTAGAGACTTCTCGTTTAAAACGGCTGACCAATGTAAAAGGGAGAATTGAACGCTTTCTTTGGTGAACCATCCATTATAGATAAATTGTTTGTTAACAACCGTTTTTACGGCAATGTATTCATCTTCAGTCAATCCTGACTCGTAATCTTTCCAAGATTCATCGTTGGCTAGTTGATTAAATAATCTTCCGAGTTGACTAAAAAGTCTAATAAGTTCTTCTCTTTTCACAGTGTAAAATTAGAGGTATAAAATGGTAACAAAAAGAAAGAAGGTTAATTTTAATTAAGAAAAATGGAGAATTGCTCGCTCTTGCCTATATTTGCACTAAAATTCAAAACAATACCGAAGAATGGCGATAATGATCACGGACGAATGCATAAACTGCGGAGCTTGCGAACCAGAATGTCCAAATAACGCAATCTACGAAGGCGGTGCCGAATGGAAATATTCTGACGGTACTTCTTTAAAAGGAATGATTAACACCCTAGATGGTGCAGAACTAGAGGCAGATAAAGATCACGAACCAAAAGACATGGATGTATATTATATCGTAACGGATAAATGTACAGAATGTGTAGGTTTTCATGACGAGCCTCAATGTGCTGCTGTCTGCCCTGTTGACTGTTGTATTGATGACCCAGAATACAGAGAATCAGATGACGAACTTCTTGCAAAGAAGGACTTCATGCACGTTTAAAATTCGGGTAATAAAATTCTGTTTTTTTTTCTTTCTTAAAAAAACCAAATTCCCTCTTCCTAGTCTTAAAAAATATCGTACTTTTGCCGTGGGGTAAGTCTTTTACGACCAGCTCCCTCTTAATCCTCCAGGACGGGAACGTAGCAAAGGTATGAGGTTGAGCGGTGCGATAGAAGTAGCTTACCCTTTTTTTGTGCCCTAAAATCCCGTTTTCTCTTCTTACATTTCAATAATTTATTTTTTGCTTCAAAGGTTTTGGATATGATCCGTAAATTTGAGTTAACAAATAAAGATATCGACATTTCTAACTTTTCCGAACTGAGACCTGAATGCTTTTTTTTTAACGTTGAAGGATTTCAATCTTTCTAAAAGTGCTCCATGGCAATCGAGATTGGATTACGAGGTTTTGGATATTAATGATCGAATTGATATATTTGGCAACATTGAAGAATACAAGAGCTATGGAAAAGAGTTGATTCCATGGGGTTTATAATGTTAAAATTAAAGATGAATTTAGCTCAAGTATTTTATTCGCCTAAAGATTTTTAAAAGATGAAGAACTTATTCTCACTACTTGTTATACTAACAAACACGCTGTTAATCCATTCTCAAAGTCTAGACTGGTATAATGCTTTTGAAACTGCTACCATTTATGACAACCTCTCATGGAATGACTTGGCCTTTGATCAAAACAACAACGTCGTAAAGGTTGGATACTTCGTAGGAAACGTTGACTCCGACCCAACTGGAGGTGTCAACACCCATTCTACAAGCGCACCATCAATCTTAATTCAAAAAGTTTCAACGACTGGAACTATCCTTTGGACGAAGGAAATAATTGGCTCTGGAATCCTTGGCGTAATAAGTGCTTACATCCGCACCGACAATGCCAACAACATTTATATTGGTGGTTTTTTTGAAAATTCGGCAGACTTTGATCCTGGTAGCGGAGTGGTAACTTTAACAGCCAATGGGATTGAAGATGGATTTGTACTTAAATTGGACCAAAATGGCAACTTTTTATATGTCAACCAATTGAGACAAGGGAGAGCTGGTGAGCTGACTAGGTTTGAAGTAAATAAAACCACCCAAGAAGTATTTTATGTAACACCTTTTCAACAGTGGATAGATGTTGACCCTTCAGGAAATAATATTATTTTAAATGAACACCCGACGATTTACAATGATCATGGCATTGATAATTCCGTTGCAATTTGTTTCAATGCGAACGGTACATATAAGTGGCATTACTTTTTAGGGACTGATTATAGCGATGGATTTAGAGGTCTTTACATTCTCCAAAACAGCGATGTGATATTAATGCCGAGCTGGAATTCAACTGATTCAATTGATGTTGACCCCTCCTCGAATGTGTTTAAACTAAAAAATCAAAGTTTAGCTGGAGGATTTCAAAGAAATATAGTCAAAATAAATACTAATGGCATTTTCATATCAGCAAGTCAGATACACTTCAATTCTTCTGATGTCTCTAACGGCTACACCTACCACAATTATGATTCCAATGATAATTTGATTCTTTCGGGAACTTTCGAGAACACGGTCAATTTTTCTTTGAATAATGGTAGTTTTATTAAAAGCTCCCAAGGCAACAGAGATGGATTCATCTTGCGTTACAATAGTTCTTATCAAATTGACACTTCTTATTTTGTTCAAGGGGCTGCAATTCAGAGCATACAATACATTAATGTTGATAAAAGAAATGTACTTCATATAATGCTTAGAAGTGATGCGCCTGTGGATGTTGACCAAAACCCAAATTCCACCGTTAACCTAAGTGGCTATAATTATTTGAAGTTGGACAACAAAGATTTTAGCTTTATTCAC
>JBLIKY010000111.1:0-7281 GCA_047637535.1 Lentimonas sp.
GGGAATATTATTTGGGTGATTCTTGCTGTTTCAATGGTTAAAGACGAAGAAGGAAAACCCTTGCATTTTGTCTCTCAAATTACTGATGTAACCGAAAGAAAGAACACCAGCATCAAGTTAGAAAATGCGCTTCATAGAATTCAAAGTTTATTGGATGCTGCCACCCAGGTTGCAATCATCTCAACGGATCTTGAAGGAACAATAGTAAACTTTAACAAAGGCGCTGAAAATCTGCTTGGCTATAAGTCTTCTGAAGTTGTTGGCATAACCTCTCCTGCCCTATTGCACGACCTCGACGAAATGATGAAAAGAAGCCAAGAGCTTACATTAAAACACGGTCGACCTATTGAAGGGTTTGATATTTTTACACATTTTTCAAAATTTAAAAAATTTGAATCTAGGGAATGGACTTACATTAAAAAAAATGGGAACCGTTTTCCTGTTCAACTAGTTGTTACGGCAATCTATAATAATGAACGCGACATCATTGGATATTTAGGGGTTGCTACCGATATTTCTGAAAGAAAAGAAAGTGAATCATTGTTACAAAGAATGGCAATTTTGGAGTCAAAAAGTGCGGAGATGGAGCAGTTTGCATACATCACTTCACATGATTTAAGAGAACCTTTGTTAACCATCAGCAATTATATCGGTTTGATTGATGAAGAGTATGGAGAAGCATTTGATGAAAAAGCCAGGAAATTCTTCGATTTCATTTCTGAAGCTTCTCAAAATATGAATGAACTCATTAATGATTTATTGACCTATTCGAGGCTTAGTAAGGTTAACAATTATGATACAATTGATTTAAACAGAACGGTAAATAAGGTAATCACGAATTTAGAAACGACCATTTCCAAAGAAAATGCGATTATTAAATTTGACACCCTTCCTATAGTAAATGGACACAAGCAACATCTTTATTTGTTATTCCAAAATTTGATTCACAACTCTATTAAATTTCATAAAGAAGGTGTTTCACCCATCATTAAGATTAGCTGCAGAGAAGATGAGAATTCCTGGGTTTTTGATGTAGAAGACAATGGGATAGGTATCGACGAAAAAATGCATGACAAAATCTTTACAATCTTTCAAAAGCTTCACGACAAGAAGGCTTATGAGGGCACTGGTATAGGGCTGTCGATAGTTAAGAAGATATGTGAGCTCCACAACGGAGTAATATCAGTAAGTAATGGAAGTTTGGGTGGAACGAGATTCACCTTTAATATTCAAACAAAGAAAGCCACCGATTAACGACTCACCCAGCTCGATGGATTGAGACTTTGAACTCCACCATTAACTACCTGATGTATCTCAAAATGTACAACGGAAATGCTCTCCCCATTTTTAGATAAAAGTGAACCCACAGCTTGTTTTGTTTTCACAATTGAACCAACAGAAACATAAGTATTTTGAAGATTGCTGTAAACCGTTCGGTAATTTCCGTGTTTAACAATTACAACCCTACCCGCTCCAGGAATATTTAAAACACTTGTTACTTCTCCCTCGTAAACAGCTCTAACTTCAGCATTTTTAGGCGAAGAAATATCTATTCCGTTGTTGTTTGTAAAAACATTTTCCAAAGTAGGGTGAGCATTTCTTCCGAAAGACTCAGTTATGGTTCCTTTTTCAACTGGCCAAGGCAATCTTCCTCTGTTGGCTTCAAAGCTTTTGTCGATCAGTGCTAATTCTTTGGTTATCACAAATTCCTCTGTCTTTTCAACAGGCACCGTAATCTTGTTTTTAGCTGCCTCAGCTCTTCTCTTAGCTTCCGCTATTCTTCTTCGCTCCTCCGCTTCAGCAATTTCTTTTCGAATGGCTTCATTGATCTTTTCTTTAATCTTCTTTTTCTTCTTTTCTCCTTCTTCCAGTTCAGCTAAAAGTCGAGATTCTTCTGATCGAAATTGAGTGTAAATGGACTGTTGTTTTTCTTTGTCCTTTACTAAGGCCAAATTTTCAATTTTTTTCTCACTCAAAACAACCAGTTTCTGTTGTTTCTTGCTATTGATCAATTCAATCTCATTGTTTATTAAGGCTTGATTTTGCTGAATAATAACAAATTGCTTTTGTTGTATCTCAGCAATTTTCTTAATATACTTCACTCTTTTAACCGCTTCGTGGTAAGAATCAGACGAGAAAACATACATGAGTTGACCGTACTTATTCCTGTGCTTATAGGCGTAGATTAGCATTTTTTTATACTGCTCCTTAAGTTGAACCAATTTCTTTCTTAAGTCCTCAATTTGAGCAGCTTTTTGGACAATTGCCATGTCCGCGCTTCTTACTTGCTGATCGTAATTGCGTAATAATTGTTCCCTAAATTTTAACTGATTCTCCAAAATCTTTAATTCACTTAAAGATGCTTCGGTATTGGACTTTGTTTTATTGAGCAATAATTGGGTGCTAGCAAGCTTGTTTTCAAGTGCTTTTTGTTCTTTTTTCAGCTTTTCACTAGTCGATTGACCTAAGCAAAAACCGCTAAATAAAAGAATTACAATCGTTACTATTTTACTCACATTCTTCATAGCTTTCAGGAACTATAAAATACAAAGGTTCGACTTCATTGATACGCACCTTTTCATAAAACAAAGTGATTTGTAAATGATTGTGTGGGGTAAAAACTTCAATATTGATTTCTTCGGGGACTGAAATATCATCAACCATTTGTCTCGAAAGATACTTTACAATCACAGAGGCAGAATCACTTGGAGAAACTATTTCCATCCCTTCGAGTTGATCTCCAGAATCTGACATAAAGTATTTAAATAAGACATTCTCGTATTCCTTTTCCTTCTTATCCATTCGACGCCCTCTTCGCTTTCTGTGGGAAGAAATAACGTAGCGATATGGTTCGTGTATTTGAAAGTACTTCTGAGTAGAATCATAGTCCATTGGCAGACCAAGGATCAATTCTTCCAGATTCGAAAAAGCAAAGTCTACTCCAAAATTCTCCTTGATATACTCGAGGTCTTTTTGCATCAAACACTTATCTCTTTTATTAACTATCTTGAGTGAATCAGGAGTTACCAAGGCATTAACGATCGGGATTTTTGCGTAAGTAATAATTGCATTAAATGCTGTGTCAATTGACATCCGTATAGAAGTTTTAAAGGAAATGCTCCGTGAGGTGTCCTTAAAGCTTGTGCTGATTTTTGAATAAAAATAGGATATATCTTGTGTGGCTAAAGAATCAATATTGGTCAATAACCCAGAAGTCTTCATTCTTTTCACCTTGGCTTGGTCGAGAACGTGAAGCTTTTGTGAACAAGAAAACAAAATGAACACAAAAAATAAAGTTATTGCCTTAAGGTATGTCATCATAGTATTTTCCTGTTTCAATTTTTTTAATCAAGGACTTGCTTTTTGATCCTTTTTCTTTGGCTTGTAGCCAAAACTCAATTGCTTTTTCTCTTGAATTCAAAAGACTGTATGCATCGCCAATATGTTCGATTATCAACTCATTCTTACTGTCTAATTTATAGGCTCTCTCAAAATATTCCAAAGCCTTAGCATATTCGCCTTTCTTAAAGAACACCCAGCCATAACTATCTATAAATTGAGGCTGATTGGGTGCAATTTCATTGGCTTCCTTAATTAATTTTAAAGCGTAATCTAAGTCTTGGTTGTAAGTCGCTAGCTGAAAGGCATAGTTGTTCTTCAATAAAGTACTATGCGGCTCAATAACTAAAGCCTTCTCATAAAATTCTTTTGCCTTTTTTGGTTCTTTAGTTTTGAAGTAAGCCTCCCCCAATTGAGCATAAAATTCGGTCAAAATTCCTTTGTTATTTCCGATAAAATCTATACCGGTGTTGAGTAAGTCGATTGCTTCTTCACCTCTATCCGTGCCGTTAGCACCTACACCAGCAAACAAATACACACTAGGAAAATTAGGATACAACTCCAAACAAGCCAAAGCATCTGAATAAAGGCTGTCAAACTTTCTTTGTTGGTATTCCATCAACAATACTTGATCCCAAATGGCATAGATGTCTTTTTGATAAACCAACGCTTCTTTATACTGTTCCAAAGCCTCCTCTTCACGGTCCATCTCGAGAAGATAATCAGCGTAAATGGAGTGGGATCGAGCCGTATTTGGATGTTTTTCAGCAGTTAGCCTAGCCAATTCTAGAGTTTCGTTGTTGACTATGGATTGATTCGTCTGTAAATCAATCAAAGTCTTCATTTTGTCTTCTAATTCTACTCCCTCGCCAGAGAAAGCTTTGTTTAATGAATTTAAATACGCTTTTTTGTCTCCTTTTTTTCTGTATATCTCGGCCAAAAACATATGTACTCTTCCATTTGAAGGGTCTGACTCTCCTAGCGTTTCAAGTGTTGTAATCGCTTTTTCTTCTTGTTGAGTATTAAAATAATAGTCGATTAAATTGGATAACAATTGAGGATTTCCAGGATATTGATCCAGCGCCTTGGTCAACTCAGTTTCCGCCGTTTCATATTGTTTTTCTTCGAGATAAAGTTTGTACTTCTGTATGGACATCTCCGGGATAATTCCCATTCTATTCTCCGTCCGATTTATGGCTTCAATGGCTTTTTTTGTCTTTCCGCTTTTCACCAAACACTCCGCATACCCATACAAAAATTCGGGATTATCGGGTTGCAGAGCAATCATTTTTTCAAAACAATTTACTGCTTCGTCGTACTTCTCCTGGTTGTAATAAAAATGCGCTAGTTCAGTCAAGTAATAAACGTTTTTCGGGTCCAAATCAGCCGCTTTTTTAATGCTTGCCCCTGATCTTTGTTCATCATTCTGAATCAGGTACAACTGAGACAACGCATAGTAACTCGCGTCGTTTTTTGGTCTCATGATCAAACATTCTTCAAAAGCTAATATGGCATCACTAGTCTGCCCTTTTGACTTTAACCTCACTGCCTCATGAAATTTTTGGATAAATGCATACTCTGCCTTTGATACAGTTTGTGATTCAACCTTTTTAGATGTAGCGGTTTTTGAACTACCACAAGAAGTGAAAATTAAGCCAATTGCAAACAGAAAAATGTAAAACCCTTTTTTCATTAATCGATTGTTGTGTAATCTCCTATACTCAAATCTCGTACCACTCCTTTGTAATGTGCATTTGAACCAATCATAGAGTCCTCCAACACAGCATTTTTAACTGAAGATTGGTGTTGAATAATTGTATTCTTGATCACTGAATTTTCAATAACTGTTGAAGCCCCAATAGATACGTGCGGACCGACGATAGAGTTTTTCAAAACTACACCTTCAGCAATATAACAAGGTTCGATCACCAATGAATTTTCATTTTTCACTGAAGAATGTGTTCCTTGAATCCCTTTTTCTTTATCGTGTTCGAGTACTCTTTGGTTGGTATAAACCGTAACGGCTTTGTTACCACAATCCAACCATTCGTCAACCTTTCCGGGTTTAAATTTGGTTCCTTTTTCGGTTAACCTTCTAAGCGCATCAGGCAATTGGTATTCACCTCCTTTGAGGATATCATTGTCCATTAAATACTCACATTCTGTGCGCAATGCTTTACCGTCTTTAAAATAATAAATACCGATCATGGCCAAGTCAGAAACAAACTCTTTCGGTTTTTCAACGAAGTCAACTATTTCATTTTGTTCGTTAAGTTTTACAACCCCAAAAGCACTAGGGTCATCAATTTGCTTGACCCAAAGAATCCCTTCGTCGGAGTCTTCAATTTTAAAGTTTGCTTTAAACAAAGTGTCTGCAAATGCAACAGTAACGGGACCGTCTAGCATTTCTTTGGCGCACAAAACTGCGTGAGCTGTTCCTAATGGCTTGTCTTGATAATAAATCGAACCCTTTGCCCCAAGTTGAGCAGCAACTTCGATTAGTTCTTTTTCTACTGCCTCACCAAAATCACCAATTACAAAGGCTATTTCTTCAATTTTTTGAGGACAAACGGCTGCAATATCTTCAACAAGTCTGTGCACGATTGGCTTTCCACCAACAGGTACTAATGGTTTAGGAACAGTTAAAGTATGAGGTCTTAGTCGGCTACCTCTTCCAGCCATAGGAACAATTACTTTCATCTTACTATATCTTTATTTTACGCCAGTGCTGCCAAATCCGCCAGCACCACGTTCTGTTTCACTTAAATTTTTTGATTCTTCCCAAACGGCTTGTTCGTATTTTGCGAATACCAATTGAGCCACTCTTTCACCGTTTTCTATGATTACGTCTTCGTTAGAAAGATTAATTAAAATCACACCGACCTCTCCGCGGTAATCTGCGTCTATTGTCCCAGGTGAATTCAGTACAGTAATCCCTTTTTTCAAAGCCAAACCACTTCTAGGTCTTACTTGGCACTCATATCCTGAGGGGATTTCCAAAAACAAACCCGTTTTGATTAAGGTACGTTCTAAAGGTTTCAATACAACACTTTTTTCCAGTACGGCTCTAACATCAAGACCTGCGCTTGACATCGTTTCGTATTCCGGAAGTTGATTATTTGACTTGTTTATTACTTTGACTTGCATGTTTTGCGTATTGTTTCAAAATTAAGAAATATTAACCGCCCTTCTTTACAAAGCTTCAGGTACTTATCAACCCTAAATTGAGGAAGAAATTTTCTTCGGTTTTTCCATCCAAAAAACTAGACCAATAAATGCAACTAAAAATGCATTTTTACTCAAATAGTCCAAGGCTGTAGAGTCAAAGTCGATTTGTTTTGCCAAGGCATAAAATAGTACCGCAGTACCCATGTAAAGGACAAATTTTCGCAGATTGTACTTGATGGGGTAGTATTTTCTCGAGAGCAAAAATGACGCAACTGTCTGAGCTGCATAAACAACCAAGGTAGCCCAGGCACTGGCAACATATCCATACTTAGGGATGAAAATATAATTCACTAAAACGGTCAAAGAAGCTCCTCCAATCGCAATATAAGCACCGAACTTCGTTTGTCCTGACAGTTTATACCAGATACTTTGGTTAAAGTAAATACCTAAAAAGACATTTGCCATTAATAAAATTGGCACAACGTGTAGTCCCTCGTGATAGGCCTCGTTGCGAATAAATCCTTTGAAAAAATCAATGTTCAAAGTCACCAACAAGAAAACACCCGTGACCATGGCAACAAAATAATTCATGATTTTTCGGTATTGCTTATCACGGTCAATGTCTTTGCTCTGAGCAAAGAAAAAGGGTTCGGCTGCATATCGATAAGCTTGCAAGAATATTGTAACCAACATGGCTAATTTATAGCAGGCGCTGTAAATACCAACTTGCTCGTCTGCATAATCAATAGAAGAAATACTCCCGTCGTAAAGCAT
>JBLIKY010000112.1:0-7259 GCA_047637535.1 Lentimonas sp.
TAAGGCTGGTGAATTGTAATCCACCATAACTGTAATTCGATAATGATCATCTGGAACCGCCAAAAACTCAACCCCTTTTTCTGGATCTTCCCATTTGATGTTCTGGTCTAAAACGATATAATTTCTCTCGGCTGTTTGTTCGACTATACCCGCTTTTTCAATTGCTTCAACAAACAATAAAGATGAACCATCCATAATTGGAACTTCCGGTCCGTCTATCTGAATCAAAGCATTGTCTACTTCCATGCCGTAAAGTGCTGCTAGGATATGTTCGGTTGTATAAACCCGAGCACCATTTTGTTCTAGTGTTGTCCCTCTATCTGTAGCAACCACCAAGTCGCAATCGGCTTTAATAGTCGGTTGGTTATCGAGGTCCATTCTTTGAAACTTATATCCATGATTATCTCCAGCTGGAAGAATATGGATATTCACTTTTTCTCCTGTATGTAAACCTATTCCTGAAAGGTGAATTTCTCCTTTCAGTGTTTTTTGCTTATCAGCCATTTGATTTTTCTTGCGTTAATGTTTTGATTCTTTTTTCTAAATCTTGAAGTTTATTTAGAATGAAAGGCAGCTTTCTGAATCCGAAATATGATTTCTTAAAGTCGTCCATTGGTATACCTGGAGACCCCATAAGTGTAGTTGCTTTTTTCACGCTACCCGGTATTCCGGATTGGGCTACTATTTTTGTTTGATCGGCAATTGTGATGTGTCCTGATATTCCGGCTTGTCCACCGACCATTACGCTGCGACCGATTTTAGCCGAACCAGCAACACCCGCTTGAGCCGCCATTGCTGTGTTTTCACCAACATCAACGTTGTGCGCTAAATGCACTAGGTTGTCGAGTTTTACACCTTTTCTGATTCTAGTCGAACCAAGCGTCGCTCTATCGATAGTTGCATTGGCACCAATTTCCACATTGTCTTCAATGACAACATTTCCGATTTGTGGTACTTTAGAAAAAACTCCTTTTTCGTCAGGTACAAAACCAAAGCCATCTGCTCCAATTACGATACCTGAGTGAAAAATACAATTTGCACCCACCACACAGTCGTGGTAAATTTTAACTCCTGAGTGAATCACAGTATTGTCACCGACAATTACGTTTTCACCAATATAAACATGAGGGTAAATCGTAACGTTCTTCCCTATTTTAGCTCCTTCAGAGATATAAGCGAAAGCAGCTAAATACAAACCTTCGCCTGTTTTTGCTGACTTAGCTATGTAAGATTGTTCTTGAATTTGCGGTTCTTTTTTAGTCATTTGACCATAGGCCTCCAACAATTTGGCAAAACAAGCGTGCGAATCTTCAACCTTAATAAGGGTTAATGATTTCGGTAATTCTTTGGTAGGCTCAAAAGTTTTATTGACTATGCAAATGGTTGCACCCGTAGTGTAAATGTAGTCTTCGTACTTAGGATTAGCGAGAAATGATAAGCTGTTAGGTTGTCCTTCTTCTATTTTAGATAAACCTGAAACAACTGCTGCGTTGTCCCCAACCACTTCTCCATTGACTAATCCTGCAATTTGTTCGGCAGTAAATTCCATAATCAAATTTAAATATTCTTAAATAAGTCTTGCCAACAATATCTACTTATTATCAACAATCTATCCTTAACTCTATAGGCAATCAACTGGTTTGTCGGTATACAGACCAACAACATTGATTTTATTTTTGTACCAAATCGCTTTAAAAGCCATTGGTTTACCAAATCCATCTTTGGTTTCAATATAATGTACAGGTTTGGCTACTTCGCTAAATACGCATTTATCAAAATCAAGATAAGCGGACTTTGCAACCCCTTTTTGCAACTCAATCTCATTTTTGTACCCCAATTTAGATAATCTACAGGGCATTTGGTCCATACTGTCCACAAAGAACAAATGATCGTCTTTTGGATAGTGCTTAATAAGTGCTTTTCCTTTTCTGTCTGCGACATCTTTAGTAGGCACCATATAAACGGCTGAAATAAAACTTTCATCGGGCAGTGTAAAGTACAAGTCAGGCAAATCTTCACATCCGATTATGTATCGTTTGTCAGGTCCAGATTTATCACTTTCGGAGAAATTAACATCACCTTCATTGAGATAGCGTAGAATTTTCTTGTCAAGATTACCGTTTTTCTTCATTAACACAAGTTGTGCTTCTGGTATAACAATAACCCTTTCCAAAATCGAGTTTTTCACTCTATTTGCTGGCAACCAAGTGCAGCCTCTATTTTGAAAGAAAAAGAAAACAAATACAATTCCGATTCCAAATCCGAAGCCGTAGTATTTGAGTCTGTGAAGAAATTTATCCATATTAATGTTAAGTGAACACAAAGTTAATCATTCAGTCAAATAGTAAGCAAAAAAAAGCCGTTAGTAATGTCAAATGACACACGACTAACGGCTTTAAAATCTTAGAGATCTATTTAAAGAATCGCAGTAAGTTTTTCTACCAACTGTGCTTTTGGCACTGCACCAACCGCTTTGTCAGCAACTTCACCATTCTTAACAAAAAGAATAGTTGGAATGTTACGTACACCAAACTTTGCAGAAACACCAGGGTTTTGATCAACATTTACTTTTCCGATAATCGCTTTTCCTTCAAATTCTGTATGCATTTCATCGATAACTGGACCAATCATTCTACATGGACCACACCATTCTGCCCAAAAATCTACAACTACTGGTTTATCTGATTTTAATACAACTTCCTCGAAGTTTGCGTCTGTGATTTCTATTGCCATAATATGTTTATTTTATATTGTTTGCGTGAACTGAGTCACAAATTTAACCTTTGATTATCTAGTGTCAATAATTTTGCCAATGTTTTTTTTACGCCATATTGACAGCCTACCTACTAATTGTTGATGAAAATCTTCTTGGAAATTTTCTGATTATCCGTTTCCAATTGGTAAAAGTAGGTTCCGTTCTCTACTGTGGAAGTATCGAATTTTATTTTTTGTCCACCTATCTTACCCATACGCTTGTCGACCTCTAGAATCTTTTCGAGTTTAACATTCAATAAAGAAAGTGTGCACTCTTTGAGTTGTTTTAATTCGTAAAAAAACTCAATTTCACCTTTAGACGGTTGGATTTCTATCGTATATAAATTGGCATAGTCAGCTTGTACAAGGTTGGTGCGTCCCATATAAAGAAGCAGCTTTCGGTAGGCGATAATAAAAACCAATATGGCAAGAGACAGAGACAAAACGCCTAGTAATACCTTTGAAAGAGAGAAGAATAGAATCATAAAGAAATTATACCCGGGATGGTTTGGGCTTGTTTGTATTTATTAATAATGGAATCGACATCTAGCATCAATTCTTTGGCACTGACGCTGACAAAGGTCCCGTTTTTTGACGGTTGAGTTTTAACTTCTGCTTCGCCATCAAACAACTGCATTGTTTTTGCAAGGTTTTCTTCGGAGTTTTTTACAATAAATTTAAAGAGGTAAACATTGGGCCACTCTTGTTCTAAAAGTTGTGCTCTCAAGCTTTCAAATTCTTTCATTATTCACTCCAATTTTTGAGAAGCAAATTTAACCTTTTCGCCTCGTTAAACAGCACTTCTTTGTGATCAAATTCGATGTTTTTTATATCCAAAACACTCTTTCCTCCTTTTGAGTCAAAGGATTTAACGGCAACAAAAATGGAAAGTGGGTTTGGCTCCTTGCTCATTAACACTCCCGATAAGTCAAGTTCGCCTTCTATTTTCCAGCATTTGATATAGTCTTTGTAGAGTTTTAACAAACGAGTGACCAGTTCAATTAGCTGAACACCTGATTGACATTGAAAGACTTTCAATAAAAAATCTGATTTTATAAGATGAAATTTATCAACGGCAGATTTGAGGTCTATAAAAGTAAAATCGTGATTAAAAGAGATTGGTTCAGCATTAACGAGACCTCCAAGTTTTTCATATTCTTCTTGCACCTTTCCCATTTTCGTGATTCTGGACTTGTACAAAACAGGATGAACCGTTTTTTGATTAAAGAACGTTTTATCATCAAAGAGCAAATCTTCGTATTGATCTTCTATGGAAATCTCTTCATCTAACGAAAAAAATAAATTTGAGGCCATCTCTCTATTCTTTAACTCCACCGTTTTTACGCATTTTGATATTCATAAACTCAACGATGAGCGCATAAAGCATTGCGAAATAAATATATCCTTTTGGCACGTGCTGTCCGAATGCCTCTGCAATTAGAATAACTCCTATAGTAACTAAGAATGCCAATGCAATCATTTTTATCGTTGGTCTTGCGCTGATAAAGTCACTAATCGGTTTAACAAACACCATCATGACGATCATTGAAATGATAACTGCTGTGTATATAATAATGAGTGGGTTACCTCCTGTATCTTGAGCAATTCCGTTAGTCATACCGATAGCCGTAATAATTGAATCAAAACTGAATACTATATCAATTAATAAAATTTGAATTATGATATTGGACAATCCTTTCTTTTTACTTGAAACATGAGTATCCTGTTCACCTGTAATGCTTTTGTGCATTTCGACAGTGCTTTTATAAATTAAGAACATTCCTCCTAGGAGCAGCACCAAGCTTTGGCCAGAAAAATCGACTTCAAAAATGGTGAACAATGGTTCAACCATACCCATAATATACCCTACGATACTCAATAGCAACAATCGTATCACTAAAGCCAAGGTCAAACCAATGTTTCTTGCTTTTCTTTGTTCCCTCTTTTCTAAATTGTCCGTGACGATTGAAATGAATATGATATTATCTATACCCAAAACAATCTCAAGTAAAGTCAATACAAAAACATAAAACAAACCTTGTGTGGTTAAAAGTAAACCGAAATCTAAATCCATCTTTTTAAAATATTACAGCGTAAAATTAGTAATAAATCGTTGAATCTATTTGTGCTTTTTTTGTCAAGATTCAATGAAGTCTTATGTTGTTCATGTATTGTACTTTCTTTCATTACTGTGCCTAACCAAACGAGTAATTTAGAATGCAATATTAAATTTGTCCTAAAAACAATTAACAAAATTAAAGTTAGTCTAAGAGATTGCATGGTTAATTAGACTTTTCAAGTCAATTAGACCCACTCAATTGTATAACTCAACACCGCTTATGCCCGAGCATGGGGACGACCAATTGAAAACATGAAGAAAAAAACCATAGTTGACCTTCAAGTAATTTTAATATCACCCTTAAAGATTTGTATAGTTTTATTGTTTTATTGAAGTGAAAAATTGTTTTAGAATCTCGGAATTTTCCAATTCCTTCGTGTCTATTTCCATTAGTTTTGGTCGCTCTCCTTCTTCGTAAGAAAAAAAGTTTTCCATTTGGCCTAAAAGTTCTTCTTCACTTCCAGATTTCAAATATTCAATACCAAAACATTTACACAAATATTGAGCTGATGTGTCGTGCTTCGCTACAAAATATTTTTCGCCTTGGTTGGTTGCTGACGGACCGGGAATAATATCAAAAATTCCTCCTCCCCCATTGTTTATCATGACGATACGCAAGTTCTGAGTCAGATTCGAATTCCAAAGTGCATTGCTGTCATAAAAGAAAGAAACGTCTCCTGTGATAAATACATTCCATCGTTCGGGGTTAGAAAATGCAATTCCAGCTGCAGTGCTTGTACTGCCGTCTATCCCACTGGTTCCTCGGTTAGCTTGATACGTAACTCCTCGAATAGGATTGAAAAGCTGAGCATAGCGTATGACCGAACTATTAGCCATGCTCAAAACAGAATCATCCGGAACACAATCTAACATCAGCTCAAAGACCTTTAGATCGCAAAAACTTGCTTTAGATAAAAAAGCAGTTGCCATCTCTTGCGCCAAATGGTCTTTTTGTTTCCATTTGGGCCCGTAAGTAGAATCCATTTGTCGGGTTAACCCATTTAAGTTTAAGAAGAAGCTATTTGGCGAACATGTCAAAGAAACCGTCATCTTGCGATAGGTATCCATTTCTGGAAATTCAGGTCCAATGCGCCAATGTTCTTCAACACTTGATTGACGTAACCATGTTTTAATTTTCTTAGAAATTACCGCTCCACCAATTGTTACTAAAACTTCGGGGTCAAAATCATCTAAACTATCGCTGATCGACTCCAAAGTGCGGTCAATGCAATGTATAAAATTTGCATGATGTAAATTAGAGGTATTCTCAACCATCACTATAACACTAGGGTCTTCGGATAAAATCTGCAGTTGCTGCTGCAAAAAACCATTTTTCTCCATCTGACCGCAGAGCACGAGTTTCTTTTTTGAACTTTGCCAAATCTGACCCAAAAGATCCATTTCAACAACAAGTTCTTTCTTCTCAATTTCGAAATCAAAATCAATCAAAAGAGGATGAATCAATCTATCGACAAGCCGAGTACCATAAAGTGGTTCGTTTAAACCAAAATTGATATGAATCGGTCCTTTCCAGCCGCCTAAAGCCGAGGAAAATACATTTTTGACACCGTCGCGAAGTTGTTTTTGATAGGATTCTGATTCGTTCTGATCACTTAAAGTCAACTGATTACGAACGTGTTTCCCAAAGACATTTTCTTGCATTATAGTCTGGCCATCTCCGTGATTTACCCATTCTTTAGGTCGATCAGCACTAATTACAACCAAAGGTTTGCATTGATAAAACGCTTCGGCTACTGCTGGAAAATAATTTAAAACAGCCGAACCAGATGTACACAAAACAGCTACCGGTTCATTCTTCGCCAACACCATCCCCAAGGCAAAAAATGCGGCGCTTCGTTCGTCATGGATTACTATGCAATTCACTTCTGGATGTTCGTCAAAAGCAATCACCAAAGGAGCGTTTCTTGACCCAGGGGAAACAACAACGTTCTTTAGTCCGCAAGCAACACAAGTCTCTACAAATAAATAGACGTTTTCTTTAGCACTCGTTGTATAGTGGGTCATCCTTTAATTTTATCAATTGCCTTGATCAAGGTCATGGCTTTGTTTTCCGTTTCTTCCCATTCCATTTCCGGAATTGAGGCCTGGGTATATCCTCCGCCAAGATACAAAAAGGCTTTGCCTTCTTGTATCTGACAGCATCTTAAATTGACGTATAAATTAGTATGTTCTGGCCCCAAAAGACCTAAAAAACCAGTATAAAGCATGCGGTCATGAGGTTCAACAGTGGCCAGTAAATCCATCGTCTCTTTCTCTGGAACCCCAACAACTGCAGGTGTAGGATGCAGGAGTTGTGCAATATCAAGCGCTGTTTTGTCCTCCGCGAAGAAGGAGAAATCTGTTCGCAAGTGCTTTACAGGTCCAG
>JBLIKY010000113.1:0-7217 GCA_047637535.1 Lentimonas sp.
GGTCTCTTAAAGTTAAAATGCCATCTTATCGATTCATTGCCTCAACCAGGAGGTCAATGTTCTGAAATCTATCCTAAAAAACCGATATACGATATTCCAGGGTTTCCATCTATTTTAGCTGGTGACTTGGTTAAGAATTTAATGGAACAGGCAGCCCCATTTAAGCCTGGGTTTACTTTAGGGGAAGCGGCGCAAACCATTGAAAAAATGGACGATGATCAATTCGTTGTTACAACCGTTAGAGGAACTCAACACAAGGCTCCAATTGTTATTATAGCAGGTGGATTAGGGGTGTTTGAACCAAGAAAACCACCTATTAGCAACATACTAGAGTTTGAGGACAAAGGAGTTGAATACATTATCAAAGACCCTGAGTTTTACAGAGGAAAAAGCGTCGTAATTGCTGGTGGAGGTGATTCTGCTTTGGATTGGTCAATTTTCTTAGCAGAGAAAAAAATCGCTAAAGACGTATCCTTGGTTCACAGAAGCAGTAGTTTTAGAGGTCATTTGGACTCAGTTCAAAAAGTCTTTGACATGGCCGAGAAAGGCATCATCAACTTAATTACAGAAGCTGAAGTTACTGGACTTTATGGAAATGATTCAATTGAAGGAGTAGAAGTAACTCACCAAAAAGACGGCTTAATCAGGGTTCCTACCGATCATTTCATCCCATTATTTGGCTTAAAACCTAGTTTAGGTCCGATTGGAGACTGGGGGTTAGAAATCGAAAAAAACGCTATCGTTGTTGACACTTTGGATTATTCGACTAACATACCGGGAATTTACGCAGTTGGAGATGTCAATGCCTATGCAAATAAATTAAAGCTTATTTTGTGTGGTTTTCATGAAGGAACAATGGCCGTACAATCTGCATTTGCACGCATTTACCCGGACAAGAAAAACATTCTTAAGTACACCACGGTAAATGGAGTTAAAGGATTTTAAAACGAGACTTTAATAAAATCACAAAAAGGATACCTTCATAGCGAAAGTATCCTTTATTTTTGTCCTATGTTTTCCAAGGAAGAAAAAGTACAATACGATAGACAGATTCGGTTGAATCAATTTGGCGAGGAGTCGCAAAGGGAATTGAAATACGCCAAAGTAGCAATCGTTGGAGCTGGCGCATTAGGTATTCCGGTTGCGATGTATCTTGGCGCGGCGGGAGTCGGAGAAATCACAATTATTGATGGTGATCGTGTTGAACAAAGCAATCTTCATCGACAAATCGCCTTTACAACAGATGATATTGGAAAGAACAAGGCGCAACTTCTCGGAAATCGCATTAAAGCAAACAATCCTTTTATACGTGTAAATGTTGTTGAAGAATTCTTACGTGTGGAAAATGCAGTTGATCTGAGCGAAAACGTCGACTATATCATAGATGGTACAGATAACTTTGGAACACGCTACCTCATTAATGACCTATGTGTTTTGTATGACAAAACAAATATCCACGGTTCGATACAAGAATACTCAGGGCAAGTTTCTGTATTCAACATGCTGAAAAAGGATGGAACACGTTCGGCTAACTACCGCGATCTATTCCCTGAACCACCAAACCCAAATGAAGTAAAAAACTGTGCCGAAAACGGAGTTATTGGTGCACTCCCAGGAATCATAGGCAGTATGATGGCGATGGAGACGATAAAACTAATCGTTAAAAATGAAATGATTTTAGCAGAAAAACTTTATATTTATAATAGCCTGAAAAACGAAGGAACCACAATCAATTATTCAAAAGACTCAAGTAACCCAATTAGTGGTGTTTCACCGTCGATAATGAATTTAACGCTTCTAAATCAATATTGTACAACTTTGAAAACAAGTACAATGAACACGATAGATGTAAGCGAATTGAAAATGTATTTTGATGAAAATCGCGATTTTCAGTTAATTGATGTTAGAGAGAGGTATGAATTCGAAGCAGGAAACATAGGTGGCGACCATATACCACTTTCTGAAATTCCTCATAGATTTTCAGAGATATCGAGAGAAAAAACTGTAATCATACTTTGCAGAATGGGTAGCCGCTCACAAAGTGCAGTAGATTATCTAATTCAATCCCATAAGTTTGACAACTTACTTAACTTAAAAGGCGGAATAACTGATTGGGCAAAAAATATTGACCCTAGTATTAAGGTGTATTAAATGTTAAAAACGAATAGCATAAACCGACTAATTACTGTTGGCGTAATGTCTTTAATTGCAATTATTGCTCTTCAATTCTTTTGGTTTAAATCCACCTACTCGTCTCAAGTAAAGCAAAAAAAATCCATACTCACGGAGGACAGCTTAGCTCAAGTTGATATAAATGATAATATTTCTGAGTTAATTTGGACCCTCAATGTAAAGTTCGAACTTAAACCAAACACAGTAAAACAAAGCTATTTCTCCAGAACGTCAAACTCAAGAGACATCCTCTTTTCTTATGGAATCGCGGATTACATAAGAAGGGATTCGTTGTCGAATTTTATTGATCGATTGTTTTCAAAAAACAAATTCAACATCCTTTGTGTGTACTCCATTTACGATGTAAACAATCAGCGAATAATCGCTACAAATCCAACCAAAAAAGACATTCCAAATTCTGAATTTCATAAGACAAAACTTATCCCTAAAAGACAAATTCAAGACTCATCCAAAGTCAATCGTATTCTTACTTTAAAGATTGTGAAGCCGAGAAACTCCAACTTTTCTATCTCAAAAATGGTGCCTGGCTGGATTATTGTTGTCGTGATTCTGGCCATAATAATTTTGTTTTTCGGGTTGTCTATAGCGATAGTGTTGAAGCAAAAAAACCTTTCGACGGTTAAAAATGACTTCATAAATAACATGACTCACGAATTAAAAACTCCCATTGCCACCATAGGATTATCGAGTGAAATGCTTTTGCGAAACGATTTTTCAGATGACCCTATTAAACTCAAAAATTACGCTGGAATAATATTTAAAGAAAACAAAAGATTAGAAAATCAAGTTGAAAGGGTTCTCAACATTGCCAAAATGGACAGAGATCAAGTGGTCTTGAAGAAGTCACCTGTGGAAATTCACGAACTACTTTTAGAAGTTAAAGATAGTTTTGAATTTAAATACGAAGAAGACGGCGGTGAATTTAACCTTGCTTTACACGCGAATAATGAAGTGATTATGTTGGACGAGGTTCATATATCCAATGTGCTTTACAATCTTTTGGATAACGCCACTAAGTATTGTACAGGGAAACCGAGAATTTCAATTCGGACGAAAGACGACGACAGAAACTTTATTTTAGAAATCGAGGACAATGGAAATGGAATAAAAAGAGAAAATTTGAAGTTTATATTTGAAAAATTTTACCGTGTCCACACCGGAAATCGTCACGACGTAAAAGGTTTTGGCCTAGGTTTATTTTACGTGAAGCGTATCATTGAAGCACACAAAGGAAGAATTGAGGTAAAAAGCACCTATGGAGTGGGCACTACCTTTTGCATTACCCTTCCTCTCGAAAAATTACCGAAACAATAAACAATCGGGTTGAGGTGAAAAACCTTTTCGTTCAATTTTTTTTCCGTTTTTAAAGAGTGTGATTTCTTCCCCAATAGTTTGGTCACTCATCTCCACATTTAGCACATATTTTTCATCCGTTTCATACAAGACCGTGTAAAACCCTTTACTCAAAGAGCTTCCTATTCTTATATTAAGAAACTGCGAGAAAATCTCTATGTCAATTTTTGACTTATCGACAACGTAAACATGACCATTCATTTCCATTTTGTAGGAAGGAATTACACCTGTATAAATACCGTAATATTTCTTCTTAATGTCGATTTGAGCCGAGATGCTGAAATTGAAAGCAAGAATTAATAACAATAAAAGCTGTTTCATATTTTTAAACAATTCTAAATTCTTATAAACAATTTGAAAGATACTGAATATTGTTAATATTTCTAATCATTGTTTGATAAGGCTTGTGAACGTTGGCATTGTTTCGAAGTTCAGGCAAGTATTGTTAATACTATATACTATATCACCCTACCTAAACTCAAAAATATTCCTTTGGGATTTTGTATCTTTGAGGCCTAAGAACAAGTGATTTCATGAAAGCATACCATCAATTATTACAACGAATTTTAGACGAAGGAACGCTTAAAGAAGATCGTACCGGGACGGGGACAACCTCAGTTTTCGGGCATCAAATGCGATTTGATTTAAACAAGGGGTTTCCCTTGGTAACGACTAAAAAATGTCATTTGCGCTCAATCATCGTTGAATTACTTTGGTTTCTTCAAGGCGACACCAATATTAAGTTCTTAAAAGACAACAAAGTTTCGATATGGGACGAATGGGCGGATGAAAATGGAAATTTGGGACCAGTTTACGGACATCAATGGAGAAGTTGGCCAGCCAAAGATGGTGGAACAATAGACCAAATAACTAACCTCATCAAGCAAATTAAAACAAATCCAGATTCAAGAAGATTGATAGTGTCAGCTTGGAATGTCGCGGATGTTGAAAACATGGCTTTACCTCCTTGTCACACTTTGTTTCAATTTTATGTTGCCAACAATAAACTGAGTTGTCAATTGTATCAAAGAAGTGCGGATACCTTTTTAGGAGTTCCATTTAACATTGCTTCTTATGCTTTATTGACCATGATGGTTGCTCAAGTTTGCGACTTAGAGCTAGGTGATTTTGTACATACTTTTGGTGATGCCCATTTGTACAGCAATCACATTGAACAAGCAAACCTTCAACTTTCTAGAGATTGTAGGCCCCTTCCAACAATGAAAATCAATCCATCTGTCAAGGATATATTCAGTTTTAAACTTGAGGATTTTGAATTGCTAAATTACGATCCACACCCTCATATTAAAGGAGCTGTTGCCATTTAAGTATTCAATTTATTTCTTACCAAAAAATGAAAATATCATTAATCGTTGCCTTTGATCAGGAAAAAGGAATTGGCAAAAACAATGATCTCATGTGGCATTTACCCAACGACATGAAATTCTTCAAAGAAACTACTTTGGGACAAATCGTGGTAATGGGAAGAAAGAATTACGAAAGCATTCCTGAAAAATACAGACCACTTCCAAAAAGAGAAAATGTAATTCTTACCCGAAACAAAAATTACCAAGCAAGCGATTGCAAAGTATTTCATTCCTTAGAGGAGTGTGCGGAGCATTATAAAAATGAAGAAGAAAGAACTGTTTTTATAATCGGCGGAGGGGAAATTTACAGACAAGCTCTGGATCTAAATATTGTGAGTGAAATGTATATAACTCATGTGAATTCAACTTTCGATGCAGACACATTCTTCCCTGATTTCGATTTAAATGAATGGGCTATCAGTGGGATTTTGGAGCAAAACATAGATGCAAAGCACCCTTTTTCTTTTAAAGTAAATCGATACATAAAAAAGTAGGCTATTCATTCTTACAACTTTCTCGATTAATTCAAAATGTGTTGTCCTGAAGAAGTATTATGTGCTTGGTGAGTATGGAGTATGGAGTATGGAGTATGGAGTATGGAGTATGGAGTATGGAGTATGGAGTATGGAAAGAAAAAAAACTGATCACTCCAACTCAAAAACTGTTAACTCAAACCCTGTTCCTCATTCTAATGTTTTATTACAATCAAAAAAAAATCCCAGTAAGATCATTCTTACTGGGACACAAAAAATTGCTTTAGTCTTTAAAAAAATGAATCCGTTTTTTTAAAGACTAATCATACAAGTTATTTAAGAACAATAAATCTACCTGTAGTTGGTTGATTTGTTTGGTTTGTTATAGAATAAAAATAAGTTCCGTTGTTGTAGTTTTTGACGTCAAGAACTTTGATGATTGAGTTTGAAACATTCATAGTTTCAATGATTCGACCATTCAAATCAGTGACAACCAAAGTCTCTGCAACTTCACCATTGAATTCAAAAGTTACTTTACTGTTCGCAATTGTAGGATAAACAGAAATGCGGTTAGTTTTAGCAACTTCTTTGATTCCAACAAATACTTTAGGAGTAAAAACGAAGTCATCAACTTCTGCATAAGCTCCTTCAGGGTCAGCTGATGTTAATGCAATTACAGTAAGAAACATTGAATCAGGAGTAGCCATAGACTGTGCGAAACT
This sequence comes from Lentimonas sp., assembly GCA_047637535.1. Taxonomy (GTDB): domain Bacteria; phylum Bacteroidota; class Bacteroidia; order Flavobacteriales_D; family Crocinitomicaceae; genus UBA2040. The sequence continues at coordinate 6,109 of JBLIKY010000113.1, forward strand.
ATAGTCCATTTCAAATCCTACTTTAGTATAAGTCAATAATTCTTGACCAACTAATGCGAATCCGTAAGCAACAGTATCACCGTTTTTAGTTAAAAGTGCCTCAACTTGTGTTTGAAGATCACTACTTCCTCTAGATTGTTTAATAAAAAAGTAAATTGAGTCAACAATATTTGTTGTAGCTATTCCTTGATCACCTAATTCCAAAAAACTTGCCCACAAAGGAACTTGCAAAGGATTAAGGTCAACCGGATTTAAATGAGCTGCAGAACCTGTGTTACCAACTGTTGCTTCTGTTACAGAAGTATCTGTCGTACCAGCCCATCCATTAAATGGCTCAGACCAGTTAGACGCATCAATATCAGTTGCCCAAGTATCAAGTGATAAATTGGTTTGTGAAAAGGACGTTGCTGCGAAAAATGTCAAAGCAACGCAAATAGTAATTTTTCTAATCATAGTGAATATGTTTTATATGTTTAAGCCGCTAATATACAACATTGTAACATAAACATTCTTAGTGAATACAATTTTAAAGAAAAAAGATTCGATCAAATTCTTCACATTTACTTTGTCAAATTCGTGTATAACTCTCTGTCAATACCCCAATATTCATCCAAAAATCCTGCTAAATTCGCTTTTCCACAATCTTGATTCTTAAATGAAACTCTGTATAGCCGAAAAGCCAAGTGTAGCCAAAGACATCGCCGAAATAATCGGGGCTTCACAACGCCATGATGGGTACTTTGAAGGGAATGGATATTGTGTTACCTGGACATTTGGACACCTTTGCACTTTAAAAGAACCGCAAGACTACAATGAAAACTGGAAGTACTGGAAACTGGAGGACCTTCCTATCATCCCCCCTAATTTTGGCATCAAAGTCATTCAAAACAGTGGGGTACAAAAACAGTTTGCCTGCATAGAAAAACTCGTCGCTTTGGCAACAGAAGTAATCAATTGCGGGGATGCTGGACAAGAGGGGGAACTTATACAACGATGGGTTCTTCTCAAAGCCAATTGCAAAGTACCCATCAAACGACTTTGGATTTCCTCCCTTACTGAAGAAGCAATTAAAGAAGGGTTTCAAAAACTTCATGATTCAAAAAAATACG
>JBLIKY010000114.1:0-7167 GCA_047637535.1 Lentimonas sp.
ACTAAACCAGACGGTAGGTCTGACTTCCAAGTTGAAAATAATTTTTTCATTGATACGTTTTATTAATTAATATATTGCTTCGCGACACTATTAATCAACACTCTGGAGGGGAGTTTAACACACACAAATAGACATCTTTATAGTCTTTCGCATCGTGATTAAACTTTCTTTTTTGGAGACTTAGCCATTGAGATGAAATGGGGCTTTGGTTGCTCTCGTATTCTTCAAAAAACGTATCCATGATATCTGTCGACACATCTTCCGTTTCTTGCTCTTCTTCCACAAAACTAATTTTCTCTAAATCAGACGCGCTCAACAAAGACACTTGTAAGACTGTAGTTACAATTATCCCTATAAAAAGGGCGTAAAATATGGAGTGAGTTAATTTCATATTTAAAGAACAAAGATAAAAAATTCAATTTATAGACTCGTTAAAATATGCCAATGTTCTTAAAACATCAGCATATTTTGACTTTGAAAACTTCTTAAATGACCTCTAAAGCTTTACCTACTTTAATGAAAGCAGCAATGGCTTTATCTAGATCTTTGCGAGTATGTGCAGCAGAGATTTGAGTTCTAATTCTCGCTTTCCCCTTAGCCACTACTGGATAAAAGAATCCGATAGCGTAAACTCCTTCTACCAATAACATATCGGCGAATTTTTGAGAAAGTGCCGCGTCGTAAAGCATGATTGGAACGATTGGAGAATCACCCGGTGTGATGTCAAAACCAGCTTCAATAATGGCTTTCTTGAAGTATTTTGTGTTTTCTTCTAAAGTATCTCTTAGCTCAGTCGTTGCACTTAAGATTTCGAATACTTTATTAGAAGCCCCAACTATACTCGGCGCCAAGGAATTTGAGAATAAATACGGACGTGAACGTTGACGCAATATCTCAATAATTTCTTTCTTACCTGTAGTATAACCACCCATAGCTCCACCCAAGGCTTTACCAAGTGTACCTGTGATGATATCAACTCCGTCTTGACAGTTGTGGTATTCTGGAACACCTCTACCTGTTTTCCCGATGAAACCAGCAGAGTGGCATTCGTCGGACATTACTAATGCATCGTATTTTTTGGCTAAATCACAGATTTCGTTCATTTTCGCGATATCACCGTCCATTGAGAATACACCATCAGTCACGATAATTCTGAATCTTTGGTCTTGCGCTTTCTTCAATTGATCTTCCAAGTCAGCCATGTCTGAGTGCTTGTAACGGTATCTTTGTGCTTTACACAAACGAACACCATCGATAATCGAGGCGTGGTTCAATTCATCTGAAATAATTGCATCTTCGACTCCGAATAACGGTTCGAACAACCCACCGTTCGCATCAAAGGCAGCAGCGTATAAAATAGTATCTTCTGTACCGTAAAAATCAGATATTTTTTTCTCTAATTCTTTATGGATATCCTGAGTTCCGCAAATAAATCTTACAGATGACATTCCGAAACCGTGCGAGTCTAGGGTCTTTTTAGACGCTTCGATAACTTCTTGATTAGAAGACAAACCCAAGTAGTTGTTTGCACACATGATGACTACTTCTTCACCCGAACTCACTTCAACGTTTGCACCTTGAGGGGAGGTTATGATGCGTTCCTTTTTATAAAGGCCGTTGTCTTCGATGGATTTTAACTCTTCTGCTAAATGGGATTTTAATTTACCGTACATGCTGTTTTGAATAGAATTTAAACAAAGATAAGGTGAAATTTGAAATAGCCTACTTGACGAATTAATAATCCCAATCGCTAGAGAATCTACTTATCGGTGTAATACCAATTTTAAAGGTGGTATTTGGCTTGATTGTATTCCCTTCGGTTGCCACTATGTACAATCCAAATCTTATTTTTTCTCCGAAAATTCTAAAGTTACGCTCGACACCGGCAAATATTTCAGAATGGAAATGCTTGAATTCAGGAACATACATTGCCCCTCCTCCAAAAGCCACACCTAAGCCCGTTTTCTTCATGAAGGGAATCTTATTGACGATGGCTCCATTGTCGTGATGGATAAAGTGTCCTTCATAATAGATATCATTAGTCGGCAGCAACACTTGTAAGTTTTGAAACGAATTCAAAGGATTGGAAAAAATCCCAGGGTCACTTCTTCTTTGGTATTTGTAATCGACGACATACAGCTCCCGTGCCGATAAAAATTTACCGGATTTAATCCTGTATTTAGAAGTCCCTATCGTTCCAATTTTGAAAGATTGACCTATGGTTAACAGCAAATATTCGTAGTCGATATCACTGCCAAAAACTTTTGGAATACCTCGTTCATACCCTGCGCTAAAGGTTGGCCATTTTGAACCGAGAACTACTTTTCGATACGGTTCGCGCATATACTTTTGTCCCGGCACCCAAGTAAAGTCTATTTTGGTAAAAAGTCCTTGATAGGGCTTGAATTGTTCCACATCAAATGTCCCTGCACCGAAAAGAGAGTCATAATTCAAGGAGAATTTATAGTCAGAGATATCTCTTCTTTCAGAAAAACTCACCTTTCCGTTAAGATAAAGTCCGTTTACAAGTTCTCTAGAATACGTCCCAGCCAATTCTGTTTTTTCTATGTAGTTGTTTCGAAAAAGAACCTGTGTAATCGCATCGTAACTACGAATTTGATCAAAATCGTGCCGAATCTCTGCTCCAAAATGACCGATGTGCATGGGGTCGTATAAATAATCAAGAAAGAGCTTTCCTTTTAAGTCTTTATTCAGCGGACCAAAAGATACATCAGGAGCAATAGTTATGGCTTTTTGATTCTCCCAACGTCTATTGTAATATACGTTGGCACTGTACCTAATTCCACCCGGGGTAAAGAAGTTTACCAAACTCAAAACACTAGGAAAATACCATCTTGTCATGGTTTCCCGGTTTCTGTATCCTATTCCTTCAACTAAAACCTCAAGCAAATTAATTCGGTTGTAAACGGAATCTACAGAATCGAGATATTCTACTCGCATATGTGCAACATCAACGCTGTCTTTGATGCGAATGAACTCTTTTTCGTCTTCCGTTAAGCTCAATTTTCGATTTGCTTCCCAAAAGGTTGAGTCTTTGTCATACGCCTCTTGCGTAGTAACGGCAAGTTCGTTTCCGAAATATTTCTCAGGATAAACGACATTGAATTCATAGTTTTCAAAAGTGGTTAATGTCCTGCCTTTTGAGTCTTCAGAACCGACTTTTATACCGTAGTTTAATACTTGTTTTGTGAGCACATTCAAGCTGTCTCCAAGGTTGTCGTATTCCTGCATTACGCTGAAATAGTCGTGGTACAAAAGCGAACCATTTTTCAAACTCAAATCTAACTTTTGAATCATCCAGATGCTATCAATAACGTAGATATATCCAGCTAGACTAGAGGTTGAAGATCCTCTTGGTATGATTTCTATTTTGTGGATTTTCTGACCGTCTTCTTCATATTGTGCAACCAAACGATACTTGTAGCTCAATATCCCCGGACCGGAAATAGGAGAAATAATCGGCACTTCGTGTAAATCATCCCATCGCATTAAGTTTTGAAAGAAATCAAAATTGGTCTTTACGGTTGTGGTATAATACAAATCGTAATCTCTGCCTTTTTTGAGATAAGCATTTCTCGTTTCTTTGACATCGTTTGGTGGCGAAAACTCTCGTAACATTTGCACCTCGACCATGTTCATTTTCGGGATTTTCACTTCCGGAGGTTTGTTCATCAAAGCTTTTTGTATAGAATCTTCTTTGATGCTTGCCAATTCCTTTTTACTTAAATCCTTTTGAATCGTATCTTGGTTTTCCGCTTGTGACTTTAATAATTCTTCCGCTTCCTTTTCCACCCGTTCTAAAGAATCTTTGGTCGCTTTTTCGGCACGCCTTTGTTGTTTTCTGTCGCTTTCTGGCCGTTCAATGTTTATATCGGTAGCTCGCGTATAGACTTCCACTTTGTGAGGATAAGCCCATTGACTAATAGTATCTCTTCTTTCGATGACTTTGAGGATAATCTCTCGACCTGGGTTAGTTCGCTTGGTACTGACCTCCATGTCCTGCAAATCTTGCACTTGAAGCGGGGAAAGCTCCAAAATCCTATGAATTTCCGTGTTCTCTACTCCCCAGAATTCTGAACGTCTTTCGTAACCGGGAAAATCAATGACTAAGGTATACTCGCCACTATTGAGGAACATTTCGAAATAACCATTTTGATCGGCTATGGTTCTTAAATCAGCTCCTTTTTGTACAAATACTTTAACTCCGGGTATAGGCAGACCTAATTCGTCTATGACTTGACCAGAAATTTTAGTTTGAGCGAAAGCAAATACTACTTGAAGCGAAAAAAGTAAGAAAAGAATCTTTTTCATAGAAAATCAATCTAGTATTTAACGGAAAAAACAGCTACACATTGCTCTATCGTTTTGTATGTAAACTCTTTGTCAAGCACGGTCTAAAAATTCCATTTCATATTCCTTAAATCGAGTATGGCGAAGCTGATTTTCCATGTGGTTTGGGGGTCGATCCTATTCCCGTCTGAAAGTACGCCATAAACTCCAATTCTCAACTTTCTTCTCGAGAATTTAAAATTTCTTTCTAAGCCAGCCAATATTTCATAATGTTGCCAATCAAATTCCTTAACGTACAAAGCACCGCCACCGACGACTAAGCCTATTCCCGTTTTCTTCATAAATGGGATTTTATTTAGGATCGCACCGTTGTCGTGATGTACAAAATGTGCTTCGTAAAAAATGTCCTTTGATGGTAGAGAAGAATCTAAATCTTGGAAAGTATAAAGTGGGTTGGAGAACCAAAACGGGTCACTCCTTCTGTGGTATTTAAAATCGGCATCGTAAAGCGCCTTGGAAGAGAGAAACTTTCCGGCTTTTATATGATAATTCGTTGTACCTAAAGTTCCAATTTTAAAGGTTTGGCGCATTCCTAAAAGGCCATACTCATGGTTGATATCACTACCAAATATTTTTGGAACTCCAACCTCATAAGTCGCGTAAAAGGTGGGCCATTTTGAACCTAAGAGCACTTTTCTATTTGGTTCGCGCATGTATTTCTGCCCCGGCACATAACTCAAAGTCATGTCAATCACCATAGCTTGGTAAGAATCAAAAACAGTTGGCGCTTCGTTAGGAATAGTATTATCTAGCAACTCGACAAACTTGTATTTATTAACATCTCTTCTTTCCGAAAAGTCAACATCCGTGCTTAAATAAAGTCCGTTAATGTACTCTCTAAAATGGTTAACTCTGATTTTTGTAGTTTCAATAAAATTCGACCTTTTGTAGATTTGCGTAATGGCATCAAAACTTCGAATTACATCAAAATCGTGGGACAAAACCACGCCAATGTTTCCAAAATGAAAAGGGTCGTATCTGAAATTCGTCCACATGTTCCCTTTGACATCCTTGTTTAAAAGGCCGTAGGTAACCTCTGCATACGTGTCAATAAATCGTTCGTTATCCCATTTCTTAAAGTAAGAAAACCCAGGGGCTAATCTCGGTCCGGCGATATAAAGCGGTCGCGCAAAAGCAGCTAAAGAATTAATGCTCCATTGCACTTTTTTGTCTCTGTTTCGATGATCTATTCCCCACCAAAGGACTTTTAAAGCGGTTACTTTATTAAAAATGGCGTCAACGGAATCTAAATACTCTTTTTTGTTGTGCGCACTCTCTATGCTGTCTTTTACGGCTATGTATTTTCGTTCATCATCAGTAAGTACAACGGCTCTCTTTTGTTGCCAATAAGAGGTGTCTTTTTCGTAGGCTGCCTTTTCTGTGATGGACAATTCGTTGTTGAAGAATTTTGGCGCAAATCCCGGAGAAAAATTGTAATCCGAATATTCCGTTAAAGTGATACAATCGGATTCGTAATCCTTGTATTTTACTCCGTAAATCAGTTTTTGCTCGGTAAGAATATTTAAGCTGTCTCCTTGGTTTTTGTATTCTTGTTCGATCGTAAAATAATCATACATCAAAAGATTCCCTTTTTCAAGGGTCAATTCCAATTTTTGTATCATCCAGATGGAATCGATAACATAGATGTGCCCGGACAAAGTTGTAGTAGCGGAACCGCGTGGAATGATTTTTATTTTATGAATTTTCTGACCGTTTTCTTCGTATTGTTCGACCAATCTGTATTTATAACTTAGAATTCCAACTCCTGAAACAGGCGAAGTAATCGGAGTTTGGTGCAGGTCATCAAGATGAATTAAATTTTGAAAGAAATTGAAATTTGATTTTACCGTAGTGGTATAATAAAGATTACGATCGCTTCCTTTTTTATCGTAGGCGTTTCTGATTTCTTTCACTTTACTCGGAGGAGCATAATTTCTAGTCAACTGGATCTCGACGAGGTTCATGTTTCTCGAGATGGCGTCGTCGACCTTTCTTTTCTCGGCAAAGGGATCATCTGCACCAGTAGGGTCAAGGTTTTCTTCGTCCGCTTTTTCTTGCTCTTTCTTCCGCTTTTCTTCTTCCTTTTCCTTCTCCCTATCTGATTTTTCTTCTCGTATTTTCTTCTCCGTCGCTCGGGTGTACACCTCTACTTTATGGGCATATTCCCATTGACTAAGGGTGTCTCGTCTCTCCACCACCTTGAGCATGATATCTCGACCGGGGTTTGATTTTTTTGTGGACACCTCAATATCTGCAATGTCTTGAATTTTTGTCGGTAATACTTGAATTTCTAATTCGATAGGATTGTCACTCATTCCCACATAGGCCTCTTTTTGGTCGTATCCTGTCGACATGACGACAACGTAATATTCTCCAGGAAGAAGGCGCATTTCAAAATAACCGTTCACATCGGCGATGGTACGTTTCTCTGCGTCGTTTTTTACGTAGACTTTAGCGAAAGGTATGGGTTGAAAGGTTTCATCTAAAATCTTACCAGATAGCAATTGCTGAGCGCTCACAAACTGAGCAATAAAAATCAAAGCAAAGGACAGGTAAAATTTAAGCATCGTTAATAAGACAGTTTTGTCGTCAATAAGTTACAATACAAGAAACCAACTTACTTTTTAGCAGGTTGTTCCTTCAAGTATTCGGCGTGCTTATTCATTCGTTTAACCATCCACTTTTTCATCAAATACATCAAGAAGGCTAGTCCAGCAAAAACATAATAAAAAACCCAACTTCTGTAATCGTCTTTGAAACACATTACGGTTGTCAAAACAAAAATTGCGATAGCTA
>JBLIKY010000115.1:0-7146 GCA_047637535.1 Lentimonas sp.
GGGGGATTGAGGGAGTAAAAAATCAGGCTTCTTTTAGCAAAGAAATCTTGTTTTTAAGGCTGTTTTCGACAGCTATAAAGATTGCACAAATACCCCAGATTGGAACGGAGGCTTTGTCTGTGTCGAGATAGTTGTTGAGGAGGCCGTGAATAAAGTACGAACTCAAGGCCAAGACAAGGAAGAAAATCAACATTTTCATCTCTTTGTCTCCTTCAGGTATCTTGATATAAAGCATTACTCCTTTGTAGAAAACGGCTATAAGAATGAGCAAGAAAAAGACCAATCCCAATGCTCCTGTTTCGGCTAATGCCCCCAAGTATTCGCTGTGAGCATTCCCAGCATCACCAAAGTTGGTTGAGATAATGGTTAAGTTTTCGGGTTGTTGAAAACGGGCATATTCAAAGGCGTATGTACCCGGACCGAAGCCCATAATCGGCCTTTCTTTAAACATCGAAATCGCACAACTCCATCGATTAAGCCGCTCGAGATTTGAGGCATCAGTAGTAACGTTTGCGGCACTTTGTATTCGCTTTCCGAAATCTTCTGTTGTATGCTCAGAAGTGTTTCTGGCCATTTCCATTTGAATTTGATCCCATGAAAAAAACAGGACCAAACCAGCAAAAACACCTACACCTAAAAGCCATTTAAACTTTATTTTCAACTTGATAACAACTCCAATCAACAAGGCACCAACGACGCTCAACCAAGCGGCGCGGGTGTATGAAAAGTACAAGCCTACCAAAACGATTAAAATCATGATTAGCAAAACCAATTGGGTTAAAGGAGGATGTTTTTTAGAAAAATAAAGTCCGAGTGCTACAAGTAAAGTAAAGGCAACCATCGCGCCGTAAATCGTATGATCTTTAAAGAAAGGCCACATAACCCAATGACCTTCTTTCTCGCCAAAACTAAACATCGCATGGTGCAAAACGGTATACAGAATGGCAACAACCATCCCGACTAAAAAGAGCCATAAAAAGGCTTTGATGTTTATTCTTTTGGAGAAAACAATTGGTCCAATCAGCAGCAATGGGGCTAAAAACCAGAGTTTAGCAAGGATGGATTTTAAAGAAGCTACGGGGTCTGACGAACTAATTGTACTCATCGACAGCCAAACCAAATAAAGTCCGACGGCGATTACAATGGGGTGATGCCAGACGTGCTTGGGAATGAAAGGCCGTTTTAACTCTTTGAATACGATTAGAATAAGTAAGCCAAAAAGTATGGGTTCGGTGGGTAAAAACAACCCAAAACCATCGGTATACTCTTCAATGTTAATGCTTAATGGGGTAAGAAAAGCCAGGCTTAAAAAGCTGTATTCGGTATTAAATACGGCAAAATAAGCAAAGAGTAATCCAACAGAAGCCAAGGCAAAATAAGCCTGATCTTCCCAGATAAAATATCCTGACAAAGCAATATAAAGCGTTGCCAAGATGATTAACCCAATGTTGGATCGGAGTATACTCATTAGGCGATTCGCTTGATTTCTCTAATTCTTTCTCTAACCAATAAAGCGAAAATCATAAAGAAAAAGGTGCCAAAAGTGGACAACAAAACGATGATGGCTTTTTTAGGCTTGTCCTTTTTGTCTGCTACTACAGCTGATTCAACGATAAATTTGTGATTAAAAAGGGTGTTGGCATCCGATTCAGCTTGTTCGTAAGAATCTTCAAAATCAGATTGCTTGGTAATTTTTTCATCACGGAGCATTTCCAAACCATCGAAGCGCGAACCGTATTTTAAGTTGATATCAATCTGCTTTTTAAAGAATTCTCTATCCGATTGATTTTTTGAGTCGTTGTATGCCTGAAAAAGATTTGCTCTTCCCTCGATTGGAACAACTCCGATTTGAGAAAGAGAGTCCATTTGTCTCAAAATGGCCTTTTTCTGAACCTCCAACATGTCTTTTTTACGTTGGTTGATGTCAAATGCGGGTAAGGTTCGCTCTTGTACCATTTCGTTTTTAACCGTATCGATTAATTGGACAATTTTATTTGCAATTTCAGCCGCCAATTCTGGTTTCTTGTCCAAAACATCAATTTGTATAGACCCGTATCGAGTGCGCGTAAACATAATGTGGTTTTGGTAGGCCTTGTTGAGTTTAAAGTTCTTGTTTGGATCGTCTAATTCAATCTCGTAATTTTTAAACAAATCAAAACGCTCAACCAAACGATTACGAATTTTTGAAGATTGAAGAATTTGAACCAATTGTTCGGCTTGCTCTTCTTCACCAAAATCCATTGAAGAAGCCTTGGCATTTCTTTGTTCAGAGAAAGATACAGTACTCGTCGCAGCTGGAAAAACGATCGCTGTCGATTTGAAAACGGGAGTTAAAAGCAGCGAAACGATTATTGAAACGATTGCTGCTGCAATGGTAACACCGATTATTAATTTTCTGTTTTTCCAGATAAAGACCAAGAGGTTATCTCTTTCTTCGTGGAGGTTTGTTTCTTTGTTATTCATTTGATATTCGCTTTGCGGCTGTAAAGTTAAACATTCGAACTTTATTCTTCCCTATCGGCAGCTTTTCCTTCTTTCTTCAGTAAGAAAACGAGTTCTTTAGGGTTAAAAATCCGTAACCCCATCAAGAGGGCAGTTCCAATAATAATATCAATCCAGATGTTGTGAGACAGCTCCAAAGTCAAGTATTTAATGCCCCATAATAGGAGGGCAAATAGGCTCAACTGGACAATAAATCGATAAAAACGATCGGCTCCTAATTTTCTTACCACCCAAGTAGCTTGTATTAAAGACGTCAAACTCTGGGTAGCTAAAGTAGCGTAAGCGGCGCCTTCTGCTCCTCGACTTGGAATTAAATATAAATTGAGCGCCAGGTTGACGATAATTCCTATAAACGCGATGAGGTTTAAGAATTTCATATCGCCTTCTGCGGTAAGATAAGTTCCAAAAATCAAAGAAATGCTCATGCCGATAAAGGCAAGAATCAACCATCTAAAGCTTTGAACGGATTGTTCGATATCGTTTTCGTAAATCCATCCCAAAATGGTTTCGGCGTGGTGATAACACAAAAAAGAAATTAAGATGGCGATACTAATCAACATTTTACCCGACAAACGAAGGAGTGATATATTGGCGAGCTTGTCTTTTATTTGCTGAGCAAATAGGGGGAGGAGGAGGCTTGTGAAAAGCATTCCGAACATAAAAAACGCATCCAAAAGGCGAAATCCTTGAGCATAAACACCCGCCTCAAAAGCACCGTTTGGATGTATCCTTTCGATCATTATTGAATCCTGACGTGTGTAAAACATCATCAATAAAATCAGCAAAGCGTAAGGGAAACTTTGTTTAATGATGGCAAATGAAAACGGGAAATTCCATTTTAATTTTATTCGTCCAATTTTCTTTCTCAACAAATAAAAAGCAGCAAGCAGCGTGAGTAAATAACAAATGGATTGAATCCATACAAACCATTCAATTTGAAAAGCAGAATCTCCTGTTGAAAAAACAAATACCGAACCGCAGATCAAGATTAAGAATATTCGATCTAAAACGGAGAAAAGGGCATCTAGTTTAAAATAAAGTAGTCCTGAAAAATGACTGCGGGCATAGGCAATTAAGACGACGAAGAATTGATTCAAAATCAATAAAACTAGTAGGTTAAAGGCGTATTCCCCATGTCCAATCAATAATCCCGCGATGCAAGTAATTAGAGCATAAGCAAAGAAGAGCAGTAATCTAAAAGACATCATTTTACCAATGTACTTAGATACAGATTTTGGGTGTTGGGCTATACTTTTTGTTGTGAAATTGTTGATGCCTAGATCCATGAGGATATTGAACAAAAAGGCTAAATTCAACAAAGAAAAATAGAGGCCGTATTCTTCTGAACCAACCCTATTTTGCACTCCAGAATCGATTCCAAATATGGCAATGGGTTTAACCAAAAGGTTTAAAACCATCATCAATACCAGATTCGAAAAAAACTTGCGTTGCATGCTAAGGCTAAACGCCAAAAAATTAAATTAATTGGCTAAAAAGATGAAATTTTGTTTTTTGTCAACCGCTGGATTAAACTTTTTAAGGCCACCCTTTTCTGCAATCATTGCCGTATAGCCCATTTTAGAAAGAAAATCAAAGCAGTTTTGACGATTTGTGTTGTCCCAAAGTTCGAGATAGATGACGGGCTTGTCTTTTTTAAGAAGCTTCTCAGCACCTAGAAGGGCCTCATATTCGTAATTTTCCACATCCATTTTGATGCCACTGACTACTTTGCTTTTGAAGATTTTATCGAGTTTTTTAAGTTCGACTTCAAACTGTTCGCCTTTGTTCCATTCCGTAATCTTCTCATCTAAAACATGGCTCAATCCTTGCATTTTGGTTTTACCATCTTGCGGAAGCACCATCTTTACAGTTCCTTTTTCATTGCCTGCGGCCAAGGAAAGTATTTTTATGTTTATTAAATCAAATTTTTTCTTGACCTTCTTTAGAACCTTTATGTTGTCAGGCATTGGTTCGATAGCCACAATGCGATTATTAGGAAACCTGCGGCCTAAATGCACGCTCATAACACCAATATTAGCTCCAACATCGACGATGACACCTTCTTTGTTTTCCATCAGTTCCATGAATTGAAAGAAGTCCTTTTCTTTTTTGTCCCAGCGTAAAGTCGCTATTTTAAATCGAGCAAAGAAGTACAAATAACGGTGAAAACCGAGTGCGGACTGAAGGAGATATTTTATAGTGTTTTTCAACTGCTCTTGTAACGAGGGGCAAAAGTACAAAATCTATGAGCTTTGCGCTCGATTAATTTGGAATATTTGTTAAGCCCAGACTTTGCTTCCCTCTGTGCAATTTTGACAAATTTCAATTTGGCTTCGTTCTGTGAAAACAGCTTTTCTAAAATTGCGGTAATTTTCGCTTTTCCACACCGTCTTAAAATCATCTTCATTGAGGTTGCCCATTGTGTGCAAGGCGTCTTTATCAAAGCAGCAAGGCACCAATTTGCCGTCCCATGTCATCACACTGCCCGACCACATGCGCCAACAATGATTTTGCATTTTGTTTTTGATTTGATACTCTCCTTTTGCATTGAGCTTGTATCTATTGTATTCATCTTGCTTTGGCATTAAAGAGTTTCCGTGCTTAAAATCGTAAAGTTGGGCGGTTTTTAAACGGACTTCGTCGATTTTCATTTTTTTGCCCAAAGCCATTAATTCAGGAATCTCGTGTTCGTTTGCCGCCACTACCAAAAATTGAAAAATCAAATGAGGTGTTTTCGATTTGAGTTTCTTTTTGGCATCAATCATGTTTTGTGTCCCAGCTATGACCTTGTCTAATTGCCCTTGTTTGCGATAGGCTTCGTAAGTCTCTTGGGTCAAACCGTCTATTGAAATAATCAGACGATTTAGTCCTGAATGTACAATTTCTTCCGCCTTTTTTTCATCGATAAAATGGGCATTGGTCGATGTAGCCGTATAAATTCTTTCTTTCTTAGCTTGTTGTATCAAAGTAAGAAATTCTGGATGCAAAAATGGTTCGCCTTGAAAATAGTAATTGATATAAAAAACATGTTTTTTGACCTGTTTTATCCAATTTTGGTGGTTTTTTAGATCAATTTTGCCGGTTGGGCGTGTAAATTGCTTCAAACCACTCGGACATTCAGGACAACCTAAATTGCACGCAGTTGTCGGTTCAATACTCAAAGAAAAAGGCAAAAACCGCGATTTTCCATTTTTGGTAAAATGATGAAATAAATAGTCCAGCTTTAAGCCAAACAAGTTGATTATTCGAGGAAGAGTTAAAGAAGAAAGAATACGAGAATAATCGTTGATTTTACTCATGTTTCAAATGTAACGAAAAGTCAATTAATTTTTATCTTTACGACATGAAATACCTAAAACTGAGCCTGCTAATATTGGCGAATTTATTCACCATTCAAAGTTTTTCCCAAATTCGGGTGCAGGCTTTAGATAAAACTACTGAAGAAATTATTCCATTTGTTAAAGTCTTTCCAACTGGAGGTCAGCCCTTTCTTTCTGACTTAGACGGTCGATTTGTAATTAATCAAGGTGTCGAATCTTTTCGGTTAGTCTACTCTGGCTTTAAAGATTCAATCTATCAAGTCGTCGCAATTGAAAAAGGAACTGTGATGATGGAGTTGACTTTTCAAAATCTTCAAGAAGTCGTAGCTGTTGCTGGAGAAAATCCTGCGCATCGTATTATGGACCTTGTGATAGCAAACCGAAAGAAAAATAGTCCAATGGACAACGGTTCGTTTCGCTACAACAGTTACAGCAAATTCATCATGGAGATTGATCCTTCTGTTTTGAAGGATATTCCAGAAGACACAGAGGACTCAAGCTTAATTTCTATACGAGATTTTGTATCGACTACTCATTTGTTTATGACGGAGACTTCGTCGATTCGTACGTTTGTGCCACCTTCTCGAGACAATGAAGAAGTGACAGCGTATAAAGTTTCCGGTTTTAATGACCCGACTTTCGCCACACTTTCTCAGGAATTACAAGGATTTAGCTTTTATGAAAACCAATTCTTACTCAACAACAAGGCCTATATAAATCCCATTGCTCTTGGTGGAACACGTCGGTATTTGTTTCTTCTTAAAGACACTACGATTAATAAGCAAGACACAGTTTTTCACATCGAATTTAGACCGCGAAAAGGGAAGAATTTTGATGGATTAAAAGGGACTTTGTACATCAACACAAACGGGTATGCGATAGAGCGGGTTGTGGCTGAACCAGCGATAACAAGTAGCAGTTTTGCGGTAAGAATCATCCAAGAATATGCGTTCATTAATAACGAACGTTGGTTTCCGAATAAACTTAGTTCGGAGGTTGAAATGACTAATGTTTCGCTAACAATCGGGGATTCAGACATTCGGGTTTTTGGCAAGTCGATAAGTTATGTTGACAATGTTGAATTTGATTTAGAAGGCGTAAAGCGGAAAATCTTCAACAATGCTGCTTTGGTAATTGATGAAGAAGCAGGTAACAAGCAAGAACAGGAATGGGATACTTTAAGAAAGTATGAACTCACGGACCAAGAAAACAACACTTATGTATTTATAGATAGTGTGGTAAAGGAACAGAATCTAGATCGAGCCTTGTATGCAATGAAAGTTTTGTCAACGGGAAAAATACCTCTGGGCAAATTCAACTCGGA
>JBLIKY010000116.1:0-7139 GCA_047637535.1 Lentimonas sp.
CGTAAATTGAAAATTTCGTCAGTCATTGCTTGACCTTTAAAGAACACTTTTAATGAGTTTCTTAATGTTTTTCGTCTTTGGTTAAAACCTGCTTTGACTACGCGAATGAATAATTTTTCATCACAAGGTAATTCTGCTCTTCCATTTCGTGTGCATCGTATAACACCTGATTTAACCTTTGGTGGAGGGTTAAACATATGTTCATCAATCGTAAAACAATATTCAATATCGTAAAAGGCTTGAGTTAAAACAGATATTATGCCGTACTTTTTACTACCTGGCGGCTCGGCAATTCGTTCGGCCATTTCCTTTTGAAACATGCCCATGATTTCTGGAACAAACTCACGATATTCAATGCATTTAAAGACAATTTGTGAACTTATATTGTAAGGAAAGTTTCCAACTACACCAAATTGTTTCCCCTTATAAAGTGTACTTAAGTCACATCTTAAAAAGTCTTCTTCAAAAATATTTCCAGACAGTTGCGGAAAATTAACTTTCAAGTATTCAATTGAATCGGTATCAATTTCCATGACTTTCATCTCCAAATCACCTCGGTTAAAAAGTGCTTCCGTCAATGCCCCCATTCCTGGTCCCACCTCGAGCACATCATTACACCCTTGATGATTTTTATATTGTTTTGCAATTTTCTCACACATGTTTTTGTCTGTCAAAAAATGCTGTCCGAGATGCTTTTTAGGTCTAACTTTCATTAGGCTTTGAATTCTTCAACCACGGTCAACGTGGTTCTAAATGCGGCAAATTTACCTGACCATTTTTGATTAAAATCTTCTTGCAGGGGAGCTGAAAACTTGCTTTGATATTCTTCAAGTTTGGCTTCGTTTGGCGAACAAAAAGTCGTAGCGTAAGTCACTCCACCTTCTTCTTCTCCGTGCACCCTGCAAAAACGAGCGTCCAAAAAACAACCCGTTTGCATCACCTCTGGCAGGTGTTTTTTACGCATATAATGCAAAAAATCATCCTCAATGCTGGCGTCAATACTTACTGTAACGTTGTACAAAATCATGCTCAAAATTAAGCAAAAAGAACTTCCCAATAAGACTTTAGACAGAATGATAATTTTAAGTAATTTCGTGACTATGATTAAATGGTTTGTTGGTAATCGTCCTCTTGTGCTGGTGCTATTGCCCTTCGTGGTTGGCATTCTTGTGCTAATCAACCATCTTGATGATTATTACGTC
Source organism: Lentimonas sp. (assembly GCA_047637535.1). Taxonomy (GTDB): domain Bacteria; phylum Bacteroidota; class Bacteroidia; order Flavobacteriales_D; family Crocinitomicaceae; genus UBA2040. The sequence goes on from JBLIKY010000116.1 coordinate 1,203, forward strand.
TCTGATTTACCCATAAATTTTGGGTTATGGGGTCATCAAATAATACTTTCAAAAGGAATAATTTATACGATAGCACCTATTCTAATGCTTATAAACGCTATTCGACTCTCTCAATTATTTAATAGAAATTCATTTACCGATCATAATACCTATATAAGTTCGCTATTATTTGTCTTATTGCTTGCTCTTCTGCCTAGTTCAATGATTTCAAATTATATGGTCTTGGCACAAGTGTTTTTAGTTTTGGCCTTGTTTCAATTGTTTCATTTATTTCAAAACGAAGACGGTAGAAAGCGTGTGTTTAATGCCGGTATTTTTTTCGGTATTGCCGCGACATATGACAACTCGTTACTGACCTTTTTACCCTTCTTTTGGTTTTCTGTCTTAGTTATTCGACCTTTTAAGATTAGAGAACTCTCCCTATTATTGGCCGGGTTTATATTGCCTTTCATATACTCCATAGCCGCATCGAAGTTGATGGGCACAAACTTGACTTTTGGCTTCTTTACAGGGTTACAAAACAATTCAATCAGTAATCTTAATCAATTAATCACCCTATCCATAATCATATTAGCTGCGTTAATTGCCATATACTCTATGATAACGCACAGTCAAAAGACCTCCATTCGCACAAAAAAATTATTGCGTATTCTAATGATTTGGGTTCTTTATTTTTTAATAATTGGGTTTGTTTTCTTTATCAAAACTGGAGACCTATTTGGATTCGGATATTTAATGATTCCAATCTCTCTCCTGCTTTCTTTGGGCTTCATTCTTAAAGAAACTCGCCGGATATCTCGCCTCTTCGCCTATATAGTAATGGTCTTTTTGGTTGTAAAAATTTTCCTTTAAAAGAGCAAAAAGGGTCGTCAAAATTGACTAATTTTGCAACTTGAATAAAATGAGTTCTAAACTCCCAAAAAAATAGAAAAATGAAATTTGGCGTTGTTACTTTTCCCGGTTCGAATTGCGATGAAGACATGGTTTATGTTTTAGAGTCTATCCTTGATCAAAAAGTTGAGAGACTTTGGCACAAAGATACTGACTTAAAAGGTGTTGATTTTGTCGTGCTTCCTGGTGGTTTTTCATACGGTGATTACCTTCGTTCAGGTGCTATCGCTAAACTTTCACCTATCATGGGGTCGGTTATGGAGCATGCAAAACAAGGGAAATATGTGATGGGAATCTGCAACGGTTTCCAAATTCTTACTGAGTCTGGCTTGTTAGACGGCGCCCTTTTGCACAACGATACACAGAAATTTATCTGTAAGAACATTTATTTGAAACCAACTTCAAAAGAATCTGGAATCACTAAAGGTCTAAACAGAGAGAAATCGTATAAAATTCCTATCGCTCATGGTGAAGGTCGTTTTTATGCAGATGACGATACGATCAAAAGACTTATGGAAAATGACCAAGTCTTGTTTCAATATGTAGATGTTGACGGCAATGCAACGGCTGAAGCCAATCCTAATGGTTCGGTTAACAACATTGCTGGTGTTTGCAACGCTACTAAAAATGTATTTGGAATGATGCCTCACCCTGAACGTGCAGCAGATAGAGATCTTGCTAACGAAGACGGTCGTGCATTTTTTGAATCAATATTAAAATACTGTTCCCTATAATATGAGAGTTCTTTTACTTGGTTCTGGTGGCCGTGAACACGCATTGGCTTGGAAAATAGCCAAAAGTTCAATTCTTGAAGCCCTATTTATTGCCCCTGGAAATGCCGGGACGAAAGAACACGGAACTAATGTTTCGATTTCTCCAAACGACTTCCCTGCTATCAAAGATTTTGTTCTTAAAGAAGCCATCGATATGGTAGTTGTCGGACCAGAAGACCCATTGGTTTTAGGTATTCACGATTACTTTCTTGCTGACGAAGAATTGAAAAAAGTAGGTGTTATAGGTCCTCAAAAAGAAGCTGCACAATTAGAAGGAAGTAAAGATTTTGCAAAGAAATTCATGGCTCGCCATAATATACCAACTGCTAAATACGGGACTTTTACTAAAGAAACTTTAGAAGACGGATACAAGTTTTTGGATAAAATGAATTCTCCATATGTGCTTAAAGCCGATGGCTTAGCGGCAGGAAAGGGTGTTCTTATTTTAGAAGATTTAGTTGAAGCAAAAGCCGAACTCAAAAGCATGGTCGCAGACGCCAAGTTTGGTAAAGCTAGTTCGCGTGTTGTAATCGAACAATTCTTAACCGGAATGGAATGCAGCATGTTTGTGATTACAGACGGTGACTCGTTCAAGATTCTTCCCGAAGCAAAAGATTACAAACGAATTGGTGAAGGAGATAAAGGATTGAATACTGGCGGAATGGGGGCAATTTCTCCTGTGCCGTTTGCTGATCGAACATTTAAAGACCGGGTTCTAAATCAAATAATTATTCCAACCGTTAAAGGGCTGCGAAAAGAAGAAATACCTTATAAAGGGTTTATCTTTTTTGGCTTGATAAATGTGAAAGGCGAACCTTATGTAATTGAATACAATTGCAGAATGGGTGACCCAGAAACAGAAGTAGTTATACCTCGTTTAAAATCTGATTTATTGGATCTGTTTGAGGGTGTAGCTTCTAACACTTTGTCTGAAAGAGATGTTCAATTTGACGAAAGAAGCGTAGCTACGGTAATGATGGTTTCTGGCGGTTATCCTGAGGCTTACGAAAGCGGAAAACAGATTTACGGCTTGAGTTCAGTCTCAGATAGCATCGTCTTTCACGCAGGCACCAAAGCCGACGGACCAGCGGTTATGTCAGCCGGAGGTCGAGTTTTAGCTGTAAGTAGTTACGGTAAGAATCTTAAAACTGCTTTAGACACATCATACGCTTCCATAAAGCAAATCGAATTTGAAAAATCAAATTATCGTACAGACATCGGATTCGATGTTGTTGAAAGATAGAAATTTTCGTATCTTCAACTCAAATTAAATGGATACTTCCTCTCTGATTATCATATTGATAACCCTACTCTGTTCAGCGTTTTTCTCTGGAATGGAGATAGGTTTTATTTCTTCTAACCGATTGAAAATTGAATTAGAAAGAAACAGAGGTACCGTTATAGGCAAGATTTTAGGTGGTTTCTACAAGAATGAGTCCCGATTCATAGCCATGTTGCTCTTGGGAAATAACGTGATGTTGGTCATCTTCGGTATTTTTGCAGCCATAGAGTTAGGAACCGTTTTTAATGGGCTTGGCATACATGGAGAAGCCACAATCCTTTTATTGCAAACTTTCTTTTCTACCATCGGTGTATTAATCGTTGCAGAGTTTTTACCTAAAGCATTGGTTCAGTTAAACCCTAACAGTTTTTTACGCGTTGCTGCGGTTCCAATGTACCTCGTTTACTGGGTGCTTTACTTGCCTACCGAGGTCGTCTTGTTTTTGAGTAATTTGATTCTTAAGCTATTAAAAACGGAAGAAGAAAACACCAAAAAAGTGTTTTCAAAAGTCGATTTAGAGCATTTTGTGCAGGACTTAAACGAAAGAATAAAAGAGGAGCAAGAATTTGGAAACGAGATGCAAATTCTTAAAAATGCGCTTGCCTTTTCGAGTGTAAAAGCTCGAGATTGTATGATTCCACGAACAGAAATTGTCGCTGTGGATGTGGATGAAGAAATCTCGACGTTGCATCAAAAACTTGTGCAAACAGGTTTGTCAAAAATCTTGATTTATAGCGGTTCCATCGACAATATTATTGGGTACGTTCACTCGTTTGACATGTTTAAGCAGCCCGTGTCTATCAAGCAAATATTATTGCCAATCTCCTTTGTTCCCGAAGCGATTCCCGGCAAAGAATTACTTGAATTGTTTACCCAACAGTCTGGTAACATTGCAATCGTCGTTGATGAATATGGGGGCACGGCAGGTGTCATTACCATTGAAGATGTAATTGAAGAAATCTTTGGGGAAATTGAGGATGAGCATGATGTCGAAGACTGGAAAGAAGAAATTGTCTCAGACAACGAATGGGTTTTCTCGGGAAGGGCAGATATTGATTATATCAATGATACCTATAACCTGGATCTTCCAGATTCTGACGAATACGAAACACTAGGCGGGTTAATAATTCATCATTTGGAGTCTATTCCTGAGACGGATGACACCTTAGAAGTTGATGCCTTTACTTTTACTATTGAAGTCGTAAGCGATCGGAAAATTGAATTGGTAAGAATCGTTAGGTCATGAAAGTTGTTCTTGTCCTTTTTGTAATACTAAGTTCACTTTCCAACGCCCAAACGATAATAAAGAGCCTTCCTGCTGAGTTAAATGAACTTTCAGGCTTGGTCTTTATAAACGATACTTTGATGGCGGGACACAATGACGGCGGACACAAGCCCGAAATTTTCTTTGTTAATAAATCTGGTAAATGCGTGCACGTTTGCACCTTGACGAACGCAAAAAATAAAGACTGGGAAGACATCACAAAAGACGACAAAGGCAATCTCTACATCGGTGATTTTGGCAATAACGAAAACAAACGAACAGATCTTTGTGTCTACAAGGTTTCCATTGATAGTTGTCTTAAAAACAAGACTGTCAAAGCTCAAAAAATATCGTTTTCCTACCCAGAACAGACCGAGTTTCCTCCCGAAGAAGCGAATCTAAATTACGATGCTGAAGCTATGGCTTATTACAACGATTCGCTATATATTTTCACCAAATGTCGAACGCTACCGTGGACAGGTAGAAGTCTTGTTTATTCTCTTTCTGTGAACGAAAGTGAACAAAAAGCTCATTATCTAAACGGTCTTTTTGTTGGTCCAAGTGGTTGGTGGCAAGACGCAATCACAGCCGCAGATATTTCGGGGGACAGGTGTTATTTGTTAACTTACAATCGCCTAATGGTTTATCGAATTAAGAAGGGCCAACTCGATTTCGAAAAACGATTTTATTTACAACCAATTACTCAAAAAGAAGCCATTGCTGTGTCAAAAAAAGGCGAAATATTTATCGGAGACGAATTGCACAAATTGCTCGGCGGCGGATATTTGTATCAACTAAAAGCAAACGAATGATCCCACAAATTAAAGAATACGAAGCCGTTATTTTTGACATGGACGGGGTTTTGATAGACTCCGAACCGCTATGGAAGATTGCCATGGAAAACGTGTTTAGAGAGGTTGGTTGCAACTTAACCAAAAAGGATTTTCAAAAAACGGTTGGTTTAAGAATCGATGAAGTAATCGCTTATTGGTTTAGCGTAGCGCCTTGGGAAAACTATTCTGTAAAGCAGGTTGAAGATAAGATTGTTTTGCAAATGGTTGAATTAATTTCCAAAAATGGACACCCATTGCCTGGAGTAATTGAAACCTTGGTTTTACTTAAGAAAAAAGGCCTTAAAGTCGGCTTGGCGACATCATCTTACACCCTATTAATCGATACCGTTTTAGCCGTATTGGGAATAAGGGATTACTTTGATTTTGTTCATTCGGCTGAGAACGAAGACCATGGAAAACCACATCCAGCTGTCTATTTAACCGTGGCAAAAAAATTAAATGTTTCTCCTTTGTCCTGTTTGGTAATCGAAGACTCCTTCACGGGACTAATCTCAGCTTTGTCCGCAAGAATGAAAGTAGTAGTTGTTCCTGAAAAGACGCACGAACCCAATGAAAAACTAAAGGTAGCTCATTTTCATTACGACACGTTACTCGATTTTCATCGCGATATAAAGTTACAATCATGAGGTATTTTATCCACTTAAGTTATAAAGGCACGTCCTTTAAAGGGTGGCAAATGCAAAAAGACGTAACGACTGTGCAAGCTGTTTTGGAGGACGCAATGAGTAGATTGTTAAAGACCAGTATAAAGGTTACGGGTTGCGGGCGCACGGATTCAGGAGTTCATGCAAGTCAATATTTTGCTCATTTTAATTTTGAAGAAAATCTCTCCGACAAGACCATTTTTAGACTCAATAAAATTCTTCCAAAATC
>JBLIKY010000117.1:0-7110 GCA_047637535.1 Lentimonas sp.
CCTTTATTTCGAGAATCAACTTATCCTTATTCCGACCCAAAATTTTAATCCAACGTCTTGACAGATTGCTGTATATCTTTTCGTAGGAAGAGGTGTTTTTTAAGAACTCTACACTTTTGTTATTTGTTAAGACGAAATTCTCAGTCATCGCAATTGCCATATTGACTTCCTTTTTCGGAACTTCCAAATAAGCACAAAACGAGTCAAAATATTCGTATTCATCGGGTGAAGAAGTATGGTTTGCAAGCATCGTCAAAACCGACAAGTCAAGTACAAAACGTCGAAGTAACCAACTCGATTGGGCGATTTCTCCTAAATCTTCGATTTTTACCCCTTTCTTAAATCGATCTTGAGCTATTTTCTTTTGTTGATCCGATAGGTTTGCAGATGCTAAGAAAACATTGAAAATGGCTTTTTCCTGATCGTGTATTTTTCCGTCATGGAAGGCCGCCAAAGAAATAGCAGTCAATGCTTTTTGTGCTAACTCACTGTATTGTGAAAACGATTCTTTCTTATTTCTTAAAAACGCTCTAAATAGAATGACGTCCAAATAAACAAAGGCATTGGATAAGTAGTTAAACCAGAATTTTCCTTCCAACAAAGTACCTTTTACCTCAAGTCGTTTTGTAAGTATATTTTCAATCCTCTCGTCTTCACTTTCTTTAATAAAAAGCCTAAACAGTCCGGAAATAGCCGACGCATTATGTTTTCCGTAAAACGCTAATAAACTCGCCTTGAATTTTTCTTTGTCATTGATTGTTGAACCAATTTCTTGCTCATAAATAAAGATATGCGCCTCTAGTAACAACACTTTTAGTTTTTCTTGAGTTGTCCAATTGGACGTATTCAAGGAATGCGCAAAAAGTAATTCTGAAGCGAAACCATAGACCATACCCGATTTGAGCATCGCGTAATGTAAATATTCTTTATTGTTGAGTCCTTCAGGAGCTTTCAATTTAATTTGAAACTCACCCTTTAACGACAATTCGAAATACTTATTTATCCAACCTTTTGAGCCCGGAGCTAACATGGGGTAAAATTAATTTAAATTTTTAATCACTGTCCCAATTAAAAGGGTCAACCACAAAATCTTATTGACAATTTCACGGTATAATAACAAGGGCTTAATTTAACCTTCCCGCCAAAATGCAGGATGTTTTGTGGTATTTCACATCTCCGTTTTTAGTGTTAAGAAGTTCAAAGACTAACACATACTGACCTATACTCGCTTTGTTGCCTTTTGCATCTACACCATTCCACGTAACAAATCCCTGGTTTCCAATTAGCTGAGACTCTAAAAGTCTGAGCGTTTCTTTGGCTGTAACATCATAAATGGTGATGGATAAAATGTTTTCTGGTTCGACCATTTTGTAGTTTATCTGAAGAAAGTCCTCAAAACCATCGTTATCGGGCGAGAAAGAAGATGAAGACAAGGAAAATTCGCCTATCCCCTCAGTACCTGATCGTTGTGAGTTGGGAAGACCCGGAGTTGCAAAACGGACAGTCGACGATGCCGTATGCCAATTCTTTGGATCCATTGAGCTTAGTGCTGGGCTTAATTTCTCCAAACTTTTACCTTCTTCCTCATTGATCAAAGGGTGATGCCAATCTGCACTGTAACTTACTTTGTCAAGAATGATATTGTCACAAATTAAGATCAAAGTTCCAGAGTCATTTGACATAGTAGGTAAGTCCTGCATAACAAGATTTGAAATGGGTGAAGTCATAAACTCCGTAGATAACCAAACGGGATCTTCAGTCAATGCAAGAATTTGATTTGGCAGAAGGTTCCCATCCAAAGTCATGGGCTTCGAAACCGACATTTGACCGTTCGTTATGTTTGCGAGTCCGCAATTGGTCATGTCAAGATGATTATTTGTGGTGTTGACGATTTCCACAAAATCAAAACCGAAGGACGGAGGGTTAAAATACAGTTCGTTGATAAAAACATCGCTAACTCTCGGTAAATGGGGTCGTAAATAGTTGATTTGACTGTTTCCTGTATTGCCTTCACAATCTTTTATATTTAACAACGTAAATTGATATGTACTTGAGGACTGAATTTTTGTGTTAAACAATACAGTGAGGCTGTCATTCATCTCGCCTTGAGTTATAATTGATGTGATGGTTAGTTCGGGAGCGAAAAGAAAATCCTGAATTTCCAAGTTCATCAAATCAACCTGCTCATCAAAGACAAAAACTAAATGTTCATTTGAATCCAAGATTACACCAACAATATCGGGTGATTTAAGGTCACCTTCTTCCGTGAAAATAGAATTTCTTTCTCCCGGTGTTCCGCCAATTGGTGATGTGCTCGCAGACCAATTTCTGTTATCCGAACATTTTAAAGTTAAATCCTTTCTTTCCAAGGAAACACCGCCGTCTTCATTAAAATCATTGCCGTACCAACTCGCACTATAATCGACCTCGTCAATTGTCATTCCATTGTTTGAGTACAAAGTCAATTTGTCACCAGAATTGTTTAACCCTGGAAAATTCGTTAATCCTAGACGATTGCAGGCAAATAAAAGCGTGTCTCGTTTGTTGCAGAGAATCAAATTTTCACCCGGAAATAGCCAAAATTCATCCATAACCCCATTGTCCAGCGCATCGGCTATTTCCCATCCTTGAAGATTGAAAATCTTATCACTTTTGTTGTATAGTTCAAGATATTCCGCCTCAGGAAGACCAAACGAAGGAGAGGGGTCAACCATCATTTCATTAATTACCACATCTGACTCTTTCGCTTCTTCGCCATAAAGAATGAAAAAATCGAGGATTACATTTGTTGTGTCATTTCCGAGCGTGTCTTGCAATTGCAATATCGTCAATTGATAGTTGCTGTTATTTTGAAAGGTTCCGTTAATGGCTAATTCGATACTTTGATGGCTAGAATTAGAAAAAATCACCTCATCGATTGAAGTTTCATTATTTACTGCGTAATTGCTTACGCTTATAGTCTCCGTCGAATCAAGTTCTTCATCAAAATCAATAAATAATCTGTCTTTTGTTGAAGAAAAACTAGTAATTATTGGCGCTTTCGTATCACGAATCTCATTTCCGACAAAAACATTGTCTAAATAAAACTTTTGAGCGTTTGAAGATGTGTATTTGCAATCCCAAAGAAAAACACCTCCTACCGGGTAACTTATTTCTTGACCCGTAAACTGAAACGTGAACAGATTTCCAGCATCGAAGCTGTAGCTTACTGTCCAGTTGCCCTCTTGGTCTCTTCTTACCTCGATGATCGCATCAAAACTTGCAGCAATTTCTGAGTCTTGACCTTTGGCTAATTCGGTCTCAACCCCATTCATTATTTGAATCAATCGTATGGCGTCGAGCGAACCTGCTTCTCCAAAAAGCAAATAAATTCCGCTGGATATTTGATTTGAAGCCGTGTCCGCCAGTAAAAACACTTTTGATCTATTATTAGCCGATCCAGAGAAACTTTGTTTGAGTTCAAAACGCCACAAACCTTCGTCTAGGTCAAAATTTAAAGAGTCTGTGTAGATAATCGAAACCCCTGAGGCAGTTTGAAATAATTGTAACTTCTTGTCGTCAGAAACCTTAAAATGTTCCGTATCTCCTTTCCACGTTGGAAGGTTTAGATGATCTCCATCATTAAAGTCGTCTTGTAGTTGGGCATGGGTGTTAATAATTAAACATAGCCACAACAATGTAGTGTAAGTTTTCATAAAGTTTGTAATAGTATGGAAATGTAGTAATTTTGGATAAAAAATCAAAATGAAAGTTGCAATTGTTGGTGCCACTGGGATGGTAGGTCAGGTAATGCTTGAGGTATTAGCCGAACTTAATTTCAAAATTGATGAATTGTTGCTTGTGGCATCAGAAAAATCAGTTGGGAAAAAAGTTTCTTACCGTGGAAAGGAACATTCTATTGTTTCTTTAGCTACCGCATTGGAATCGAATTGTGATTTGGTGATTTTTTCAGCGGGTGGTGAGATTTCTCTGGAGTGGGCGCCAAAATTCGCAGCAGTTGGTACAACGGTTGTAGATAATTCTTCTGCCTGGAGAATGGACCCGAGCAAAAAGCTGATTATTCCTGAAATCAATGGGGATTTGTTGACAGAAAGCGACACAATTATTGCCAACCCTAACTGTTCGACCATACAGTTGCTCTTGACCTTAGCTCCTTTGCACAAGGCCTACAACATTAAACGAGTTGTTGTTTCAACCTACCAGTCCATTACGGGCACGGGTGTTAAAGCTATGGCTCAAATGGAAAACGAAAGACTGGGTATACAAGGAGAACAGGCTTATCCGCATCCTATCGATAGAAACTGTTTACCGCATTGCGATTCTTTCTTAGACAATGGATACACCAAGGAAGAAATGAAGCTTTCAAACGAGACAAAGAAAATTTTAGATCCTGCGATTAAGCTTACGGCAACGGCAGTGCGTGTTCCCGTAGTTGGAGGGCATTCTGAGTCAGTAAATGTTGAGTTTGAAAACGAATACGATTTGAAGGAGGTAAGACAAATTCTTACAGATACCCCTGGAATTAAAGTGGTTGATAACCCGGAAAACAACGAATACCCTATGCCTTTAAACGCCATGGGGAAAAATGACGTTTTCGTAGGAAGAATCAGAAGAGACGAGAGTCAAGACAACACCCTTCAATTATGGATTGTTGCCGATAATTTAAGAAAAGGTGCAGCGACGAATGCGGTTCAGATTTGCCAATTGTTAGTGGACAACAACCTACTTGGAGCGGCGGCTAAAAAACGAGAATCTACTTTTTAGTACTGAGTTTCTAAAGTCGTCTAGCTTCTCTGTTATGTTTTTATTCAAAAGCTTTTTAAACAGTTTTAAGGTCCCTTTTCCTTGTTTATAGTCCATTTCATCACTAAAAATGGGGATTATTGCCAAAAACTGGATGGTTTCGCCATTTTCATGAATTAGCTCTGGCAACATTTCACTGCAATAATCAGGTCGGTTAAGAATGAAATGACTCTGACTCATGTTTTCGGAGAGGGGAGCATAATCTTTATAGCATTGCACGGTATGTCCAATACCAAACCAAGTATTTTTTTCAATTACATGTTTCGCCAATTTCTCAAGCCAGATTAAGGGCCATTGAAAGTTATTTGCTGGGTCATTTATGTCCCAATAACTTGGCAAACAAAAGTAAAGTTCCATTCTTTCTTCCCCTTTGTGCTTTTCGTGCACGGGCATAAAAACGTCAGACAAACCATTGGTCATCAAAATGCTGCAATCTTTGTTTTCGTCAGGCGAAAAATAGATTATTTGAAGGGAGTCGTTTACCTGTTTTAATATTTCGGGAGTAAAACCTTTGAATTGTTCTCGAAGACTATCTGTTGTAAACATAAATTTAATCGATTAGACTTTGAAGGGCGTCCCAAAATTCTTTTGAAGAAGCAACGCAGCCTTGTTGGGTCATTTGATGTATTTCCAACTCTCGTAAAGTCGAATACGGTTTTTTTGTTTTGAATATTTTTAAAAGATGTGCTTTTGACACCAAAGCTTCGTGTATGCTTTCCGGAGTCGACAAATCAACATCAGCTTTTGGTTGTGGAACGATTGAAATCAATTCCATCTCATCGTCATTGCAATGAAAAACTAGGCAAGAATCCTTGCTTCTAAATTCAATGAATCTAATTTTTGAATATACTTTGTCTAGCACGGTATCCGAAAACAACTCGACCAACAACAAGGCCTTTTCGTCCTTGCTCTCATTCAAAGCGATCCATTCTTCGTTACTTACTCCATTGGTTATCAAAAAATGTTTAAAATCTTCATCAAAAATCTTTCTTTCTTCCTCTGTAAGCATTCTGTATTTCATATCACAAAGGTAGCTAACTTGAATTAAAGAAAGTCAATACTCTCCTTCTTCAAAATCGTTATTTAATCTTATTTTTGTCTTGATGTCAACAAAAAAAGGAATTGCCATACTTGGCTCCACTGGTTCAATCGGTACGCAAGCACTTGAAGTGATAGAAGCCTATCCTGACAAGTTTGATTTGAGGGTTCTTACCGCCAACAACAACGCAAAATTACTCATCGCACAAGCTATAAAGTATCAACCGCAATGCGTAGTTATTGTCAACGAAGATTTATACGATGAAGTTAGCCTTGCATTAGATAAAGAAGATATCATTGTTTACACAGGCGAAAAAGCGCTTTGTGATGTCGTTGAATTGAACCAAGTACACACCGTTTTGACTGCTTTAGTGGGGTATGCAGGCCTTTTGCCAACCCTTTCTGCAATCAACGCCAAGAAAAGCCTTGCCTTAGCCAATAAAGAAACGCTAGTTGTTGCCGGGGAATTGGTGACCCGTGAAGCGAAGAAAAATGGGGTTAATATTTACCCTGTCGACTCCGAACATTCTGCAATTTTTCAATGTTTGGTTGGAGAGTTTCACAATAAGATTGAAAAAATATATTTGACTGCTTCTGGCGGACCGTTTAGAGGGTTTACCCGCAAACAACTTGAGTCGGTTACCAAGGCACAGGCTCTTAAACATCCGAATTGGGAGATGGGGGCAAAAATTACCATTGATTCGGCCAGTATGATGAACAAGGGCCTCGAGGTCATCGAAGCAAAATGGTTGTTTAATTTGAAGAGCGAACAGATAGATGTAATTGTTCACCCTCAATCCATTGTTCACTCCTTGGTCCAATTCGAAGACGGAAGTATGAAGGCTCAAATGGGGTTACCGGACATGAAATTACCCATTCAATTTGCCCTGACATTTCCCGATCGTTTAAAAACTGATTTTCCGAGATTTAACTTCATGGATTACCCTCAGTTGACTTTTGAAAAGCCAGATAGAGCCAATTTTTTGAATTTGGGATTGGCATACGAAGCGATGGAACTTGAGGGAACGGCTGCTTGTTCGCTTAACGCCGCCAACGAAGTCACTGTAGACGCATTTTTGAAGGAAGAAATAACCTTTTTAGAGATTGCAGAAATTAATGGAAAGGTCTTACGACAAGTAAAAAACATCTTGAAGCCCGAATTGGAAGACTATATAAAAACCGATTTGGAGGCGCGAAAATTGGCAAAACAATTTATAGCAAAATGAAATTATTCTACTTCCTACTCGCGCTTATATTGACGTCTTGTGT
>JBLIKY010000118.1:0-7071 GCA_047637535.1 Lentimonas sp.
AAACCCCCACGTGAATATTGCATGATAAACAACATATGTTTGTCTTTCATTCAAGATTTCTTGATATGTCCCCTGATCTAGTTGATTTATAAATAATGGACTAAATATTGGGCCAAGGAATGTGAAAATAATGTAAATCAACATTAGTATTACTAATCCATTTGTAGTTTTTTTGTTCAATGTTTCCTTATTCATTTTCAATTATTTATATCCTCAGCTCCCACAAAAAACATTCCCCTCCGCAGCAGCCTCCCTCAAATATAACCATTACTCAAAACTAAAGAGCTTAAAGTCAGTACCTAATTTCAACATAAATTTGTGAAAACTATTGGCTTTTAAAATTGAATAAATCAGAAAAGGATATAAATATTTTTAGCTTGATTCACATAACAAACGGTCAACCATATTTAGGGATTTACACAACTCTACATTCTTAATTCTGCATTCTTCATTAATTTTCCTTTTTTCTAATTTTAAAAAGTGCGAGGAACAGGGAGAGTATGGAGGGGCATTCGTCTTGGTGAAACCCTGGGTTTTTATATTTCTAAAGAAACAAACCCTTGTCTAAATCCAACCACTCTAGTGTAGAATTACTAAAAATATCCTCTTGAATTTGCTTTGAAAGATCGCTTTCTTCGATGAACTTTCCGATTTCTAAATCACCTAAGGGAAAAGGGTAGTCGCTGCCAAGACAAACTCGCTTGCTGCCTTGTAGTTTGAGGATGTATTTGAGGGCATCGATGTCGTGTGTGATACAATCGACCCAGAATTTGCCTAGATACTCTCTTGGGTTAATTGGGTTGTCGATGGCTACTAAGTCAGGGCGACAGTTGAATCCGTGTTCGACTCTGCCTATTGTTGGTAAGAAGCTTCCTCCGGCATGAGAGAGACAGATTCTTAGTTTCGGTAGTCTTTGCATTACTCCTCCGAAGATCAGCGAACAAGCAGCCCTGGAAGTTTCAGCTGGCATGCCGACCAACCATGGGAGCCAGTATTTTTTCATCGAGTCGAAGCCCATCATTTGCCAAGGGTGCACCATTACGGCTAAGCCCAAACGTTCGCACGCTTCAAATATTGGGAAAAATTCGTCTTCGGATAAGTTTTTGTCGTTGATGTTCGAACCTATCTGTATCCCCACCAAGCCAATGCTTTTTATTCTCTCCAATTCTCTAATCGCCTCGTCTGTGTCTTGCATGGGAACGGTTCCGAGTCCGATATAGTTTTTAGGATATCGAGTTACGAGTTCAGCGATATGATCGTTTAAAAATTGGGACAATTCAACACAGTCTTTGACTTTTGCCCAGTAAGAAAACATAACGGGAATGGTGCAAACCACTTGAACTTGAGTATTGAATTTTTCGTAGTCTTTGATTCTTAAATCTTCGTCCCAGCAATTGGCTTCAATTCTTCTAAAAAACTGACCACCTTGCATCATATCGGCCGTATTGTTATCGTTGTGTTCTAAAAAAATGAAATCGCCGTAGCCAAATTTATCGGTCCAGTTTGGTAAAACCTTAGGAATAATATGGGTGTGCATGTCAATTTTCAGCATTGTTTTCGTTTTCAGCGAAGATAAGTTTTTTAGCAGAAAGGGAGAGGGGAATAATGATTTGGTGAATTATTAAACATATTGATTGAACTTTCAAAGTTGGTCAAGGTCATTTTTATATCTTTGCTATAAATTATATTACATGGCCCAAAAACCATCCATTCCTAAAGGGACAAGAGATTTTTTACCCAAGCAAGTGGCGCGACGCAACTATATCTACGAGGTATTGCGCAGTGTTTTTAAGAAGTATGGATTTGAGCCCATAGAAACTCCGAGTTTTGAACTGTCTTCAACCCTAATGGGTAAGTACGGAGATGAAGGCGATCGATTGATTTTTAGAGTCCTAAATTCGGGTGATAAGATGAAGAAAGCCGACATTGAAGCATTAAAAGAGGGAAACTTACCAAGATTTGCCAATTCTTTGGCCGAAAAAGCCTTGCGTTATGATTTGACCGTACCCTTTGCGCGTTTTGTGGTACAACACCAGAATGACCTTACTTTCCCATTTAAACGTTATCAAATCCAACCCGTTTGGAGGGCAGATCGACCACAACACGGGAGGTATCAAGAGTTTTTTCAATGTGATGTAGATGTTGTGGGCAGTGATTCTTTGCTCCACGAAGTCGACTTGATGATGATTTTTGACGAGGCACTGAGCGCATTACAACTTCCAGCTTTTACCATTAAAATAAACAACCGAAAAATACTGTCGGGTATAGCCGAGATTAGTGGTGAAGCCGAAAGAATCATAGATATTACCGTTGCAATCGATAAATTGGATAAGATTGGAAAAGAAGGGGTAATAAAGGAATTGATTGAAAAAGGCTTGTCCGATAAGGCAATTTCCATAATCGAACCGTTGTTTAACATGACAGGAGACATCGAAAGCAAGTTAGACCAGATGAAATTGTTTTTAGCCAACAGCGCAATCGGATTAAAAGGAATTGAAGAATTAAAATACGTACTCGATAAAGTGAATGCTTTGGGCCTGAAAAATGCCAAAGTTGATTTTGATGTAACGCTAGCCCGCGGACTAAATTATTACACAGGAGCTATTTTTGAAGTGACGGCTGACGGTGTTAAAATGGGTTCAATATGCGGCGGTGGCCGTTACGATGACCTGACTGCTCAGTTTGGGATGAAGGACATGTCTGGAGTTGGTATCTCTTTCGGGGCAGATCGTATTTATGATGTTTTGACCGAACTTAATTTATTTCCGAGAGAGGTGGAGAAAGGCTTAGATTTGATGTTCGTCAACTTTGGAGAAGACGAGACCGATTTTTGTCTTCCGATAGTTAAGAAATTAAGAGATAACAATGTTGCTTGCGAACTCTACCCAAGTAGTGTGAAGATGCAAAAGCAGATGAAGTACGCCAATGATAAAAACATCCCTTTTGTGGCCTTGGTGGGCGAAAGTGAGATGAAGAATGGTCAGATATTATTGAAAAACATGGAATCGGGAGAGCAGGTAACTTTGACACTCGCCGAACTAATTAAAACATTTATGAAATGAGTCAATGGGAAATCAATCCAGAATGGGTTAGCCTAGAGCGGTTAGAATTGGTTCTTTCTGATAAGAAGAAATTGAAATTAAGTGAAGAATCTAAAAAAGCTATTGTAAAGTGCCGTGTTTTTTTAGATAAGAAAGTGGCTGAAACAGAAGATTTGATCTATGGGATTAATACGGGCTTTGGTTCGCTCTGTGACACCGCTATCTCTATCTCCGATTTAGAAAAATTGCAAAAAAACTTAGTTCTTTCTCATGCTTGTGGAACAGGGGAGGAGATAGAAAGTCATATAGTTAAAAGAATACTTTTGCTGAAAATACTCGGTTTGTCCCACGGACATTCAGGCGTGCAATTAGCGACTATTGAGCGATTGATCTACTTCTACAACGAAGAAATTTATCCTGTAATATACTCGCAAGGAAGTCTTGGTGCTTCAGGAGATTTGGCCCCTTTGGCGCACATGAGTTTGGCCTTGATTGGCGAAGGTAAAGTAAGAGTAAATGGGGTTAAAACCGATACGGCGACTTTTTTAAAGTCCAAAGGATTGGAGCCAATTGTTCTTCGATCAAAAGAAGGGTTAGCCCTGCTTAACGGGACTCAATTTATGAGTGCTTTTGCTTCTTATGCCGTTGCAAATGGTATGAAATTGTACAACCAGTTTAACCTTATTGGGGCTTTGTCCTTGGAAGGTTTTGATGGTAGATCCAACCCATTTAAGGCGAATGTGAATGGGGTAAGGATGCAGCACGGTCAGATTCATACGGCGGCCGAACTAAGAAGAATCTTAGAAGGAAGTGAATTGATTACAAGAAAGAAAAATCATGTACAAGATCCATATTCTTATCGTTGTATGCCTCAGGTGCACGGAGCGAGTAAAGATACCTTGGATTTTTGCTGGCAAATTGTCGAGCGCGAAATCAATGCAGTGACAGACAATCCAACCGTTTTCCCCGAAGACGATGAGATAGTTTCAGCCGGTAATTTCCACGGACAGCCCTTAGCCTTAATCATGGATTATTTGGCAATAGCGATAGCAGAGTTGGGAAGCATTTCTGAAAGAAGGGTTTATAAACTTATCGGAGGAACGAGAGGATTACCCGCATTCTTAGTCGCAAATCCAGGATTAAATTCAGGATTCATGATTCCTCAATATACAATGGCATCTATCGTTTCGCAAAACAAGCAATTGTGCACGCCCGCATCTGTCGATACGATAGACTCGAGCAACGGACAAGAAGATCACGTGTCAATGGGAGCGAATGCAGCTACAAAATTGTACAGAGTGATACAAAATGCATTTCAAATTCAAGGAATTGAATTGATGAATGCAGCTCAGGCTTTAGAATTCAGGAGACCTGCCAAAACAAGCCAAATTTTAGAAAAATTGGTAAGTGACTACCGCAAAGTGGTGCCTTTTGTTGAACAAGATTTGTATTTTCACGAATTAATGATAGAATCAAAGCTTTTTGTCGAAAAGCTTAAATAGGAAATAAGAAAAATGGAAGAGTTTAAAGCTGTGAATCAAAAAGAAGAAAGACCGACATTTTTATTGGTCGTCTGTATTTTAAGCTGGATCAGTATTGGATTTGCCTTTTTGGGCACTGTTTGGAGACTTTTAAGAGGACCACTATCTTCTGAAGTGATGAATGAAAGTAAAATTGAGATTCTTAACCTGGTAGCCGAGATGCGCACCAACCACATGGACTCATTCGCTGATTTCTTTGACAAAACGATACAGATGTCAGAAGTCTACAACAACAATCATTATTCTTATTATTTAATGGTATTAATAACCTTGTTGGTAGGTGGATATGGCGTTTATAATATGTTCATCGGTAAGAAAATTGGCTTTCACTTATACATCGTTTATTCCATTTTAGGAAGTGTCATTTTTTACATTTTCATGCCGGCGATTATGGTGCCTAATCTATTGGTAATGTGGTCTGTGTTTTTCTCTTTGATGTTTATCTTTATGTATGCAGCTAATTTGAAATGGCTGAAGTGAATTGAGAATGCCGAATTAGGAATGCAAGGTTATGAATGTGGAATGTATAATTTATTAAGTTAGGTGAAGTTTTGTTTAGCATAACGATGTTTGATATTATTTTGAAAATGAAAATTAGGCTATTATTAGTGTTAGTTTGTTTTTCCGGGTTGATGGCAACAAAAGGAAATGCGCAAATCAATGAGGATAAAATAGGTGCTTGGTACATCTATTTCTTCAATACAACAATCAAAGAAAGTTCGTGGGGAGTGCAAGGCGATATACAATATCGAAATTGGAATATTGCGGGTGATTTAGAACAACTATTGCTTAGAAGCGGGTTGACTTATCAACCCAAAAGTGCCGACATTAAATTTACACTTGGTTACGGCCACATTACTTCAGGGCGTTATGGTTCGAGTAATTCAACCTCGTACGAAAGCAGGATCTACCAAGAAGCCTTATTTCCGGTAAAGTTTGGCAATCGATTTTACACAAATCATCGTTTTCGATACGAGCAGCGCTTCGCAGATAATCAGGATTTCAGAACCCGATATCGCTACAATATTTTCTTGAATATCCCCTTAAATAAACCCACGATGGAAGCTAGGACGGTTTACTTGGCCCTTTACAACGAAATATTCATCAACGGAGAAAGAAGTATAGGTGATAACAGCACAGTCGAAATTTTTGACCGCAATCGTTTTTATTCAGCACTTGGGTATATCGTAAAGTCAGGTTTAAAAATCCAATTAGGAATTATGAATCAGGCAACAGATAATTGGAAAAAGAATCAGTTGCAATTGAGTTTGCATCATGTTTTTTAGTTTTTTAGTTAGTTAGTGTGGAATTCGCGCTTCGACCATGTTGCCTAACCCTAATAACTATTCCCTAACATCTCATTTATATATCATTTTGCACTTCACGTATAATTTCTGTATATTTATACGTAAAACAATTGTCATGGATACAAAGCTCACACTCAGTTTAGATAAATCGGTTATTGAAAAAGCCAAAAAGTACGCTAAGACGAATAAAATTAGTTTATCAAAATTGATAGAATCTTATTTGTCTTCTTTAATGAGAAAAAAGAATACTAATGCTGAATTTACGCCATTGGTAGAAAGCTTGAGTGGCGTTATCTCTATTGACAAAAATGGGGATTTAAAGGATGGATACACCGACTTCTTAATTGAGAAATACAAATGAGTAGATTGTTAATTGACACCAATATTGTTATCGACTTGTTGGCAAAACGGGAGGAGTTTTATTCGGAGGCGGCAACACTTTTTTCACTTGCTGACAAGGGAGAATTGACCTTATTCGTATCAGCTTTAACCTTTGCAAACACTAATTATATACTAACCAAACTCCTATCGGAAAAAGAATCCAGAGCAATTCTTAGAAAATTTAAAGTATTAGTTGAAACATTGTCTTTAGATGATAAAGTGACGGAATTGGCACTAAGTGATAACAATTTTCCAGATTTTGAAGACGGACTGCAATATTACTCTGCCATCGAAAACAATATTGATATTATCATTAGTCGAAATAAAAAAGATTTTAAAAACTCTAAACTACCTGTTATGACTGGTTTCGAGTTTTTGTCGACTAGGGATTTACTATAGTCTGTATTGTTAACAACAATTCCCGCCTTCTTGTATTGGCGGACAAGCGACTGATCCGTAGGAGCAATATACACAGCAATCGCCTTTCAACGGCTTTAGGACTTCTTCACAGTTTTCGCATTTGTAAAAGTACGAGCAAGCGTCAGTGGGCATGGTCTCAGTCTTTTCAAATTTGCATTTTGGGCATTTGATTGTCGATTCAAGTTGGATGGCTTTACTCATGGTCTTCTGCTTTATATCCTGTGCTATTGATAGCGTTATTGATTTCAGTTTTGTTGGTCTTGGTTTTGTCGTATTGGATGACAGAATTGGCATTGCTGTAGGATGTTTTTACAGAAACGATACCGTCCAGTTCGTTAATCTCATGATCAACATGTTGTTGACAGGCATCACAAGTCATTC
>JBLIKY010000119.1:0-7002 GCA_047637535.1 Lentimonas sp.
GTAACTTAAGACCAGGCGTTAAAATGTCTTTAGAGAACGAAACAAAACCAGCAAACATGGCAACCGTTTTTGCAGGTGTTGATGCAGAAGCCGTAGCTCAAGCAAGAAAATACTTCTTGCCTTACCCCCCGTCTTCGCCATCAGTAGCCTTGTTTAAAGATGGTAAATTGGTTCACTTCTTAGAAAGACACCACATTGAAGGTGGTACGGCACAAATGATTGCTGAAAACCTTCAAGAAGCTTACAAGCAATATTGCTAGAGTAAAAATCTTTTAAAAAAATAGTCCGGTTGTTTTACAATCGGACTATTTTTTTATCCCCTTGATTCTCGCCAAATCAACCTCCTTGTCTAAACTTTTTCCTTCTAACAAATAATCGAGAAACTCCTCAACCAACTTTGGTGCAAGTAAATACCCCTTTGCCCCAAGTCCGTTGAATATCGAGAGTTTGTTAAATTCAGTATGTCTGCCTATAATCGGCCTTCTGTCTCGAGTAGTTGGGCGAATTCCGGCTTCTTGTTTTATAACCTCATAAGCATCCGAAGTCAACTTCGCTAAATTTTCTTCGATTTCTTTTCTTCCTTCTTCTGTAATGGAAGTATCAGTTTGATCCCATTCGTAAGTCGAACCAACCTTAAAAACCCCCTTTTCTAGCGGCAAAACAAAACACTTTCTATTCAGAGATTCTTTGTCGTAAATCTCATTCGACGCAATTGTAAGCGTTTGTCCTTTTGTACAAGTCACCGGATAATGGCCAAACCAAGGATTTAAATAGTTTTGAAACCCTTCACAAAAAATCACTTCGTCATAATCAACTCCATCAATTGTTGCGGTTTCTGGATTTAGCTTTGAGTAGTCCAATTGTTGACTTAACAAGTGAGCATGCTGATTGGCCGAGATTACCTTTTTAATCCCTTTTAAGAAAGAAATAGAGTCGACATAGTAGCTTTGCTTAACCCGACCACTTCCGCAGATATTGTTGGCGTTATTAAATTGGTCATCCTCCTCGGTTAAGGGATGCATATATGGAGCGAAACTTTCTTGATCTTGTTTATGGAGCCAAAGTTCACGTTCTTCTTGATGAGAAAATATGCGACGAATAAATTTATTATGAATAAACGGTATTTGACTTTCTTCTTCAAGAGCCCGGTAAAAGGAGTTGGCCTTGGGTAAAAAATCGTCTACTCGCCAACTTAAGGTCATTCTTCTAAACACAAGTGGGTTTATTTGTCCTGCGGCGACGGTCGAACTAAAGTTCTCCCCACTATCTAACAAAGTCACGCTGCAACCTTTTTTTAAGAGTTGATAAGTAAGAATACAACCAGAAATACCTGCGCCAACGACTAAGACTTGTTTCATTTATTTTGCAAATGCCAATGAGATGACACTAATGCGAATTTCGGGATAATATTCATTCAATTGGCGAGTAATTTTTTCAATTGTAACACCTGTTGTTATCACATCGTCAACAATTGCAACATGTTTGTACATTAATTTCTTTTTTCGCACGCCAAAAGCAGACTGAATGTTGTCCCACCTTAAAAACCTTCCCGATTGTTGAGTTTGACTTTTGTCGTTGGTATTTCTTTTTAATAGGGTATTGTCAATCGGCAGGTCAAGAACGTTAGCAATGCCCTTTGCGAGCTTTTCACTTTGGTTGTAACCCCTTAAAAATTCCTTTTTTGGGTGAATAGGAACGGGGATGAGCGCGTCCAATTCTTTGGCCCAACCTTGTTTTGCTATCTCTTTGCCCAGCCATTCTCCCATCAAGATGGCAAGCTGAGGTTTGTTTTGATATTTAATTGCGTGAAGTAGTTTTTGAGTATCTCCTTTCTTTTCGTAATACAACAACGAATAACTATGTTGTAGCTCAACTCTACCCCCAAATAAATTTTGTATAGGATGGTCAATTGCCGTATCTTGTATATAGGCAAAAGGAAGTTGACGATAACAAAATGCACAAAACGGCTTTTTTGACTTTTCCAATTCGTTTTCGCAAATAAAACAAAGCCTTGGAAAAAGCAGATGGATTAAGTTTTCTTTAACAGATTTTAGCAAAGTGAGTGTAGGCATAGCGTAGAGTCTAATGTTGACAATTTGATGTTTAAAATATGAATTTATCTTACTTGACAATGGGGTAAAAAGCAATTAAATTTATTGATGCAGGACAATCCTTATAATTTACAGGGCTTTAACACGCAAAAAAATATTTATCGACAAGACCCACTTACTCGATGTGGATAAATACCCCGTAGATGTTCAAAATCTTGTAATGAACGACCAGCAAAGGGATTGACTGCCGAGATGTTAATAACGTACAAAAAATGTGTATTTCTTTAATTGCGAGACGAAAGAAAAATGACAATTTTTGTACACCTCGATATAAGGAATAAACCACTAATTGATTGATGCGTCTTTCAAGTGTATTGAGGCTAAACAAACTTTAGATTAAGATAAATAAGGTAAAAAGAGAAATCTTTTGACTGAAAAGTTATTGAATAAAAACAAATATAAATGGCACAACAAAACGAACCAATTTTAGAGGAAAACAAGAACAGATTTGTTCTTTTCCCAATTCAACACGATGACATCTGGTCGTTCTACAAAAAAGCAGAAGCGAGTTTTTGGACAGCAGAAGAAATCGATCTTGCACAAGATTTAGTTGACTGGGAAAATAAGTTAAATGATGACGAAAGACACTTTGTTAAACACGTCTTGGCGTTTTTTGCTGCATCTGACGGAATCGTTAACGAAAACTTGGCAGAACACTTTTTGTCTGAAGTACAATATACAGAGGCGAAATTCTTTTATGGTTTCCAAATCGCAATGGAAAACGTACACTCAGAAACTTATTCTTTGTTGATTGATACGTATATAAAAGACACAAAAGACAAAAATTATCTGTTTAACGCAATTGACACGATGGACTGTGTTAAGAAAAAGGCTGACTGGGCTTTACGTTGGATAGATGAAGGTTCGTATGCAGAACGTCTAGTTGCATTTGCAGCGGTTGAAGGGATTTTCTTCTCAGGTTCTTTTTGCTCTATTTTCTGGTTGAAGAAAAGAGGATTGATGCCAGGATTAGCCTTTTCGAATGAATTGATTTCTCGTGATGAAGGATTGCATTGTGATTTTGCATGCTTATTGTACAATAATCACTTGGTTAACAAGTTACCTAAAGAACAAGTGAAAGGAATTATTCTTGACGCGGTTGAAATAGAGAAAGAATTTATTACTGATGCTTTGCCGGTAAGGTTGATTGGGATGAACAGCGAATCAATGGCCTTGTACATTGAGTTTGTTGCCGATCGTTTGTTGAATGAATTAGGATGCGAAAAAGTATTTAACTCAGTCAACCCGTTTGACTTTATGGATATGATCTCTATTCAAGGGAAAACCAACTTCTTTGAAAAAAGAGTTGCTGAATACCAAAAAGCCGGTGTTGGCGGAACAGGAGCAGACCACACCTTCAGTGTTGATGAAGATTTTTAAATTATAAAGAAACTATAAAACCCAGCAAATTAAGAACTTATGTACGTAGTTAAAAGAGACAACAGAAAAGAAGCTGTTAAATTCGACAAAATCACTGCTCGCATCATTAAGATGTGTTACGGACTTGACCCATTGGTCTCTCCGGAAGCTGTAGCGATGAAAGTAATTGAGGGTATCTATGACGGAGTGACAACTTCAGATTTGGATAACCTTGCGGCTGAAGTTGCAGCAGCTAAAACAATAGACCATCCAGATTATGCTTTGTTGGCATCTCGTATTGCAGTGTCAAACTTGCACAAAGAGACCAAAAAGACTTTCTCTGAAACGATGGAAGACTTGTATAGATATATTGATCCAAAAACAAACGAACCAGCTGCATTGCTTGCTGATGACGTGTATCAGATCATTATGGAAAACAAGGATATTCTTGATTCAAGCATTATTTACGATAGAGACTTTAGGTACGATTACTTCGGCTTTAAAACTTTGTCTCGTTCTTACTTGCTTAAATTAAAAGGCGAAATTGCAGAACGACCGCAACAAATGTTGATGCGTGTATCTGTTGGTATTCACAAAAATGACATCTCATCGGCTATCAAAACTTACAATTTGATGTCAGAAGGATGGTTTACTCACGCAACACCAACTTTATTTAACGCAGGTACACCTAAGCCTCAAATGTCGTCTTGTTTCTTACTTACTGCAAAAGAAGACAGCATTAGTGGAATTTATGACACTTTGAAGTCTTGTGCTCAGATTTCACAATCTGCAGGTGGTATAGGCTTGTCTATTCATGACATTAGAGCTACTGGTTCGTACATCAAAGGAACAAACGGGACATCAAACGGTATCGTTCCAATGCTAAGAGTATTTAACGACACGGCTCGTTACGTAGATCAAGGTGGAGGGAAAAGAAAAGGCTCTTTTGCAATCTATTTAGAGCCTTGGCATGCTGACGTATTTGACTTCTTAGACTTGAAGAAAAACCACGGTAAAGAGGAGCAAAGAGCTAGAGATTTATTTTACGCACTTTGGATTCCAGATTTATTCATGAAACGTGTTAAAGAAAATGGCGAGTGGACTTTAATGTGCCCTAAAGAATGCCCAGGTCTTTCTGATACATACGGAGCAGAATTTGAAGCTTTATATACGAAGTACGAAGCGGAAGGAAAAGGAAGAAAAACAATCAAAGCACAAGACCTTTGGTTTAAAGTTTTAGAATCTCAAATTGAGACCGGAACTCCATACATGCTTTACAAAGATGCAGCAAACGGAAAATCAAACCAACAAAATTTAGGTACGATCAAGTCTTCAAACTTGTGTACTGAGATTATGGAATATACAGCTCCAGATGAGGTTGCAGTATGTAACTTGGCTTCTGTTGCTCTTCCTAAATTTGTAACTGAAGACGGTCAGTTTGATCACGAGAAATTGTTTGACGTAACTTACACGGCAACAATCAACTTAAACAAAATAATCGACGAGAATTTTTACCCAGTTGAAGAAGCAAAAAACTCAAACTTACGTCACCGTCCAATCGGTATCGGTGTGCAAGGATTGGCAGATGCGTTTATCTTAATGCGTTTCCCTTTTGAGTCGGATGAAGCTCGTACTTTGAACAAAGAGATCTTTGAAACATTGTACTACGCATCTATGACTGCCTCTAAAGACTTGGCGAAGGTTGATGGTCCTTACGAAACTTACGCTGGTTCGCCAGTATCAAAAGGTGTTTTCCAATTCGACATGTGGGGAGTAACTCCATCATCAAGATGGGAATGGGATGTGTTGAAAGCAGAAGTTAAAGAACACGGAGTACGTAACTCTTTGTTGTTAGCTCCAATGCCAACAGCATCTACAGCTCAAATCTTGGGGAACAACGAATGTTTTGAACCTTATACTTCAAACGTTTATACAAGAAGAGTCCTTTCAGGAGAATTCATCGTTGTAAACAAGCACTTGCTAAAAGACTTGGTAAAAGAAGGTTTATGGACCAAAGAAATGCGTCAAACTTTGATGTCAACTAACGGTTCTATCCAAAACATCAACAACATTCCTCAAGAATTGAAGGACTTGTACAAAACAGCTTGGGAAATCTCTCAGAAAGCAATTATTGATCTTTCTGCAGATCGTGGAGCATTCATTTGTCAGTCTCAATCGTTGAACATCTTCATGGAAAACGCAAACTTCGGGAAACTGACTTCAATGCACTTCTACGGATGGGAAAAAGGATTAAAAACAGGAATGTATTACTTGCGTACTAAAGCGGCAACAGATGCAATCAAGTTCACAGTCGACAAAAGCATGGTTAACATGGATGCAGACACAGAGGAAAACTCTAAAGAAGCCATCGCGTGTTCAATCGACAATCCAGACGATTGTGAAATGTGCGGAAGCTAGAGGCGAGCGTAAGCTCGGTGATTTGCGACTAGATATTTGTCTCAAATATTAATAAATTCGTCTCCACAGGCGAGGGAGTGCCATCCTTAGCCTGTAAGAGATTCTTAAAAGGGAAATTTCGAATAGAAATTTCCCTTTTTTATTTATATTATGCCTATGTCACAGTTGTTAAGCGAAATTAGAAAATGTGAGCTTTGCAAAGCTCATTTGCCAAATAAGCCCAACCCTATACTTGCCTTTAATTCTAAATCTAAAATTGTCATCATTGGACAAGCTCCAGGCAGAGTCGTCGATACTACAAACATTCCTTGGAACGATGAAAGTGGAAAATCCCTAAGAAAATGGCTGGGTGTAAGTAATGAGGAATTTTACAACAGCGACAATTTTGCCTTACTGCCCATGGGGTTCTGTTATCCGGGAACAGGAAAATCGGGAGACCTTCCTCCGCGCAAAGAATGCGCAGAAGCGTGGCACAAAAACGTGTTTGATCAAATGAAGGAAGTAAAACTCATCTTGTTAATCGGTAATTATGCACAAAAGCACTATTTAAAAGACAAAGCAAAAGGGAACTTAACTCAGAACGTAATGGCTTACGAACAATATTTGCCACTCTACCTACCTTTGCCACACCCGTCTCCAAGAAATCGGTTTTGGTTAAAGAAAAACCCTTGGTTTGAAAACGAAGTTTTACCCAGGCTTAAACAACACGTTTTGGAAGCTTTAATTTCCTAGTCAATAGAGTGACTTTCCGCTTGTAGATTTCTTAGTGACACTCTAGGGCTGATGAATACAGCTAATAAACAGAATTTAATATCTTTGTCAAAACAAGAAGAATGCTCGGTTTAAAACTAAAAACCGACCCAAGATGGGTCAATATCGTTGAGTCTAATATTGAAGAAATATTAACTGATCATGCTTGGTGCGAACAAAAAGCCGCCACAAACGCAATCAATATCATCATCAACAATTCGCAATACCCCGAATTGGTAACTGACATGTTGACCTTGTCCAGAGAAGAGTTAGAACATTTTGAGCAAGTGCACGATTGGATAAAAAGAAAGGGATTGACCCTGGGCCGAGAAAGAAAGGATCCTTATGTCAATGATCTATATAA
>JBLIKY010000120.1:0-6985 GCA_047637535.1 Lentimonas sp.
ACCACTTCCCACAATCTCGATATCTGCATTTTTTGCGATAGATGTCTTTGACGTAAAATCTCCAGAACCGATGATTTCGACTTCCAGGTTTTCAATTTTACAATTCTTTACTTCGACCTCTCCACTCCCTATTATTGCAGCTTCCAATTCTTCAATATTTTTAAAATCACTAACCGTTATATCACCACTTCCCTTAATGTTTACCGTTTCGAGATATGGTAAGATTATGTGTATGTTTAATTCGTAATCATTGTATGAGCCGTCTTTTAATGAGATGTGAGCTACTCCCCTTTTTACCTTTACTTCGAGCCTATCAATTATGTTTCCATGTCCTTTAACGCTTACTTTTTGTTTTTCACCGTAGGAAATAAAAACATTGGTACTTCCGACAAGTTCGACGCCTGAAACTTTTGATAATTCCATGGTTTGGTTAATAACTGAACCTTCGCCACGGTATTTTTTATTCATACTAAAGTCAACTTGACATGCCAACAACCCAATGATTATTAAAGAGAGAATTGCTAAAGAAGTACTTTTTAAGAATTTCATAACACTGATTTTTTATCTAAGCTAAAGAAAACTAGAGAAATGAATGTAATTAAGACAGTTCAAATCGGCAAACCGTAAAATAGAGTCGGTAAAACGAAAAAACCTCCAACCCAGGATTTCCTGTGATTGGAGGTTTTTAATATTTAAAGGAAACCCTTATGCTGGGTTATTCTCTTTCTTTTCTGGTCTTGGCATCAAGACTTTACGAGAAAGTTTCCATTTTTTAGTTTTTGGATCACGTGATACAACTTTAAATTCAAGTTCATCACCTTCTTTACAAACATCTTCCATTTTCTCCACTTTGTCCCAGTTAAATTCTGAGATGTGAATCAATCCGTCAGTTCCAGGAAGAATCTCAACGAAACATCCGTATGCTTGTACTGATTTTACTTTTCCTTTGTAAACTTCACCTTCTTCAACAGTTGGAGGGAAAGCAATCAAACGAATTTTAGAAACCGCGTTGTTCATGTCATCCGCATTGTTTGACATAATTTGAACACGACCTTCTGAAGATTCCAATTCTTCAATTGTAATTGAAGTATTCGTTTCTTTTTGTAACGCTTGAATGATTTTTCCACCAGGTCCGATGATAGCACCAATCATATCGTTAGGCACATTGAATGCTTCGATACGAGGAGTCTGAGGTTTCAATTGCTCATTTGGAGCAGCGATAGTTTCAAGAAGTTTACCTAAGATATGTAAACGTCCTTCTTTCGCTTGCATCAACGCTTTTGTCAATACATCGTAATCTAAACCGTCAACTTTGATATCCATTTGACAAGCAGTAATACCTTTAGCAGTACCACAAACTTTGAAATCCATATCACCCAAGTGATCTTCATCACCTAAGATATCAGACAATACAGCGAATTTATCACCTTCTTGTACTAATCCCATTGCGATACCCGATACTGGAGCTTTGATTTTTACACCACCATCCATTAGGGCTAGAGTTCCAGCACAAACAGTTGCCATTGAAGACGAACCATTAGACTCAAGAATCTCAGATACCAAACGAATTGTGTAAGAATTGTCATCAGGAAGAATTCCTTTTAACGCTCTTAATGCCAAGTTACCGTGTCCAACCTCTCTACGAGAAGTACCTCTCAATGGTCTTGCTTCACCAGTTGAGAATGGAGGGAAATTGTAGTGTAACATAAAAGGAGTAGTTCCTCTATAAGTTACACCGTCAATCATTTGCTCGTCCATTTTACCACCCAAAGTAAGCGTAGTTAATGATTGAGTTTCACCTCTAGTAAATACGGCAGAACCGTGTACCATTGGCAAGTAATCAACTTCTGACCAGATTGGACGAATTTCGTCGAATTTACGACCATCTAATCTTATTTTTTCGTTCAACATTACGTCACGAACGGCTTTCTTCATTGCTTCTTTGAAGTAAACTCCAACAAATTGAGATTTCTCTGCAACTTCTTCTTCGCTTAATGTAGCAACGAATTCATCTTTTACTGCTCCGAACAACTCAGCACGTTTAGCTTTATCAGCCAAACCTTGAGCAGCTACCTTCTTACACGGCTCAAAACAAGCATTCATCACTTTCGTTCTGAAGTCTGCATCATGAGTTTCGTGACAGTATTCTCTTTTTGGAGAAGTCCCTGGTACTTCAGCAGCTATCTCTAACTGGAAGTTACATTGAGCAATAATTGCTTCGTGAGCGAATTTGATGATTTCTACCATCTCTTCTTCAGAGATTTCAGCCATTTCACCTTCTACCATGTTTACATCTTTTGCAGTACCTGCAACGATGATATCAACATCTGATTGAGCTAACTCTTCAACTGTTGGGTTTAAGATCAATTTACCTTCAACTCTTGCCACCTTAACCTCTGACATCGGTCCGTTAAACGGAATATTTGATACTGCTATTGCAGATGAAGCAGCTAAACCAACTAATGCGTCTGGGTTGTTTACACCATCGTAAGACAACAATTGCATCATTAATTGAACCTCTGCGTGATAATCAGCTGGGAAAAGTGGACGCAATGCACGGTCAACAATTCTCATCATTAATATTTCACCTTCAGAAGGTCGAGCCTCTCTTCGGAAAAATCCACCTGGAATTTTACCTGCTGCAGCAAATTTCTCTTTGTAATCTACTGTTAATGGAAGGAAATCTACACCTTCTCTTGCTTCCTGTGCCGCAACAACCGTTGCCAAAATCACAGTTTCGCCCATTTGTAACACTACTGCACCGTCAGCTTGTTTTGCAAGCTTTCCTGTTTCGATGGAAATTTCTTTTCCTCCAGTAATGATGGACTTTTTTAATCCTATGTTCATATTTATTATTTGTTACTAATTTAAAAACTCATCAGATAAATATACAAAAAGGGCATTTGAATCGAAATTCAAGTGCCCCTTTTTTTATGTTTTTAATCGCAAGAATTAACGACGTAAGCCTAATTCTTTAACGATAGCACGATATCTCAAGACATCAATTTTCTTCAAGTAATCCAATAAAGATCTTCTTTTACCTACTAGTAATTGAAGAGCTCTTTGAGTACCGTAATCTTTACGGTTTTTCTTCAAGTGTCCTGTTAAATGAGAAATTCTGTATGTAAACAAAGCAATTTGTCCTTCAGAAGAACCAGTGTTTGTTTCAGAACCTCCGTGCTTAGCGAAAATCGCCTTTTTGTTTTCTGGAGCTAAATACATGCCAATATTATTTAATAATTATTATGTAGTAAATCCCGACTATCGGGATTCAACGGTGCAAAGATATACCTTTTATTTTATTCACAGCATTGAAAACCAATAATATTTGATATTTCTAAACTGTCAATCAATACCTTTCTTTCTATAAATAAGGATCTAAATCCAAAGTCCAGTCGTAATCCAAGAATTTCAATTCCTTTTCCTTGTCTTCTTTTGTAATTAATTCGCGTTTTAGCAAGAATTTTTTTACTCCTCTTTTGCCTCCAAAATCAGCTCTAAACCAAGAAAACAAAACCGGAACCATGATCACCTTTTCTTCCACTTTTACATTTTTCTCAAGGTAGGTCATCACACTTTTCTCCATTTCTTGATCTACCTTATCTGCATGATAAGCTACTACTGGAGGGCAGCTTAACGCTCCACAATTTAATGCATAATGAATTCGAGGATCCAATCGACCAATTCTCAACTTCCTTTCAAATTTAGAAACTCTTAATTTTCTAAAGTAACCAAGACTCAGTTTTGATTTTGATTTTCTTAAAATACCGTGCTCAACAATGTCAAAGCTCAAAAGTTCGCCAGCAACCGTAAATTGCTTGGCTTTAAAAAACGCCCCTCTGTCTTGATACAAGGTCGAGTCTTTACGCAAAACGTATTGAATGTTTGAATTGTAAATATTCATCCAAAAGGCTAATATTTTATCATCGTTGTCGAGTTCTTTGTCCAAAAGTTTAGCATCCAATCGAGCTAATTCATTTGCATAACCTGATGCTTTTGGAGAGTTCATTCTTACCGCTTCAAAAAACTGCAAGCTCAAATCAAGTGCTGATCGTTGTGCAGTCTGAGAATAAGAGATGGATGACAATAAAACAAATGCAATAATTAATTTTTTCATATTTGATTTTCTTAATTCCCTTTTATGGGATTTTATTTTTTTAAAATGCTTCGCCAATTGTAAAATAAGGCAAAAGCTGGTTATTTGAATAGCCCAAATCAAGTCGAATATTGACGTGATCCTTTTTGTTGAGCTTGTACCTAAGACCTACGCCGTAGCCAGCCTTTAGGTTTTTAAATTGAGCCGAATCCCATCTTGGTGCTGCTAAACCAGTAGCAGTAAAAATAGTAAAACCCCAGTTCTTTAAGAACTCTTGCCTATATTCCACTTGTGTTTGCCAAGCATAATTAGACCTTATTTCTCCCTCAACAATACCCCTAAGCCTTTTGCCCCCACCCAACAAACTCAATTGATAAAATGGAACATTTCCCGTGTTTTGCTGGTAATAAAAATTAGATGCCAGTACGGATCGCTTTCCGATACTCGAGTAATTTGCAACATCGACGTTTAGACGTGTAAAAGCGTAATCGCTTACAATTTTACCTAAATCAAAAGCCGAACTGACATCAACAAGCCAACCTTTTCTTGGATAAAACACATTATCCCTTGAGTCAATCAAAAAAGCCGGACCCAATCCTGAATTTGTGCCTGCCTCAAGTCCAGTTAATTTTTGTGATTCTATGATGGAAGAATCTTCAACTTTCAAATCAAAGTAATGATCATAGGCATATCGAAATCCTAGAAAGAGAAAGGTGTTCATCCGTTTATAAACCGAGCTTCTAACTCTTGGGAATCGAATCGAAAAATTTTCTTTTCTTGTTTGAGATTCATCCTCAAAATTTCCGACTCCATAAAAAGGATAGACATAGTCGTAATAACCTAGTTCGCCTGAAATTCTATAAGCATCATTTTTCAAGAACAAGGAATACGGCAAATAAAGAAGGAATTGATTTTTAGTTGTGTAAGCCATTCCCATAGTGACATTTGATCTACGAGCATTTAAGCTATCCTTTTTCCAGTTGAAAGAGGTGATTCCAAATAAACCAAAGGCAAACCCGGTCTCAGGAGTATAATAGGCAACTGGAAAACCTTTAACATCAACACGATTGGTATCTTGACTTAAAACAAGTGATGTGCACAAAAAAACTGCGCACATCACTATAATATATTTTGAAATCATTTTACTTTTTATCATACTATATATACTCACAAGTATAAACAATAGATTTAATGCAAAGCCGATTTATTGGTTGTTTAAATGCCAATTATGTACCACAAACCCTTTTACCACAGTAACCTATGGTAATCAATCGATTAGGTAAAACGATGCGGTGCGAGTTTTTTTCAAAGTAAAAAAACTCGATTCAAAATGAATTTTCGATTAATATATCCTTAGCTATATTTTATTAAAATCCTTACCCGTTGGTCGTTCAAAGAAGTTAAGGTCAAAATACTTTACTACAGAAAAAAGGTGATCAAAGATGTCGGCTTGGACTTCTTCATAGGCTTCCCATTCTTTTGTGTAGGAGAAACAATAAATTTCAAGAGGCACACCAAGTTCAGAAGGACCAAGTTGCCTAACCATCATGGTCATTTCTTGATTCACATTTGGGTTATGCTTTAAATAAAATTCGATGTATCGTCTAAACAAACCAATGTTGGTCATTTTACGACCACTGATTTCATTTTCTCCAATAAAGCCTTGGTGGTCATTATATTCTTCTATCTCTTTTTGTCGAGTTATTACGAATTCTTTGAATATTGAAATTTGTTTTAAACCTTCTATGAGTTCATCACTTGCAAATTTTATAGAATCAATGTGAATTTTAAGGCTCCGTTTGATTCGTCTTCCATCTGACTCCTCCATACCCCTCCAATTTTTGAAAGAATCAGAAATAAAAGCATAAGTGGGTATTGTTGTTATCGTCTTATCAAAATTTCGAATTTTCACGGTAGAAAGCGTAACAGCAAATACATCCCCATCGGCACCGTATTTCTCAACTGTTACCCAATCTCCAATTCTAATCATGTCGTTGGTTGATAACTGGATACTTCCAATGAACCCTAGAATCGTGTCTTTGAAAATCAATACCAATATCGCTGCCATTGCTCCTAAAGAAGTCAGGAAAAATATTGGTGTTTTGTTAGTTACAATAGACAAAATCAAGATCAGCATAACTGTGCTTGCTATGATTTTTCCAACTTGGATGTAAGAATGAATGGGTTTCCCCTTGAATCTCTCTAATTCAATAATGATATCATTGGCTGCATTCAATAATCGTCGGACAGAAATCAAAACCACTACTATAATTAGAATTATTATTGCATTGGTCCAATTACTTGACAAAGTCGGGTATCTGTAAAAGCAAATCGATAAGAAATACTCCAAAAACATCAATGGAACCAGATGAGCTAAAGATCTAAAGACCTTGTTCTTCATTAAATGATCATCCCAAGTAGTTTTGGATTTGTCCACTAAGGTGTGGGTCAATTTCACCATAATTGTTCGTGACAAAACCCACATGGCAAAAAACAAGGCCAATAAAACCAAAGACATTCCTAAAGTCCACCAAATCCCTTCGGAATCGTATTTGCTCTGGTCAAAAACCGTGTTTCCATTGATTTCGTGTAGATAAAAAGTTTTGATCCAATCAATGATTATTTCTTTCATTTTAATGTATTTTACTACAAAATTAATCAAGTTATTGAGCAAATCTAAAATCTATATTCTCGGACTCGTTACCTTGCTCGTATTTCCTGTTCCAGCTTGGTTTTATCGCATCTATTATTTAAAAGAAAATAGCGATTCATTTTTCCGTTGGGATGAATTTCAAACCGGCAATGTATTATTTGGGTTGAGTATTGGAGTTATTTATGCCCTAATTGCACTTTTAGCCCTTTCTTCACCGGTGTTTGAACCGTTGCCTA
>JBLIKY010000121.1:0-6964 GCA_047637535.1 Lentimonas sp.
CTGAAGCATTGAGAATCACACTTGTGTTTTCACAAACTTCTTGGTCTGGCCCTGCCTCGATGATAGGTGTTTCGTTAACGATTAGAGAAACAACATGAGTATCAAAACAACCATCAGTTGATTCTACAATCAATTGTATGTCAACATTACTAGGGGTAGTGTATTGGTGAGATGGGTTTTGGTAATTTCCACTTGTTTGAGGAACTCCAGAAATTACACCGTTAGAGGCTGGGGTAATTATCCCGTCTCCAAAATCCCATTTGTAATTAGCAATGGTGCCGTCGGTGTCTATGCTTGATTGGTCGGTAAGGTTGATTAAGTCGTTTGAACAAATTTCAAAACTTGTAGCCGTAAAATTGGCAATTGGTTTCGGTTTTTTTGCGATAGATATATCCATGGTTACCGAACATCCACCCCCTTGAAAAGGAGTTATTGAGCAAGTATAGGTTCCACCATCATAAACGGTCGTGCTTGATGTTTTATCCCCATTACTCCATAAATAGTTGGCCGCACCATCTGGAGCTGATAAAATAGAGGAGTCTCCTTCACAGATTAAGTTCTTGGATGCTGTGAGATTACCGTTATCGCATGATGCATCTAGGTAGGTGTATCCAAAGTGACCAGTTAATGAACAATCACCGGATGTGAATTCAATAGTTACGTTTTGACCTATGTAGTCCTTGAGATTTGTAAATACATTTTGCCAGTCTTGATATAATACAGTTGTCCTGTACCATGTTGTCTTGCTGTAACCCGGTGCATTGTCGGCATCTGCTATAACTGAGTATTCACCGCATGGCACATTGTTTCCGTCTTCATCAAATACTCTAACTGTAAAATAAGGTAACTCGTTTAAGGTATGTTCATCTGGAGACTCAAATATTACAGCGTAAGAATAGGTGTATAAATAATTATTAGAATCAACTAAGAATGTTTGGCTCATTCTAGCGGCTTTTGCACCAACACCTGTTCCATTTCCAAGCATTACAGAATAATTTCCGTTTAATGGATTGTTTGTTGGTATGCCTGTTACTCGGTCTGTTCCGTTTCCAAAAAACTGGTGGTATGATCCCGCTGAAACTGGATATTCCCCAATAAAGCTATACGGAGCTGAACCATCCACATCTCCACGAGTTAAACTCCATCCATTTACATTTCCTTGTTCAAAATCCATGTTGTCACAAGGGCTATCTACTGACTTTCTAGAAATAGTGGGATTTTGTTTTTTTGGAGTAATGCCTTTTGTTAGTGCTCTTGTAGCTGTTATTTTAGCTTGATATAACTTGTCAAATACTATTTGACTGATTTCTTCCTTGTTTAAAAGTCTTTTCTTGATAGACCAGTGGAAGTCTTGATACTCTTTGTCAATAAGCTCTTGAACTTCAAAATCATTTATTTGAGTACGTGTTGGATTAATGTCATTTTCAAAATTTCGTAAGCTTTTGTTGTGAAAAAGTTGCTCGATTTTATCATGATCACCTTGCGATAGAATTACGTTCCCACTATTAATTGTGAGAAGTGATAAAATGAATATGATTAAAACCTTTTTCATGTTGGAGTGCTTTGGTCTATATATAAAACGCAAATAGTGTTTATAAAGTTGCTTGGTGTTTTAATTATTTAATACTTTATGTATATATATATGCCGAATATAGGGGTTTTAAATTCGTGTTTGTTTTTGATATATAAATAATTTGTTGTCTTCTTTGTTGTCTTCTTTGTTGTCTTCTTTGTTGTCTTTATTAACTAACTGTAAGTCACCGCTATATTTACCTTGACTATTTTTTTTGATTTTTTTACTCTGCATACCTAGCGTCGTGAATCATTGGATATTTAATGAGTGAATTGGCTATAATTGAATAATGACCAAATTCTTCACTAACCCAACCCTTGATGAGGTAAATGCCTTTGCCGTGGTAGGGGAATTTTCTGGCTATTTCCGGGAAGTGAACAGAATCAATTATCTCTCCTTCGATATCTATAAAATTGCCAAAAAACATGTAATCGCCTTGCAGTGTTCTGGATTGCTTGAGGGAGACTAAGTAGCCAAAACAGGTGACTTGTTTTCCGGTTTGAGTAGCAATATTTTTTGCTAAAGTATGAGCCGGGGGTAGGTTGGGGAGAAGGTGAAAAGGATTGCACAACGGAAAACCGAGTAACTCCATTTGTTCGAACGCTTGTTCGACTTCGTTGTCTTCCAGACTTGGAAGTTTGAACTGTTTATTCTCCGGTGGAAACAACATTTGCTCAACATTTTTTTCTTTGGTCTTGTTGTGAAACAAATGGGCTTTCCACAATAAACTTTTTCTTTGTTCTTCAATGTCGCGAAGCGCTCCTATTCTTATTAAAATTAAAATTTGGTCAAGGGGTAAGTATACTCTATTTGTGAGGTCTTCGAAACTCGAGAAAACACCATTTTTTCTTCTTTCAGCAAGAAGTTTATGCATCAATTTGCTTTCCAGCCCTTGCACTAAAACCATTCCTAAAATAATGCGCTTGCCTTGAATGATGCATTCGTAATTCCCTTCGTTAACTGAAGGTGCTTCGATTTTTCCTCCCATCATTCTGGCTTCGTGAACGTAGACTTCTGTTCGGTAATACCCTCCAAAATTATTAATGGTGGCGACCATGTACTCGAGTGGGTAATGTGCTTTTAAATAAAGACTCTGGTAGCTTTCTACGGCATAAGAAGCGGAGTGACCTTTTGAGAAGGCATACCCTGCAAAACTCTCGATTTGTCGCCAAACTTCGTTGCTTAATTCTTCTTCGTATCCCTTGTTTTTACAATTTTCAAAGAAGGTATCCTTTACCTTTTGAAACTCACTTCTCGACCTAAATTTGCCGGACATTCCTCTTCTTAACACATCGGCTTCCCCTAGGTCTAAACCTGCAAAGTAATGGGCTACTTTTATCACGTCTTCTTGATAAACCATAACTCCGTAAGTCTCCGGCATAATCTTGAGCATCACAGGATGAGCTTCCTTCCTCTTTTCGGGGTATCGGTGACGAAGAATGTACTCGCGCATCATACCAGATTGGGCAACTCCGGGGCGTATTACCGAACTAGCAGCCACGAGTGTCAAATAGTCCTCGACCTTTAATTTTTGTAACAACATTCGCATGGCCGGTGACTCGACATAAAAACAACCTAAAGCTTTTGCGCTGAGTAGTATTTCTTTGATTTTTTTATCTCGTTTTAAATAGTTGATGTCGTGTATGTCATGAGGAGGATTGTCGGGTTGGTTTTGCTTAACAATCTCTAATCCTTCCTGAATCTTTGCCAATCCTCGTTGACTCAAAACATCAAATTTGAAGAGTCCCACATCTTCGGCTTCTAGCATTGAAAATTGAGTCGTCGGGTACCCTTTGGGCGGTAAGAAAGTTGCCGAATACCAAGTGATAGGCTTCTCGCTAATTACGATTCCTCCGGAGTGCACGCTTAAGTTGGACGGCAGGCCTTCGATTTGCTTGGCGTAACGTAGTACGAGTAGAGATAATTCATCCAGGCAACTGACGTCAAATCGACCCTTGCTTAAATTGTCAATTTCGGTTTTCGGCAGCCCAAAAACTTTTCCCAATTCCCTAATCGTGGCTTTGTATTGAAAGGTGTTGTAAGTGCAAAGTAAAGCTGTGTTCGGATATCGACTAAATATATACTGGGTAATGTCTTCTCTGTCTTTCCATGAAAAATCAATATCAAAATCCGGGGGGTTCTTCCTGTATAAATTGATGAATCGCTCAAAGTAAAGGTCCAAGTCAAGCGGGTCTACATCTGTGATTTTTAGTAAATAAGCGACTATACTGTTGGCTCCACTTCCTCGTCCGACATAAAAATAACCTTTGCTTCGAGCGTAACTCGTAAAATCCCAGGTAATTAAGAAGTAAGAGAGGTAATCTTTTTGACTTATAACCTCAATTTCTTTCTCGATTCGTGCTGTAATCTCCTCCGTTACTTCATCGTATCTCGTGGCTATTCCTTCTTCGGCAAGCTGCCTGAGTAAAAACAAATCCTCTTCTTTGCTGCCGGTGTAAGTTTGTACATTTTGTGGTTCGGCGTCTTCTCCAAACTTGAAATGAACATGACATTGATCTAGTATTTTCTCTGTTCTTTGGTGTATCTCTGGGTAGGAATCAAAGGCCTTTTTTAGGTCTTCTGCACTAGTGAAAAGTTCATTTTCTTCTGCTTGTTCTGATTTGGGTAACTTGGACAACAAAGTATTGAGAGCTATCGCACGAAGCAATCTGTGGCTGTTAAAATCACGCTTGTCTCTAAATACCATGGTTTGAAGAACGACCATGCTCTTAAGTTTGTCTTTTTCCTTCAGAAATGGAAGCTTATTCAGCAGCTTAATGTTGATTCCTATGTATTCGTTTTCGTGAAGAACATCGGGCTCTTTTCCCCAAGGATAAATGACTAAACAATTTCCAAAATGAGGCGATCTCTCTGGGAAATCTTCTTTTTTGTGTAGGTAATGAGAGAGAAATGTATTCAACTCATGCAGGCCTCTGTTGTTTTTAGCGAGAACCACAAATTGTTGATTTATCCCATTTCGAATGTCTGCTCCAACGGCTGTTTTTTGCCCTAGTTTTTGATTTTCTAAAGTGAAAGAAAGTGCTGCTGTCGTATTGTTGATATCCGTCAATGCCACTTTAGAATAGCCCGCTTCTTTTGCCCACAAAGCAATGGCCTCTGGAGGAAGAAGTCCGTGTTTGATGCTGTATTGAGAGTTGATGTTTATCATTTTGGAAATGGAAATAATGTGTTTTAACTTCTTCGATTGGCTAGTAAGGGCGGCGGTTCGCCTGAAAACGGATCCCATCTCCCTATGGTTCGTGCTTCCAATCCCGCAGCTCGCATCACGGCTCGGTCACCATATCGCTTCCTGATTTTGTCCATCGCTTGATACAGCTCGACGAAATGTGTGTTTTCATCAAAAAGATTCATTTGCTGATGTCCATTTGCGAGGTCGCTGTATCGTACACCGATTAGCCGGACAAGTAACCTTCGGTTGTAAAGTCGTTCGAAGAGTTCGGCCACCAAAGGAATCAAATTATGATCCGCTGAGGTGTAAGAAATTCGTTTTTGAAGCGTCTTGGTTTGAAAATCGGAGTAACGAACCTTTACCGTCACACAGGCGCTGACTTTTTTTCCTCGTCTCAATTGGAAGGCTAAATTTTCAGCCATCGCAGCGAGTATCCCCTTGAGTTTGATGACGTCTATTGTGTCTTTGTCAAAGGTGCGCTCGGTAGAGATGGACTTTCGTTCGTTGTGTTGAACGACCGGAGTATTGTCTATTCCTTGAGCCTTTTTCCAGATGTTTTTCCCGTTTTTCCCAAATGCGCTTTCCATCATCTCGATGGGCATTTCTTGCAGGGTCAAAATTCGCTTTATGCCGAGGTTTCTGAACATTTGATAAGTTTTCAAACCAACCATTGGGATTTTTCGGACAGAGAGCGGACTTAAAAACGGCTTTTCTTCGCCATAGTTAATGTGCATTTGATTGTTGGGCTTGGCTTCTCCTGTGGCAATTTTTGAGACGGTTTTGTTTTGCGATAGACCAAACGAAATGGGTAGGCCGGTTTCTCGCATGATGCGCTGTCTTAATTCGCCCGCATATTGATAGCATCCATAAAACTTGTCCATGCCCGATAAGTCGATGTAAAACTCGTCTACAGAAGATTTCTCGTAGAGCGGAGCGTCTTCTTTAACGATATCGGTTACCATGGCTGAGTATTTCATGTAAGTACTCGAGTTACCCTTGATGATAATAGCTTCAGGACAGCGTTCTTTGGCCATCTTCATAGGCATCGCGGAGTGTACACCAAACTTGCGAGCTTCGTAACTGCAAGCGGCTACAACTCCACGATCACTAATGCCTCCAATCATGATGGGTTTTCCGTTGAGGCGACTGTCTAGTAGCCGTTCACAGGAGACGAAAAAGGTGTCTAAATCCATGTGAACAATTGACCTATTTGTGTTCATTTTTTTCCTTTTTTTGGTCCATACTTCTCCAGTTTCAAACACCTAAGTATTTGGTTAAAAGCATCTTGATTTGTAAAAGAGGAAAAATGATTCTCTGTTTTGTGTCTAATCATTTAAACGCAAAACAAAAAAACTGCTTTATTCTCCCTCGTGTCACAAAATTACGTATTTTTGATTATTAAATAATCGTATTTATGATTAATAATTAATCAATTTAAAGTGTAAAATTCACCTAGTTGAACGTAAGCTATTTACGTGGAAAGGAATAAAAACAAGGTGGGTCAAAGAAAAATACAACTTTCGGTTATTAACCTTAAGACGTGAAAAAGTAGTAATAACTTAATGCGATACAAGCGATTAAACAGATTATATTTGTTAGCTCCACACACATAACCTATGGCAGAGACTCAATATACAGAAGATAATATACGCTCACTCGATTGGAAAGAACACATTCGGTTAAGGCCGGGCATGTATATCGGGAAGTTGGGCGACGGTTCGGCTGCCGATGACGGAATTTATATTTTAGCCAAAGAGGTGGTTGATAACTGTATAGATGAATTTGTCATGGGAAATGGCAAAAAGATTGATATCGCGGTCAAAGATGGTGTGGTTACCGTAAGAGATTTTGGTCGAGGGATACCACTTGGAAAAGTAGTGGACGTTGTGTCTAAAATGAACACGGGGGGTAAATACGATTCTAAAGCTTTTAAAAAATCAGTCGGATTAAACGGTGTGGGTACCAAGGCAGTCAATGCGCTTTCTAGTCATTTTATGGTTTATTCCGTGAGAGAAGGTGAGAAGAAATCCGCTACGTTTAGTCAAGGTAACCTCGTGGAAGAATCGGGGATTGAGAAGACAGACGAACAAAATGGAACCTACGTAGAATTCATACCCGACGAATCCGTGTTTAAAAAGTATGCCTACAAAACGGCTTACTTAGAAAAAATGATTTGGAATTATTGCTACCTCAACAGAGGA
>JBLIKY010000122.1:0-6891 GCA_047637535.1 Lentimonas sp.
CTCAAGAAGACATTAATACAGGAAGTATAACAAACTCAGCTTTAGTTACTGCTAAAGGTCCTGAAGGAAACGACATCACTGATATCTCTGGTACAACAAATGAAAATGACATACCAACGGTAATACCTATAGTAAGTGTAGTAGATAACTGTGATGGTACAAGTACATTAAGTACAAATGCGACAGGAAATTTATTATGGAGTACAACAGAAACAACATCAACTATTATAGTAAACAGTGCAGGAGAATACACTGTAACAGCAACTGTTGATGGAAACACAAGCTCTACAGGAAAGGGAACTTCAGCACCAAAGGAATCACCAGATGATCAAACGGTAAATGTACAAACTGAAGAAGACAATTATTTATGGGAGTTAGATGGAACGAAATATACAGTAAGTGGCACTTACACACATATACGCACAAATGAAGAAGGCTGTGAATATAATACTTACTTACAATTAGAAATTGAAAAAGTGAAATTCTGAAACTTCTCAAAAAACGACTAAAAACTGGAACTTTATTCAGGTGAAAATCGAAGAATTTCACTTCAAAAATCAGATTCAATATATCACCTCATCGATATTAAAACAGGAGAAAAAAGTCAGTACATTTTAATTAATTCAAACATAAACGGCAATAAATCGCAGTTTATCTAGACAAAATAGAGTTTAGTACTTCAACAACTCGCCAAGCGCTTTCTCGACTTTATCAGCATTTGGAA
Organism: Lentimonas sp.; assembly: GCA_047637535.1. GTDB lineage: Bacteria > Bacteroidota > Bacteroidia > Flavobacteriales_D > Crocinitomicaceae > UBA2040. Next base: position 725 of record JBLIKY010000122.1, read on the forward strand.
GCAAAGTAGATTCCAAAACACTGTTTAGAGGAATGGCTGGTGTGTCAACTGAACCAACAATCGAAATTGGGGCATCTAAGTACTTAAAATTATCGCGCTGAATTCTTCCTGCAAGTCCTAAGGTGAAATTAGATTCGACAGTTTCTTCAGTTACCAACATGACCTTTCCGTGACGTTGTGCTACTTCATTCATTTTGTCATGATCTAAAGGATTCAAAGTTCTTAAATCAATGATTTCCACTCGACCTTCGAAAGCTTTGGATGCAGAGGTTGCCCAATAAACTCCCATACCGTAGGTGATAATTACACAAGAAGCACCCTTGTCTATACATTCTGGCTTTGCTTCTTGCACCACTCGGGCTTTTCCAAATGGTAAAATGTAATCTTCATCTGGTTCGATAGACATCGCCCCCTCAGTACCCGCAATTTTGGACCAATACAATCCTTTGTGCTCCAACATGACTACTGGATTTGGATCATAAAAAGCCGATTTCATAAGACCTTTTAAATCTGCTCCAGTCGATGGATAAGCTATTTTTATTCCTCTAATATTTGTCAAAACAGATTCCACTGATGAGGAGTGGTAAGGTCCACCCGAACCATAAGCCCCAATAGGAACACGGATAATTGCACTTACCGGCCATTTTCCGTTTGAGAGGTAATAGGACCTTGAAACTTCAGTGAAAAGCTGGTTAAGTCCAGGCCAAATGTAATCGGCAAATTGCACCTCTACGATAGGCTTTAATCCCATTGCGGACATTCCCACTGTTGAACCAATAATAAATGCCTCTTGAATCGGGGTATTGAAAACTCTTTCGTCACCAAACGTTTGGGCTAATGTTGCTGCTTCTCTAAAAACACCGCCTAGTCTTCCTCCTACATCTTGTCCATAAAGCAAAGCTTCTGGATGCTTCTCCATTAATTCCCTAACAGCAAATAATGCACTATCAACCATTACTGTTTTGCGCTTGCCTTTGGGTTCTCTTTCCCCTTTTTCTTCGGTGATGGGCGTTGGAGCAAAAATATGGTCCAATACCGATTCAGGAGTTGGGTCCTCAGCATTTAATGCTTTCGTATATTCTTCGTCAACTTCAATTTTTATGGCATCCTCCAAAGCACTAATTGCCTCTTCATTGATACCTGTCGAAATTAACGCGTTTCTCAATTTTGGATATGGATCTCGAGTCGCTGCTTCTTCAAGGTCATCGCGATACCATTCTTTTCTTACTCCTGAAGTGTGGTGCCCCAATAATGGAACCTTAGCATGCACAACAAAAGGTCTTCTTTCTTCTCGAACGGTTGTAAAAACCTCATTCATTGTCTGGTAACAAAGGTCAAAGTCAGTTCCGTCTATGGATTTCACCTCAATGCCATTAAACCCTCGCATGTACTCAGACATGTCTTGTGCTCTGGTTTCTTCAGCATTGGCCGAAATATCCCAACCGTTATCTTGCACCAAAAACACAATAGGAAACTGCTTCAAAGCTGCCATTTGCAGGGCTTCAGAAACCTCTCCTTCGGTACAAGAAGCATCACCAAGCGAACAAACCACAACCGGGTTTTGACCTTTATAGTCCTCGTTTAATCCCATTTTTTCACGATACTGAACACCCATCGCAATTCCAGTAGTTGGAATCGCCTGCATGCCAGTAGCCGAAGATTGATGAATTATTTTAGGCTTATCAGCGTCATTTAAAGAAGGATGAGAATAATAAGTGCGTCCGCCGGAGAAAGGATCATCTTTCTTTGCGAAAACTTGCAACATCAAATCATAAGGAGTAATCCCTATTCCCAAAAGAATACTGTCGTCACGATAATACGGCGACACCCAATCTTGCGGGTTCAACTGCATACCACAAGCCAATTGAATCGCCTCGTGACCTCTAGATGTAGCATGCACATATTTGGCCGTCACCTCCTTATTGGCTTCGTATTTCTCAGCAAGCGTTTTAGCTGTGCACATGAGACGAAAGGCCTCTAATAAAGTTTTCTTATCGGTTGACAATTTGGTATCGTTTTGTTTTGAAACTGTAGTTGACATTCTTTGAATCTTTGGATAACAAAAATAGCGATTTTAAGGCGATTTTGTTTAGTCATGAGGAGCTTGCATTCCAAAAAAGCAAAAAAAGCAAACTTTAATAAGCATGTTTACCGACCTTCCATTGATCTTTAGCCAAAAGTTTTTCTCCTCCTTCAACTCCAGCGCCTTCTAATTGAGTCCCCATGGAATCATTCCAACGGTTTAAATAACCAAACAAAGCAACGACTCCAGTGATTTCAACGATTTCACCTTCTGTCCAATGTTGACGCAATCGCTCTGCAATGTCATCATTAACCGCATTGGGAACTTGAGAGGCTGCCAAAGAAAAATCCAGTGCCGCTCTTTCGGCTTCATTGAAAGAGGGATGTGTGCGGTACGCCCAAATGTTGTCCATTTGTTCTTGACTTGCCCCGTACCTTTCAGCAGCAATAATGGTATGCGCCTCGCAATAACGACATCCCGTTGCTTGACTAGAGATGTACGCAATAAATCGCTTCAAAGCGCTCGTTACCTTGCCTTGGTTTTCCATCACGGCTTTGTTCATCTCAATAAATGCATAAGCTATCCTTGGACGATGATGCATGGTTCGCACACTGTTTGGACAAAAGCCCAAGGTCTCGTTATAAAAAGTAATCAGTTCGTTAAGGTCTTTGTCGTTTTCGTCTGATTTTGGGGTTACTAGGGGTTGTTTCATTGTACTGCCTATATTTTGAGATTGTTTTTTTTAGATTTTTATTAGAAATAAAGGTCTGAAAAAAATATGGTATTTTTCAGGCAAAGGGAAATAGATCCTTTTTGAATCCAATTGCTTTCAAGAATCTTCCTCCAATTTTTTGTATTTTTCATTCTTAATTAACAAACCGAAGTGAATGTCTGACCTAAGAATCAAATCTTTTGAAGAGTACAAAGTACAATACCAAAAAAGCATTGAAAACCCATCCCTATTTTGGGGAGAAATTGCGAAATCTTTTACTTGGAAAAAACCTTGGACTCAAACTCTTAAATGGGATTTTGAAGAACCAAAAATAGAATGGTTTAAGGGAGGATTGATGAATATTACCGAAAACGTTCTCGACAGACATCTTGCTGAACGAGGAGATAAAAACGCGATTATTTGGGAACCCAATGATGTTTCGGAAGAAAATCAAGTTTTCACGTATCGACAATTGCACGCGAAAGTTTGTCAATTTGCAAACGCTCTTAAAAATCACGGAGTAAAGAAAGGAGATCGCATTTGCTTGTACATGCCTATGGTGCCCGAACTCACAATCGCTGTTTTAGCTTGTGCTCGTATTGGAGCTATTCATTCCGTTATTTTTGCTGGATTTTCAGCCAATGCGTTAAGAGATAGAGTTGTCGATGCTCAAGCAAAAATGGTCATCACATCTGACGGATTATTTCGCGGGGAAAAAACGCTTGATTTAAAATCCATAGTTGACGAGGCCCTTGACGGTGTAAGTTTTGTTGAGACAGTAATCATGTTCGAAAGAACAAAAGAAAAGGTTCAGTTATTAAAAGGAAGAGATTTAACTTGGGAAGAATCCATTAAGGGGTGTTCCGAAGAATGCAACGCCGAAATAATGGGTGCAGAAGATCCGCTTTTCATTCTTTACACTTCTGGTTCGACCGGCAAACCCAAAGGAGTTGTGCACACTTGTGGCGGTTATATGGTCTACACTTCTTACTCTTTTCAAAACGTATTTCAATATCGTGAAAATGACATTTATTGGTGCACGGCTGATGTGGGTTGGATAACAGGTCATTCTTATATCATTTACGGTCCGCTTTTGTCTGGCGCAACAACGATAATGTTCGAAGGAGTACCTACCTACCCTACTGTTACCCGTTTTTGGGAAATTATTGAGAAATACAAGGTCAATCAATTCTTAACTGCCCCAACAGCCATTAGGGCTTTGATGGCTTGCGATGAAGGCAAAGTCGACGGTTTTAAAATGGAAAGTCTTAAGGTGATAGGCACTGTAGGCGAACCCATAAACGAAGAAGCTTGGCAATGGTATTTTGACAAAGTTGGTAAGAAGAAAGCCGCCTTAGTTGATAATTGGTGGCAGACAGAAACAGGTGGAATCATGATTTCGGGCCTGGGTGATTTGTCCCCAATGAAGCCCATGCACGCTGGTTACCCTTTGCCGGGAATACAACCTGTTTTATTGAACGGGTATGGGGAAGAAATCCTGGAAAATGAGCAAGAAGGTTATTTGTGTATAAAACATCCTTGGCCGTCTATTTTGCGAACCACTTACGGAGATCACGAACGTTGCAGAACGACCTATTTCGCCCCTTTTAAAGACCATTATTTCACAGGAGATGGAGCAAAAAGAGACAAAGATGGTATGTATCGCATCATAGGAAGAATTGATGATGTCATCAACGTATCGGGACATCGCTTTGGAACGGCTGAAATCGAAGACGCCATCAACACGAGCGACAAGGTGATTGAATCTGCCGTTGTTGGGTATCCTCACCCGATAAAAGGGCAATCGATTTATGCTTTTGTTATTTGTTCGGATAAAACCAACGACAAACAGCACATTATCGATACCGTTAGTAAAGAAATTGGAAGAATTGCTATTCCTGAAAAGATTCAATTTGTATCCGGACTTCCGAAAACTCGAAGCGGGAAAATCATGCGAAGAATTTTAAGAAAAATTGCCGAAGGTGAAATGGATTCACTAGGTGATATTTCGACTTTGCTTAATCCAGAGGTCGTTGAAGAAATTGTGAAATTTAGAATCGATTAAACCTTTAGAATCTTTCAAAAACTCCAGCTGCGCCTTGTCCTGTGCCGACACACATAGTAACTACACCGTATTTTTGATTTCTTCTTTTTAACTCGTTTAATATCTGAACCGTCAATTTAGCTCCAGTACATCCCAGAGGGTGACCCAAGGCTATCGCCCCACCGTTTACATTAACGATTTCCGGGTTTATTCCCGTTTCTCTGATTACAGCTAAAGATTGAGATGCGAAAGCTTCGTTTAGTTCATACAAACTAATGTCCTCTTTCTTCAATCCAGCCATCTCAATCGCAGCAGGAATTGCATCGATAGGAGCCACGCCCATGATTCTTGGTTCGATACCCACAACTTTATAAGAAAGCAATCTTGCCATTGGTTTTAGGCCTAACTCATTCATCATTTTCTCAGACATGACCAAAACAAAGGCCGCACCGTCGGATGTTTGTGAAGAATTTCCAGCTGTAACCGAACCGCCAGCAGCAAAAACAGGTCTCAATTTCCCTAAACCTTCAACCGTAGATGATCTCGGTCCTTCGTCCGTATCTATGATGGTCTTTTTGACTTGTCTTTTTTCATTTTCATCCAAGTACACTTCTTCGACTTCTATCGGTACGATATCATCTTTGAATTTACCTTCTTTGATGGCGTTAATCGCCTTTTCGTGAGATTTTACAGCGAATGCATCTTGATCTTCGCGAGACACCTTGTATTGCTCAGCTACCGCCTCTGCAGTTAATCCCATGCCCCAATACCAATCAGGATTGTCTTTGGCTACCTTATCATTAGGAACTATTCTCCAACCCCCCATTGCCATTACCGACATAGATTCTGCTCCACCAGCCAAAATGCAATCAGCCATTCCAGCTTCGATTTTTGCTTGGGCGATTGCTATAGTTTCCAACCCAGATGAACAATATCTATTGACAGTCATCCCAGGTACTTTCTCAGTATCTAATCCCATCAAGGAAATCATTCTTCCTAAATTCAATCCTTGTTCAGCCTCCGGTGTTGCATTACCTACGATTACATCGTCAATTCTGTTTTTATCCAACTGCGGCACTTGCTTCATAATGTGTTTAATTACATCAGCCGCTAAATCATCAGGACGCGTAAATCTAAAACCACCTTTTCCAGCTTTACCAACTGCTGTTCTGAATCCTGTTATTATATATGCTTTCATGGTTGTGATTATTTTTTATTGTTTAACGTTGCTTGTTAAGATATAAAGAAGAGTGAAGAAAGACGAAAGACGAAAGACTTAAGGGCGAAAGAGAAAAGATGCCATTGCGGTGCTTTAACTTATTCATTTTAATGTCTTTTGAAATCCTATTAGCATTCTTTGAACTTCTGTAATTTTATCATTTAACTCT
>JBLIKY010000123.1:0-6864 GCA_047637535.1 Lentimonas sp.
AAGAATTTAGAAAATGTGAAATTATTGATCAAGGCAGAAGGTAAATGTACTACGGATCACATCTCAATGGCTGGACCGTGGTTGCGTTACAGAGGTCATTTAGATAACATCTCAAACAATTGTTTAATTGGTGCTGTAAATGCATTTGGTGGAGCAACAAACTCGGTTGTGAATCAATTGACAGGAGCGAAAGGCGAAGTGCCTGCGACAGCTCGTGCTTATAAAGCAGCTGGCGTTCCTACTATCGTTGTGGGTGACCATAACTACGGTGAAGGTTCTTCAAGAGAGCATGCAGCAATGGAACCACGTTTCCTTGGTGTTATGGCAGTTATTGTAAAATCTTTTGCTCGTATTCACGAAACAAACTTGAAAAAACAAGGAATGTTAGGTTTGACTTTTGATGTTGAATCTGATTATGACAAAATAAAAGAAAACGATACATTCAACTTCATTGACTTGAAAGACTTTGCTCCAAACACGCAATTGACTTTAGAGATCGTTCATGCTGATGGTAAGAAAGAAAACATCAAATTGAATCACACATACAATTCTCAACAAATTAAATGGTTCATATCTGGTTCGGCTTTGAACTTGATTAAAGCTGAGAACGCTAAGAATTAAAATAACACAACCTTATTGATATCCCTCGGCCCTTGGGCTGAGGGATTTTTTTTGCCCAATAAATATCTATGCTCGCATTGTTAACAATAGCTTAACATGAATAGGCACAACCAAAATAGTAGTTGGGGCGTATGTTAAGCGATTCAAATAAAAAGTTATGGTAAAATATATAGTGTTACTGCTGTCATTAACATGTTTATCCGCAAGTGCTCAATTCGAGAATTATACTTGGGTAGTAGGAGCTAAGGATGTAATTACTTTTGATACTCAATCAAAATCCCCTACTAACAGTGCCAGAGCCGGAAACCCTGATTATACTCTTGAAGGTGCTGCTATAGCAAACAACCCGCAAACTGGAGAAACCTATTTTTATCACGATGGTCACCAAATATTCACTAAGAATTTCGTGCCAATGATTGGTGGTGGAGATATTGGTGGGAAAATTCAAGGTTCGACTGGTCAAGGTGCTACAATTTACACATTGCCTGATTGTACCAATAAAAGGTTCATCGCTTTCTCAAATGATGCAGATCATTCAGTTGTGCCATTTAAGAAAGGGAAACTTTATTACTCCATTATTGACATGACTATTGGTAATGGAGTTGTAACAACAACTAAAAACCTTATTCGAGACGACTTGGATGAAGGGATGATAGTTGTAAATGATTTTAAAGGCGGTAAATCATGGCTGGTTGCTAAATTAATGGACCAAAACAAAATGGTATCCATTCCTTTATCAAATGATTATTCAACCCTTTCTGATAAATCAAAACATGTCATTACTTCTTTCGGAAACTCGAGTGATGTCTTGAATTCTATTTATACGTTGAAGCTAAACCCAGTTAATAATAAAATTGCCATGTCAGGTTTCTTTCCTGCTGCAACCGTTGCAACTGTTGATTTTAATTTGCAATCGGGTGGTGTAAGCAATTTCAGCTTTGTCGATCGCAATGCCTTGAACAATAAAGGGAATGCCCAAGAGAGTTATATTATCGATGTTTGCTGGTCACCAGATGGAACGAAGCTTTATGCGATTACTCAAAAGCACATGTCCTTGTATCAATATGATTTCGCTAATAATAAAAACAGAACCTTAATTATTCAAGATCCGCAAAGTTCGGACAATGGCGGTATGAAAATTGGCCCAGATGGTAAAATTTGGGTAATCAACAATACATTGCCTGTCGATCCTGCTAATCCGATTGGTTCGTTCAATGTTTCTCGTATTCATAACCCCAATCAAGCGGGTGGAGCTTGTAACCTGATTTTGAATGATTATACTTTATTGTCTAATGGCTATTTCTACTTTCCTCAGCATGCTGAATACGATCCTACGGAAAAATCGGTTAGCCTAGTAGTGGATGGTTCAACTCAATTGTGTGAAGGTGAAAATCGCATTATTCAAACAGACAAAGGCATTTCTTGGGAATGGAACATCGGTTCTAGTTCCTCTGAAATCAAGGTCAATCAAACGGGTGTTTATTATTGTAAAGTAACTTTGCCAAACGGATGCGTAGTGCAATCGGATACCGTTGTTATAAATGTTACGGACTTGCCAACGGTTGAAGCTGGCGAAAATCAAACCATAAGTTGTGGTACTAAAGTTAATCTTGAGGCTGTTGGAAGCAATGGTGCCGATTTGCAATGGTTGGGTAATTCCTTATCCGGGGCAAGTTATTTAAATGTTGGTCAGGGAACTTACTTCGTTACAGCTAAGATTTCTAATGGTTTATGCCAAGTAGTTGATTCTTTGGTTGTCATTGAAGAACAAAACAATGTAAATTTTGAGTTGACGCCAGATTTCGCTGTTTGTAAAGACGAAGAATATTCAGTGTTTTCAAATGTTTCAGGAATTACTGGAAATCCAGAATACATCTGGGACAACGGAAGCAACTTTTCATTCATTGAGGTTTTAGAGGCTAAGTCGACAAAGATTTGGAGCTTAACAGTTACGGATTCAGATACTAAATGTTCACTTACCAAGTCAATGAAGGTTACAGTAGAGGAATTGGCAGTTTCCTTGACTTCCACCACTGATCCAGCATTTTGCGAGGGGGAAAGCGTTGATTTAGAAATTTCTCCAAAGACTTATGATGCATTAATTTGGAATGACGGACAGCAAGGAATGCGAATAAGAACAATTTATGACGCAGGATTGTATTCTTTTGAGATGACGAAAGGGGCATGTTCTGTAAGTTCGAATGATATAGAGGTTTTGGTTCGTCCAACTCCTGTAGCTGGTTTTTATTTTGATTCTACCAACATACAAGCTAACGAGTTGGTTTCTTTTAATAATAAAAGTATAGGTGGAACTAATTTTGATTGGAGCTTTGGTAACGGAATGACTAGTAATTTCTATTCTGATGAAGCGAGTTATCCAAACCCTGGTTCATACTTTGTTAGTCTTTCTGTAGCAAACGATTTTGGCTGCACAGATCAAAAGGGGAGAATTGTTAATGTAGAAAAGCCGAATGAAGAAACAACAGTTTTCATACCCACGGCGTTTACTCCTGGAGAAGACAATATCAACCCAAGGCTTAAAGTTTATGGAATTGAGATCAAATCGGTTCAAATGTTGGTTTACGATCGTTGGGGACAGATTCAATTTTACTCACCGAATCAGCTAATAGGTTGGGATGGAGACGATTTAGGAGGGAACCCTTTGCCTGGAGGCGTTTATCAGGTTTTAGTTGAGGTGGAGACGAACAAAGGCACGACTATTCGAAAAAGCGAAACAGTTTTGCTTCATAGATACAATTGATTTTTAAAAAATAATCCCCTCTCATATGTAAGAAGGGATTATTTCAAGAAAGAATATCCAAATAACGCTCTAAGCATTCGAGCTCGCTTTTGGCGACAAATTGAATGAAGCGGTCTTTGTTGTTTTTAACTCTGACTTCTTCGAGAGCTGCGTAGTACTCTTGGCGCGTATTGTTATCACCTTTGATGTTGGCGATCACGTAACCGTTTTTTATGAGCTCAAAATTCATTAATAGACGAGATGTGCGACCGTTTCCATCAATAAATGGATGAATTGATACAAGGCGCTCATGTAACTCGGCTGCTCTCACGACAGGGTGCAGTCTCGGCGCTTGACTTGATTGCCAAATGAAAAAATCTTCCATTTGCTTTGTCACGAGATATGGCGCTGGAGGAATATGACTACTGCCCGAGATAATGACTTGAATCTGTCGGTACTTACCGGCGTACTTAGGATCAATTCCTCTCAACACCAATTGATGTATTTGCAATAAGTCTCTCTCCGAAACCAATGATTTGTTAGCCACCAATTGTTTAACAAAGGCGATGGCCTCTGTATGGTTAATCGCCTCCAAGTGCTCTCGCATGGACTTGCCAGAAATTGTCAACCCATCGTTTACAACCAAATTGGTCTCCTGTAAGGTCAGGGTATTGCCTTCGATCCGATTGCTCTCAAAGGTGTATTCTAACTCGAGAGCCTCAGCTATTCGATAACTATCGTACTTGCGAAGTTTGTCTAATTGAGATTTTCTTTGGTCAATTTTTGTCAAGATTTGCTCAACAGACGTTGAGTGTTTGATATTATCAATCGTTTTGTATTCTTCTCGTCGCTCATTGACTAATCGTAATGTCTCTTCTGCATAAGGATCATCTTTAATTTGACTCCAAATTTTCTCGGCGTTCCAGGCGCTTAAAAGTTTTTTTTGTGGAATACTTAAGGTGTCTGCAAGAAGAATGACTTGGCTTTGGGTAGGCAAGCGTGTGCCTTTTTCAAATTTACTGATCAGTGAAGTGTCAACCCCCAAAGCGGCTGCAACTTCATGGAGACGAAGACCGAGTTTTTTTCTTTGGATTTGAATAATTGTTTTCATGACATAATTTTGCTAGACAAATTTAGTCAAGTTTTACGAGTTTTCAAAATAAATCCCCATCAGTTATTCACCAATGGGGATTTTTATAGTGTTCGCTCTTAAATTATTTCTTGATTGCTTTAACTACAGCTTCGAATGCTACAGGGTTGTTCATCGCTAAATCAGCTAGAACTTTTCTGTTTAATCCAATTTCGCTTTTGTTTAAGGCTCCCATGAATTGAGAATAACTCATTCCGTACTGACGTGCACCTGCGTTGATACGCATGATCCACAAACTACGGAAGTTTCTTTTCTTTTGCTTACGACCTTCATAAGCATACAACATTCCTTTTTCGACAGCATTTTTCGCTACTGTCCATACATTTTTTCTTCTTCCAAAGTAACCTTTGGCAAGCTTCATTACATTTTTTCTCTTTGCTCTTGAAGCTACGTGATTTACCGATCTTGGCATATTTTTTTAGTTTTTTGATAGGGAGTGCAACTCTATTTCAGTTGGCTTAATGTACTCATTACCGGGTTTAACATTCAACCTTGTGCTTAATTCGTCTACTGACGAATTATTTCATGCACAATTGCAATTTGATATTCGCCTCATCTGCTTTGTGTACCAAACCAGCGTGAGTCAAATTACGCTTTTGCTTTTTTGTTTTCTTAGTAAGGATGTGACTTTTGAAAGCATGCTTTCTTTTAATCTTCCCACTACCAGTTACCGTGAATCTCTTCTTAGCACTGGATTTTGTTTTCATTTTTGGCATTTTCTCTTCCTTTTATTAAGTTAGAACACTATAATCTTTATTTCTTCTTAGGATTGATCATGATAATCATTCTCTTTCCTTCTAATTTTGGCATTTGTTCAACCGTCCCCAAATCTTCCAATTCTTGAGCAAAACGCAACAATAGAATTTCCCCTCTATCCTTAAAGACAATCGTACGTCCTCTAAAGAAAACATATGCCTTTAATTTTGCGCCTTCTTCTAAGAATTTCTTAGCATGGGCCAACTTGAAATTGAAATCGTGATCATCTGTATTCGGACCAAAACGAATTTCCTTGAGCGTAACCTTACTTTGTTTAGCTTTAAGTTCCTTTTGTTTTTTCTTTTGGTTGTACAAAAACTTTCTGTAATCCAAAATTTTACAAACGGGAGGATTAGCGTTTGGAGATATCTCAACCAAATCCATATCCTGTTCGTCAGCCAATGCTATCGCTTCTGCTAACTTTAATACCTTAGGCTCTTCACCATCTAATACTAAGCGGACTTCTGGAGATTTTATTTTCTCGTTAATCTTATGCTGATCCTCTTCTTGTCTTCTAACAAAAGGTTTTCTTCCCGGTTTTCTCATTCAAATATTTAAACGTTCGTTGTCAATTCAACTTTTACTGCTTCCAATACCATCTGAGCAAAGCTTTCGATGGACATTGTACCCTTATCACCTTCTGATCTTTGGCGAACCGAAACCTCTTGATTATCAGCTTCTTTCTCCCCAATTACCAGCATGTATGGTATTTTACTCATTTCTGACTCGCGAATCTTTTTACCAATTTTCTCGTTTCGGTCGTCTACGAAGCCGCGAATATCGGAATTTTTTAGCAATTGTAAAACTTTTTCAGCATAGTCATTGTATTTTTCGCTAATCGGAAGAATGGCAAATTGCTCAGTAGCTAACCATAACGGAAAATCTCCTGCACAATGTTCAAGCAATACAGCTACAAATCTTTCCATTGAACCAAATGGTGCACGGTGTATCATAACGGGTCTGTGCTTCTGATTGTCACTACCAACATACTCTAATTCAAATCGTTCGGGTAAATTGTAATCTACTTGAATCGTTCCTAATTGCCACTCACGACCCAAAGCATCTTCAACCATAAAGTCCAATTTTGGTCCGTAGAATGCTGCTTCTCCGTATTCAATTTTTGTCGTTAAATTCTTTTCTGCAGCAGCTTCAATTATTGCACTTTCTGCTTTGACCCAGTTTTCATCGGTTCCAATATATTTTTCTGGCTTTTCAGGATCACGAAGTGAAATTTGAGCCCTGAAATTTTCAAACTTGAGCGTCTTGAAGATATAAAGCACCAAGTCGATGACTTTCTTAAACTCATCCTTCACTTGATCTGGCGTACAGAAAATGTGAGCATCGTCTTGAGTAAACCCTCTAACTCTTGTAAGACCGTGTAATTCTCCACTTTGTTCGTAACGATAAACAGTTCCAAACTCAGCAAAACGGATAGGCAAATCTTTATATGATCTTGGTCTTGCTTTGAAAATCTCACAATGGTGAGGACAATTCATCGGTTTTAGTAAGAATTCTTCGTTCTCATCCGGTGTGTTTATCGGTTGAAATGAGTCAGCTCCATACTTAGCATAGTGTCCAGAGGTTTCATACAATTCTT
>JBLIKY010000124.1:0-6808 GCA_047637535.1 Lentimonas sp.
AAACGACTTTATAAAATGGAATACCAATCAAAGTTATATCGCTTTGGGGACCCTTCTTCAAACAGCTGCAGAATTAAGAATTGACGCAACGCCAATCGAAGGATTTAATCGGAAGGCTTACGATGATATTTTAAACCTTGAAGAACAAAATCTTACATCCTCGGTTATTTGTTCGCTCGGCTATCGATCTAAAACTGACAAATCACAATTCAGTGCCAAAGTAAGAAAGTCTGAGAAAGAAATTTTTGAGGTAATTTGATTCAACTCTTAGATTTTCAAACCACCTGGTTTAAAATATAGAGCATCAACAAAAACTTGAACCTTTAAGGACAGACTATTTATCTGGGGTTGATTGAATAGTGTGTCGAAGGTGCCAAAATAACTTTTGTCGAGTCCTGACACGGAAGTGAAAATGTTGTTTTTATAGAATATCAACATCTCGCACCCTGGGAAGAACACCCAACGATAATTAATATCTACGGTAAAGGCATTAAAACTTGTATTGTGCTGCGAGCCGCCGTTCTCATCAACAGGAGAATAGTTCGTAGCGCTTCTCGAGCCGTCGGCATTGAGCGAATTAAAGTTTTGATAAGAAACCCTTTGCCAATTGTGTCTAAATCGAACGTTTAATCCCATTCGTTTTGTGAAAACAAACTCAGAATTAAGGGTATTGGTTACTATGTCACGATTTCTTGTTCCTATGATAATGTCATCCGTCCCTTCTAAGTTCTGAACATATCCAAAGTCATTTTCCAAATAATCGTAACTCGAATTAAAAATCAAGAAAAATCGTGGAGAAAACTGAAAACGAGGAGACAAAGAAAGGTTGTAATAATTTTGATCTGAATTGACCAAGAATCTGTATCCGGCTCTAGCATCTAACGCCAATTTTTTGGAATAATCGCTAGAATAAAACCCACTAAATCGATACGCGGCATTGTAGTTTAATGGAATTCCAAAGTTTCGAGACTCAAAATGATCCACACTTCCAAAAGGACTAAACCCACCATTAAAACCGGCTGTAAGGAAGTTATTAAAAGTACCCGCTAAACTCCAATTTATATTTAAGTTTGAATATAATTTGGGCTTATATAATTCTTCGTAATTGATATTAACATTCGTCCATTTTCTTAAGAATCGACCTTTAGGTTTAAAGTCATTATAACTGCCTTCCAAATTCATCCCTCGGCTATTGTTGGCAAACAAAAATCCTAAATCATTAGGATTATAAGTATCACTTTCTTCATAGTAAGAGCCACCATATCTCCAACTTCCTTGCACTTTTCCAATATAAACTGAAGCATTGTGACCGAGGTCATGATTTGCGGCTTGATACCTATCAGACACTTTAAAAGTTGAAGAGATTGTATAGTCCCTATTTTTGGTGAAAAATTGAGAATTTAAAACCGATACATTCGCATCACGAGCCAAACCGTCTCGGAGAACATTCGTATTCAGAAAAGAAACCTTTCCATTGTTTGAGAAATTTTGAGAAAAAACCGTTACATTATAATTGGTTAACGGATTGGTTTCTACAGACCTCAGATTGCCTAAACTGTCTTCCAAAATCGATTCCGTTCGACCTTCAATTGCATTAAAAACACCTACCCCTAATCCCTTATTGGTTCGGCCAGAAATTTTGGTCCCATTTAGCAAAGGCGCTTTTGAGGCAGATTCTAAAATTGTTTCTCCAGCTTCCAAAAACACAGCGCCATTTCCCGAATAAGGTCTTTCCCCTATTCTTCTTGAATAAAAAACATTTCCTATCCCAAAAAGATCCGTGCCCTCTTTAAAAAACGACCTATTTTCGTCAAACTGAATCTCAAAAGGACCAAGATTAAGAACTTGGTTATCAGATATCGTCTGCCCAAAATCAGGAATCAGAGTCATGTCTAAAGTAAATGCATCATTAAGCCCCCATTTTAGATCCATCCCTCCTGTGGTTCGACTCTGAACTTGCTTTGTCCCTTCCGGATTATTGTAATTACTTTCTACATAAGTTATACCAAAGGGTGAGAAAGAAAGTCTTAACGGAGGTTTAATATTTTTAATCCCTTTTAGTTTTCCGTTTTGTGTAATTTCACCATACAAGGCCGGATCAACTGGATTCCAATAAGACATTTCCCTTTTTCTTCTTACTTGGCGTTTAAAATTGATGTTCCAATCTTGTACTTCTTTGTTCGGAAATCGAATTGCAGAATAGGGAATTCTCATTTCAAATTGCCAACCGGTTTCTGTTCGAATCACCTTGCTTTTCCAAACAGAATTCCATGAAAAATCTTGAGATTCTCCATCATACAATGCATCTAATTCAACGCCAGAAGCAGTTACATAAAAAGCAAAGGCATTTAAATTCTTACCGTAAGGATCGATAATTATTGAAACCCAATCCCCATTCCCAAAATTATCTCTTTGGGACAACTGGTAAGAAACTGAATCTGGCGTGTCAAAAACTTGACCAGAAAAATACAAGGCATCATCGCTATAGGTTAGCTTAAATTCAGAATCGAATGACGGTTTTGCACCAAAATCTGGGTAATTAACGATAAAATCTTTGGCTATTTCTGCATCCAACCAGGATTCTTCATCTAATACCCCATCGACTTTAATTTTATCTTTTGCGGAAGTAATGTTATAGGTTTTTTGCGCATCTAGTTGGTTAAAAAAAGTAAAATTTAAGATTAAAAAAAGTGCGATTTGACGCATAGCTACTATTAAAAGATGTAAAATCGTTAGATTTGAATTTCAAGGAAGCAAAAATACGTAAGAAATGCTGCAAAAAATACTTTCTATTCTCATTTTATGGTCTTTTATGATTTCTTGTGGATTACAATACACTCCGCCAGCAACCCCAGAATCGCAGGAAAATCGGCGGAAAAACACGATTGAGGAATACCTGACTTCGGAATTCAATAAAGACAGCGCACAATATAGTCCCATTGCTTATGGCGACTCTGAAACCATTAAACCAATATCCTATAAAGAACTCGACTCACTTTATGAGAAAAAGTATAGGCTTGAACAACAAAACAAATTTGACCGGAAATTAGAAAATGAAATAGGGATTCAACGCCAAATCGTATTGAGCGATACCAATCGAATTCTGTTCATAGAAAACCATCTCTTTTCTGTTAAAAAAAACGATACTACCTCCATTTATTCAGCCCGCTTCGAAATGGACATTAAAAATGAAATAAGAAATCTAAGACTTGATGAAAAGATAGGTATCGAACCAAGCAATGAGAAGTTCTTCAAAATATATACTTTCAAAGAATCATTTATTAATCTCGGACGCTCACCTTCCAGTCGAGAAACAGCCTTTTATAATTTATTTGACAAAACGGCAAACAGCCTGTCGGGAACAGAAAGAGATGAATTCATTAATCACACCCTTGTTATCATGAAATGTGCGAATAAAACAAGAAGTTTAAAAGCAATTGATATCATTCAATCTTTGGTTAGAGATTACATAAAGGAACAGGAAAAATTAGTTCGATTTAGTGAAAGCTTTGAAGCCATGGAAGAAAAAATAAAAATTGAGAATGGCAAGGAAGTAATTAGCGGATATTATATAATATATACAACTACGGTCAACGAAAACGAAGTTAACTTTTCCAAAAGTCACGAAATTCTGATGGATGAGTTTTACAGAATCACTCAAGTTTCTAATTTATAAATCGAGAATAAAACACCCATTGCTAGAAAGGTTATAAACCTGCTCGTTTTGATTGTCATTCAATAAATTATCGCCAAACAAATCACTTTTCTTTGATGATGAATTGATACTGAAGTTCATTTTATTTACCCTGTCTTCAATCGTTATACTATTTTTCTTATCGTGAATATAAAGAATGGATTTATCCGTTTTAATTTCAAACTTTCTATTATTTAGGTAACAATATTCCACCGGAGTCGGGTCTATTTTGTTTAAATTCTTCATCAATTTTTCGGCAACGAACCGGCCGTAACTGTTCTTGTAAAAACAAAACAATCGATCTTTAACTTTAACAGAAATAACGGGTTGGGATGAATTAAAAACATATAGTTTATCGGTGGACAAGACCTCGTGTTTTTGAAACGATAAAAAGGTCAAACAAAAGAAGATCAATCCACCCATGACAAAATTTGAGTACCTGTATTTAAAAAAGAGATGATACAATACCAAAATCAAGAAGCCGTAAACGATCAATACATCAATTTTCGTCAAATCATAGCCTTTGGATACCGAAAAAGGCAGGCTATCAATAAAATCCACAAAATAAAGAAGTGCTAATAATCCAATTCCCAACAGGAAGGATATGATTTTTGAAACAATTGGAATATAAAAACAGCTTAAAAACAATACTCCTGAAAACAAAATCACCTCAGCTAAAATCAACAAACCTATGTTTGTCAGAACAAAATAATTTGGGAAATAATGAAAATAATACAAAGTTAGGGGAACCGTGAAAACTTGGGCAGAAACACCGATGATTGTCCCTAGCCATATTTTATTCATCCACTTTCGATTAAACCCATACAAGCGTGACAATGGTTTATACAGAACAAAAATCCCCAACATTGCCAAATAGCTCAACTGAAAACCTATGTCTACAAGGTAATTTGGGTTGAACATCAATAAAACAAAAGCAGAAAAAAACAAAACATTCACAGGCTGTTGAATTCTCCCGCTTACTTGAGCAATTGTCAGCAGGCTAAACATAAAAACCGCCCTTGTTACTGAGGCTGACAACCCAGTGAGGCAAGCGTAACACCATAAAATCAATATGGCAAGTATGGCTGCCCTGTACTTGCTAATCCATCTTGGGAATTGCCCAAACAACCCCATTAATAGGTGCAAAATCAATCCAACGTGTAATCCAGAAACGGCTAGTAAGTGCATAGCTCCGGCATTGCCAAAATGTTGATAATCGTCGTCGGATAAATCCGTTTTATCGCCTAAAAGAAGCGCTTTTGCAATTCTGCTTTTTTCAGGACTCAAAGTCTGGTCAAGGACTTCACCTAAATAAAAATTTAAACGCTTAAAAAGATCCATAAAAGAGGCTGTTTCTCCTTTTTTCTTCAAAACCAGTTGATTTAAATCAGCAAATGAAATCAAGTTGTAATTCTTAGATTCCCAATACTGCTCAGCATTAAATTCACCAGGATTATTATTGTTTTTTATAGGATTTACATCACCGACAAACCAATATTCATTGCCCTTGGAGATCTCGTTTGTGCTATTGCTGCTGCCACTTTGCGTTTCTTTTAAAAACAAAACACAGTTTTGCTTCTGCATTTCGCCTTCCATTTCACGCAAAGAAACCAAATACCGATTCCATTTGTTCTCTTTGGCAGGCGTTTCGATGATTTCGAGTAAAAAAACTGAGTTCTTCTCAAGTTTTAGGTTGGGTTTGTTATTGAACACGGCTGATGTTCTTGCTGAACCAACCACAACAAAACTGGCGACGATGAAAAACATTTTCCAAAGTGTTTTGGTGCCGTCAACAAAGAAAAAAGCCAAGCCCAAACTAAAAAGTGCCAAGGATAAAACAAAATAAGTTAGGGGCATGTCGATTAAAGGACCAATGCATAATCCAATAACAATGGAGACGCAAATCCAAACAAAAGAGTATTGAGGAAAGGGTAAAATTTTTCTCAAAGTGTAGCAGTTTAAAGAAGAAAAATACGAACAATTTGGTTAAAACACAAAAAACTATCAGGAGACCCAATAATCCTATATAAAATCAACTAAAAACACAGATAAAAAACGTAATTTCGTAGCCTAATTTTATTAGAAAAAAATGAAAATCACATTACCAGACGGCAGTGTCCGTGAATACGACAAAGGAAGCAGCGCAATGGACGTGGCTTTGAGCATTGCAGAAGGATTGGCTCGTAACGTACTTGCTGCAAAAGTAAACGGAGTAGTACAAGATGCAAAACTGGCAATAAACGAAGATTCAACCGTGAGTTTATTGACATGGAACGACGAAGAGGGAAAATCGACCATGTGGCACTCTTCTGCCCACCTTATGGCTGAAGCATTGGAGTTTCAATACCCTGGTATAAAATTGGCTATCGGTCCGCCGGTTGCAAATGGATTTTATTACGATGTTGATTTGATGGAGCACACAATCTCAGAAAGTGACTTGCCAAAAATCGAACAAAAAATGAAAGAATTGGCAAAGCAAAAATTGACTTTCGAGAGAAAGGAAGTTTCAAAAGCTGATGCCATTGCCTATTTTAAAGAAAAAGAAGACCCGTACAAATTAGAATTGATCGAAGGCCTAGAAGATGGGAGCATTACTTTTTATACCCAAGGTAATTTTACAGATTTGTGCCGTGGTCCACACATACCTCATACCGGCTTTATAAAAGCTGTCAAATTGACCGCGATTGCTGGAGCATATTGGCGTGGTGACGAGAAAAACAAGCAGTTAACCAGAATTTACGGGATCACTTTTCCAAAGAACAATGAACTCACAGAATACTTAGAGAGAGTTGAAGAAGCGAAGAAAAGAGACCATAGAAAACTTGGGAAAGAAATGGATTTATTCCATTTTTCACAGCGAGTTGGACAAGGATTGCCATTGTGGTTGCCAAAAGGGGCTGCTTTGCGCGAACGTCTCGAAAACTTTTTAAAGAAAGCACAGAAAGAAGGCGGTTACGATCAAGTTATCACTCCTCATATTGGTTCGAAAGAATTGTATGAAACCTCTGGACACTATGCTAAGTATGGAGCTGACTCATTTCAACCGATAAACACACCGGATGAGAACGAAGAATTCTTACTAAAACCGATGAATTGTCCTCACCATTGTGAGAT
>JBLIKY010000125.1:0-6757 GCA_047637535.1 Lentimonas sp.
GGTCATAAGCGATTTCAAATAGACCTAGGTTCTTCATCTCCGTAATATAATGTGACCATTCTTTCCATGAATGTTCTTTACCAACACCATAAGTTTTAAGAAGGTGCAATTCTTGCTGAAATATATCAGCCGTTTTAGCTCCCCTGATGAGGTCGATCAACAAGAGTGTGGAAAGTGATTCATCTGCCCTAGTGACCCCAGACAATGCCATTTGGCATAAGATAGTGCCCTCAAATTTCTTCGGTGGCTTAGCGCAAACATCACAATTGCCACAATCGTTCTTTAGATTTTGAGAGAAATAGGATAACAAAATTTTACGTCGACAGGAGGAAGCCTCTGCATATTGCACCATACGGTTAACCTTTTCGATTAGGACTTCAGATTGAGTACTGTCCTTTGCGAAATCAACCAACAATTTAACGTCTCTATAATTATAATAAAGCAAAGCTTGGGCGGGCAAGCCATCTCGACCTGCTCTTCCGATTTCTTGATAGTAACCTTCGACATTCTTGGGCAAATTATTGTGAATGACCCACCTCACGTCGCTTTTGTCTATTCCCATACCGAATGCCACAGTTGCACAAACGACTTGAATGCGATCACTCAGAAAATCATCTTGGGTGTTAAACCTTACTTCTGCTGATAATCCAGCATGATAACAGCCTGTTTTTATTCCCTGGGCCATTAGATCAGCCTTCATCGATTCAGTTTCCTTTCTAGAAAGACAATAGATGATTCCACTTTCTTTGGGGTGACTCTCAATAAAATCGACTATCTCAGTAACTTTTTTCTTTTTAGGGAGGTTTCCTTGAACTCTTAAGTTGATGTTTGGGCGGTCAAACGAACTCAAAAACAAACGAGGTGACTTTAACCCTGTGTGATTCTGGATATCGAGTCTTGTTAATTTGTCCGCCGTTGCGGTCAGCGCGATAAAGGGAGTTTCTGGTTTTGTATCTCTATATTTTTTAATTTGAGTGTATTCGGGTCTGAAGTCATGTCCCCACATCGAAACGCAATGTGCTTCGTCAATAGCGACTAATGAAAAGTCAAATCCTGATATCCAACTTTCGGTTTTACTAAATAAGGTTTCTGGAGCGGCGTAAATTAGCTTGAGCTTGTTGTTGATTAAATCTTCTCTAATCGAATTTTTTTTGTCCTCTGAAAGTGTACTGTTTACATACTCTGCAGGAATACCATTTCTTTTTAAGGCTTCAACCTGATCCTTCATAAGAGAGATTAATGGAGAAATCACAAGGGTGGTACCTTCAAAAATTAAAGCGGGAATTTGAAAACAGATGGATTTACCTCCTCCAGTTGGCATGAGTACAACCGTATCCTTTTTATCTAGAACATGTTGAATTATTTCCTCTTGTTGATCGCGAAAAGTAGAATAGCCAAAATATTGTTTGAGGAGTTTAGAAGGAGATGAAATCATAGCGCAAAAGTAGAGTTTACCCTTAAGTTAAGAAACTTATTCGAAAGATAATAGTATATTTAATTTGAATAAAATGATGACCACCATGAATTTTGAACTCTGTGTTTCTTGCGTAGATGGGATTCAACTTGCCAAGAAATATTTATTTACCCGCATAGAACTTTGCCAAAATTTAGAGGTTGGTGGTTTGACTCCGTCCATTGGTCTCGTGGACATAGCTCTTGAAGAAGGTATTGAAACTCATGTTTTACTTCGACCTCGTATTGGAGGCTTTGTATACTGTGAAAACGAATTTCAACAAGTATTAAGAAATGCGGAATTACTTTCTCAAAGAGGTTTAGCAGGTTTTGTATTTGGTGCAATTACGGAAGATGCAAAGGTTGATATCGATAAAATGCAACGCTTAAAAGATGTAATCGGAAATAGACAATTGACTTTTCACCGCGCATTTGAGGATGTAAAGGATTGGAAAAAAGGCGTTGATGATCTCCAAAAAATTGGCTGTAATCGTATTTTGACTGCGGGACATTCTTCAACAGTAGATGCAGGAATGATTGCTTTGCCTGAGATAAAAGAATATTGCGAAGGGAAAATAGAACTCATGATAGGTGGGGGAATCCATCAAAATAACATCCGCGACGTCTTATTTAATATCAAACCAGATGCAATTCATTTCTCTGCATCAGAAACGGTAATCGATACGAGTTTTTCTAAGTTCGGCGCCACAAGATTAATTATTTCCGAGAATAAAATTCAAGGTCTTCTTGCAAAAGTAGACCGCGAAAAGGCTATGGCTTAATACTTCCGAATACTTTCATTAAAATATCAGATACTCTCGCAGCTGGATCTTGTCTGATTTTATTTTCTTCTATCTCTACCATTTGAAATAATCCGTCAATTGCTCTTTGGGTTACAAACTCTGAAAGATCTTCGTTTACTTTATCTCCACCTGAAAAATCCATTGCCAAATTGTACTTGTTTACAATAGGATTCCATAAATCAGTCAATTTTACAGTTGATATGGCTTGCTCAACCTTCGGGGAAAAGGCGCCGATTAGTTGCGTCGTTGTGCTTTTCTTTAAGAATGCAGTTGCTGCTCCGTTTCCGCCGTTTAGGATAGAGAATCCATCCTGAACACTCATATTCGTTATTGCTTCAACAAAAATTGGAATGGCTTCTTTAGTAGCTTCCTCAGCGGCACGGTTTAAGGTAGTCTCAAATTTAGTTACTTGGCTTTCTAGTCCCCATTCCATTGCCTTTTCTCTAACTTTAATCGCGTCAGGAGGGAAGGGAAGTCGAATGGCATCGTTGCCCATAAAACCATCCGTTGCTGAAGTCAAGGATACAGAATTCTTAATTCCCACTTTTAATGCTTCTTTAAGACCTGAAACTACCTCTCCGTTTGTAAGCGCAGGAGTTGAACTCCCATCACCAGGTGCCAAAACAGTTGAGGCAACATCTTCCAACACATCACACGATGTTAAAACAAAACCAATAGAAATCAACAAGAATAATTTTTTCATAACTAACTTTTTTTCAAATATACGCAAGACCTTGAAAAATCCGTGCCATTTTAGTCTTTCTATAACAAACAAGCTGATCATTTTATTTCTTAATCGGTCTTATGTTCAATTCTTTGCTCCTAATTGAGTGCGAATTACCTATTGTTGTTGGATGCTAAACCCATGTGTATCTCACTGTAAATAAAGGTTTTGAAACGAAACGAATCTTTGTTAAGCAAAACTATTTTTGTCATCGCAATAGCCCAATTTATTTTTCTTTTGTGTGTGTTCGAACAAATATTAAAATTAACTACATTTGCCGTGTAGATTTTAATACTTCCTTATAATGAGTAAATATCAAGCGCAAATTGACGCGTTCATGGACAGAGTGAAAGCTAAGAATGGTCATGAAGCAGAATTCTTACAAGCCGTAGAAGAAGTTGCAGAAGCAGTGATTCCGGTTATTGAAGAGAACCCAAAGTACAAACACTCTAATATACTTGACCGTATTGTAGAGCCAGAAAGAACTTTGATTTTCAGAGTTCCATGGTTAGACGATGCAGGAGCAATGCAAGTAAATAGAGGATATAGAGTTGAGTTTAACTCGGCTATCGGACCTTACAAAGGTGGACTTCGTTTTCACCCATCTGTTAACCTTTCTATTTTGAAATTCTTAGGTTTCGAACAAATTTTCAAAAACTCATTGACAACATTGCCTATGGGTGGTGGTAAAGGAGGTTCTGACTTTGATCCAAAAGGAAAATCAGACAACGAAGTGATGAAATTTTGTCAATCTTTTATGACAGAATTATCTCGTCACATTGGAGCAAACACAGATGTACCTGCAGGTGATATCGGAGTAGGTGGTCGTGAGATCGGTTACATGTTTGGTCAATACAAAAGAATTAGAAACGAATTTACTGGTGTTCTTACAGGTAAAGGAGCTAACTGGGGTGGATCTTTGATTCGTCCAGAAGCAACAGGATACGGTACGGTTTATTTCGCTAAAGAAATGTTAGCTACTAAGAATGACTCATTCAAAGGCAAAACAGTTACGATTTCTGGTTCAGGTAACGTGGCTCAATACGCTTGTCAAAAAGCAACTGAGTTCGGAGCGAAAGTGGTAACAATGTCTGATTCAAAAGGATATATCTACGACGCAGACGGAATTAACGCTGAGAAATTGGCACACATAATGGAAATTAAAAATGTAAGAAGAGGAAGAATCTCGGAATACACAGATAAATATCCATCTGCTAAATTTAACGAAGGTAAAAGACCTTGGGGTGAGAAGTGTGATGTAGCTTTGCCTTGTGCAACTCAAAACGAATTGAATGGTGACGAAGCTATGGTTTTGTTAGCAAACGGTGTTCAATGTGTTGCTGAAGGTGCTAACATGCCTTGTACACCAGAAGCTATTGCAGCTTTTGCATCTAAAAAACTATTGTTCGCACCGGGAAAAGCGTCTAACGCTGGTGGTGTTGCAACATCTGGATTAGAAATGTCTCAAAACTCTCTTCGTTTGTCTTGGACAAGTCAAGAAGTTGACGAGAAACTACACAACATTATGATTTCAATTCATAATTCTTGTGTACAATACGGTAGAGACGACTCAGGTTACGTAGATTACGTAAGAGGTGCTAACATCGCTGGATTTGTTAAAGTTGCTGATGCAATGATCGACCAAGGTTTAGTTTAAAAAGCCCTAAATAAATACTCTAGCCCCGATTCAAGTCAATTTTTGTTGATGATGAATCGGGGCTTTTTTGTGAATTTATTGTTGATTTAGCCTTTATTAGTTATAAAAAAATTAGATTTGTTACCGTCCAATCTCAACTAGAATGACCAAGCATAAAATTGCCATTGATTACAATCGAAAGGAATTTTCAAACGAAGAATTACTAAGCATCTACAAAAAAATTCTTTTACCGAGAATGATAGAAGAAAAAATGTTGATTCTTCTTCGTCAAGGAAAAATCTCTAAATGGTTCTCGGGTTGGGGCCAAGAAGCAATTTCAGTTGGAACTGCTTATGCGATGGACAAAGACGAGTACATGCTTCCAATGCACCGAAACCTCGGTGTGTTTACAACTAGAGATGTTCCTTTAAATAGATTATTTGCCCAATTTCAAGGTAAAATGAGTGGTTTTACCAAAGGAAGAGACAGGTCTTTTCATTTTGGTTCGAAAGAGCACAAAATCGTAGGTATGATTTCTCATCTCGGACCTCAACTGGGAGTAGCTGATGGCATAGCTTTAGCCAATAAAGTTCGCAATGCTAAAAAAGCAACACTGGTATTCACAGGAGATGGGGGAGCATCAGAAGGCGATTTTCATGAGTCTTTAAACGTAGCCTCAGTCTGGGATTTACCTGTGATATTTACCGTTGAAAACAACTGCTGGGGTCTATCTACTCCGAGTAACGAACAGTTTAGATGTAAGAATTTTATAGACAAAGGAATAGGGTACGGAATGCATGCCGAAAAGATCGATGGAAACAACGTATTGGAAGTTATTTCCACAGTAAGAAGGTTGGCCGAAGATTCAAGAGAAAACAATAAACCCATTTTGCTTGAGTGCATGACCTTTAGAATGAGAGGACATGAAGAGTCGTCTGGTACAAAATATTATCCAGAAGGTTTACAAGACAAATGGGAAGAATTTGATCCGGTTGTTAATTTTGAAATGTTCTTGCAGAATGAAGAAATCCTAAATGAGGCATCTACTGAAGAAATAAGAATAGAATTAGCAGAAAAAATTGCCTCCGGTCTGGAACAGGCTTTTGGTGAACCTGCAATCGTTCCCGATACGCAAGTTGAATTGGATGATTTGTTCGCTCCATATACCCAAAAAATTACCGAAGCCTCATCCTCAACTACTGAGATGCGATTCATTGATGCGATTCAAGACGGACTAAAACTCGGAATGCAGAAATTCCCAGAATCCATCATTATGGGGCAAGATATCGCCGATTATGGAGGAGTTTTTAAGGTGACGGAAGGTTTTGTTGAAGAATTTGGCAAGGAAAGAGTGAGAAATACTCCTATTTGTGAATCGGCCATCGTCGGTGCAGGATTAGGATTGTCTATTGCTGGCATGAAAGCAATCGTTGAGATGCAATTCGCCGATTTTGTGACTTGTGGTTTCAATCAAATAATAAACAACTTGGCAAAAATCCACTATCGTTGGGGACAAAATGCCGATGTGATAGTCAGAATGCCAACTGGCGCTGGTTCGGCGGCTGGACCTTTTCATTCACAAAGTAATGAAGCTTGGTTTTTCCATACTCCTGGCTTGAAGGTTTTGTATCCTTCCTCTCCGACAGAAGCAAAAGGAATGTTGCTGGCTGCTATGGAAGATCCAAATCCAATCTTGTTTTTTGAGCATAAAAATTTATACAGAAGCATAAAAGAAGAAGTCCCAACTGGATATTATACAACAGAAATTGGAAAAGCCGTTTGTAAAACGAACGGAGAAGATTTAACGATTATAACGTATGGAATGGGAGTTCACTGGGCTCAAGAAATCCTTGAAGAGTTTCCAGATAACACGATCGAAATCGTTGATTTAAGAACCTTGCTTCCTTTGGATGAAGAAACAATATTTTCTTCCGTAAGAAAAACGGGTAAAGTACTTATTCTTCATGAAGACTGCCTTACAGGAGGAATTGGTGGTGAAATTTCAGCAAGGATCAATGAATCTTGTTTTGATGTGCTAGATGCACCCGTAAAACGACTTGCTTCTATGGATACTCCTGTACCTTTCGCTGCAGATTTAGAACATAATTTCTTACCTAAGCTCAAATTGAAACAAGCTATCGA
>JBLIKY010000126.1:0-6701 GCA_047637535.1 Lentimonas sp.
TTGTGAAACGGCCTCCTTTGTCTCGCGAACAAACGATCTCAAAATAAATTCCATTATCTGTCTTGCGTAACATGGTTTGATAGTAGGACTTCAAAACTTCATAATGAGCGTAAAAGGTATTGTTTAAGAAGGTTTCGTCTATAAGAATTCCATTTCTTTCATCCAAAAAGTAGTGTCTGCCATCCACATAAGATTCGTCCCATTTTAGCAGGTAATCTTTGACGATTTCTCCATGTTTTTCACTTTTAAAAATAAATAATTGCCTCCAAACCAATGGGTCATCTGTTGCTTGAAAATCGAAGGACAGAAACAAGGAATCTTTCGTTCGGTCAGGAAACTCCAAAAAAAATAAGCCTTCGTAATGACCGCACCAATCGCTAAGATTATCTCTTTGACCGTATGCTAGTGAAGACAGAATAATAAATATTAATAGTATGTTTCTCATGTTGTAATAACGAAAAAAGGTCCCGTATGTTACGAGACCTTTAAATGTACAAAAAAGAATTTTTTATGCTTCTTGCGTTAATTCTTCTAAAACTCTATTCAATGTTACGCTTGGTCGCATAGCTTTTGCAACCAAAGCATCGTTGGCATGATAATAACCACCCAATTCCATTTTTTTGCCTTGTGCTTTGTTTAATTCCGAAACAATTGCTGTTTCATTTCCAGTTAAAGCACTCGCTATTGTAGTGAATTGATTTCTTAATTCAACATCAATGTTTTGAGCCGCTAACGCTTTGGCCCAATACAAAGCTAAATAAAAGTGACTCCCTCTGTTGTCTAGTTCATTTACCTTTCTCGAAGGTGACTTATCTTGATCTAAGAATTTACCAGTCGCCTCGTCTAAGGTTTGAGCTAATATTTTTGCTTTTTTGTTTCCTGTTGTTTCGGACAAATGTTCGTAAGAAGCAGCAAGTGCTAAAAACTCACCTAAACTATCCCAACGTAAGTGACCTTCTTCTTCGAACTGCTGAACGTGTTTAGGGGCAGAACCTCCAGCACCAGTTTCAAACAATCCACCACCATTCATCAAAGGAACGATGGACAACATCTTAGCAGAAGTTCCTAATTCCAAAATAGGGAAAAGGTCCGTTAAGTAATCTCTAAGTACATTACCCGACACCGAGATTGTGTCGTTGCCTTCTTTAATTCTTGCGAGTGTAGCATGAGTTGCTTTCTCAGGAGAAAGAATACTTATGTCTAAACCTGTTGTATCGTGATCTTTTAAATAAGTGTTTACCTTTTTTATTAATTCAATGTCGTGCGCTCTTTCTTCATCCAACCAGAAAATTGCTGGCGTGTTGGATAATCTAGCTCTTGAAACGGCTAATTTTACCCAATCCTTAATCGGTGCATCTTTTACTTGACACATTCTCCAGATATCACCCTCTTCAACATCATGAGAGATTAAAACAGTTCCGTCAGCATCCACAACGTTTACTTTTCCATCCGCTTTCATTTCGAAAGTTTTGTCGTGCGAACCGTATTCTTCAGCTTTCTGGGCCATTAAGCCAACGTTAGGAACAGTTCCCATTGTCGTTGGATCAAATGCTCCGTTTTTCTTACAAAAGTCAATTGTTGCCGAGTAAATCGAAGCATAACTAGAATCAGGAATTACAGCCTTTGTATCTTGTTGCTGTCCTGCTTTGTTCCACATTTGTCCAGAAGTACGAATCATTGCTGGCATTGAAGCGTCAATAATTACATCACTTGGTACGTGTAGGTTGGTAATTCCTTTATCAGAATTCACCATAGCCAAAGCGGGGTTTTTTGCTAAAACGTCCTCTATATCTTTTTCAATTTGAGACTTTTCATCCGCAGGCAATTCGTTTAGTTTTTCGATTAAGTCACCAAATCCATTTCTGAAGTCAACACCTAATTTATCGAAAGTTGTGCTGTGTTTTTTGATTAAATCGGCGAAGAAAACATTTACAGCGTGCCCAAAAATGATTGGGTCAGATACCTTCATCATGGTTGCTTTCATGTGCAGGGAGAACAACACTCCTTGTTTCTTAGCGTCATTTATTTGTTCTTGTAAGAAAGTCATTAAAGCTTTTTTACTCAAAATCGTTGCATCAATGATTTCACCATCAAGTAGGGATAGACTTTCTTTTAGTGTGTTTTTTTGTCCGTCTTCACCAACAAACTCAACATTAATTGACATTGCGGATGCAGTAGTCAAAGACTTTTCATTTGCTCTAAAATCACCCGATTGCATAGTCGAAACATGAGTTTTAGAGTCAGAAGCCCATTCCCCCATGCTATGTGGCTTTTTCTTAGCGTAATTTTTTACAGATTGAGGGGCACGACGGTCAGAATTTCCTTCACGAAGCACTGGATTTACTGCAGAACCTTTGATCTTATCGTATCGACCCTTAATGTCTTTGTCTTTATCTGTTACTGTCTCTTCAGGATAGCTAGGTAGGGCAAATCCTTGCGATTGTAACTCTTCGATTGCTTCCTTTAATTGTGGAACAGATGCCGAAATGTTTGGCAATTTTATAATATTTGCTTCTGGCGTTTTAGCCAATTCACCCAATTCTGAAAGAGCGTCAGGCACTCTTTGATCTTCTTTCAAAAACTCTGGAAAAGCAGATAGAATTCTTGCTGCCAAGGAAATGTCACGTGTTTCTATGTCTATTCCTGCTTTTGCAGAGAAGGCTTGAACAATAGGTAAGAAAGAGTGAGTAGCCAAAGCAGGTGCTTCGTCTGTTTTCGTATAAATGATTTTTGAAGATGCCATAAATCTGTTTTATTTTCTTTTAAAAGGACTGTTTGTTAGTCTGTTCAATGAGCTGCGAAGATAAGGAAACTCCAAGAAAGAATCAATACAAATGATTGTGAGTTACTTCAACTTATCGTTAATAAAATCTACCATTTTTTTAACTGCGCGTCCCCTGTGACTTATCAGGTTTTTTTCTTCCATGGTCATCTGGGCAAAACTGAGTTTTGACTCATTAGGTTGGAAGATAGGGTCGTAGCCGAATCCATCTTTACCTGTTCTTTCAGTAAGAATTTGTCCTTCAACTATTCCTTCAAATTCGTAAAATTCGCCATCCCAATACAAGGAAATCATGGTTTTGAATTGAGCATTTCTTTGCGTCTTGCCTTCCATGTTTTTCAATACCAAGTCCATGTTGCCTTCACTGCTTTTTTGAAGTCCTGCATATCTGGCTGAGTAAACTCCTGGTTCGCCATTCAATGCTTCAATCTCTAATCCTGTATCGTCTGCAAAGCAATTCATCTTGAACCTTTCGGCAATGTAGCTCGATTTAATTTTCGCGTTTTCAGATAAGGTTGAACCAGTTTCTGGAATTTCTTCAGTCAAATTGAGGTCATTCAATGTCATCAATTGGATAGTATCCTTTAATTGATTTGATATTTCTTTTGCCTTGTTAAGGTTGTGGGTTGCGAATATTAGTTTCATTATTTAAACAGTTGAATAAATTGTTCTGTCCGAGTTTGGGCGCTGTAACTTGCTTCAATGGTAAGTTTTCCCGCCTTGCCAAGTTGAATTCGTTTTTGTTTGTCCTCAATCAATCGGGATAATTCTGTAATCCATTCGGAATCCGAATTGGCTAGTATCCCGTTTTCATTGTTTTGAACGATTGTGGTATTCACTCCAATGGGTGACAAAACCGTCGGGATTTCGCAGGCCATGTATTGCAGGGCTTTAAAACCACATTTTCCAGCGGACCAAATATCTTCTTTTAAAGGCATTACACCAATATTTATTTTGGCTAAATCTTCAATTTCACTTTCTTTGTTCCAAGGAATATAATCAAGATAACCTCTGGAGATCTCTGGAGCCTTATTGGTTATTACCCTGAAAACAAAATTGTGAGTTTTTATTAGTTCATCTAAAACTGGAAAGAAATCATCCAGATAATGCATGGTCGTGTGTGTACCTGTCCAGCCAATAATTACTGGGTCTTGATCTTGATTAGTTTGTTGATTGTGTTGATTTTCCAAATCAATAGTCGTCGGAAAAACTTCGACTTGAGAATTTTGTTGCTTGGCAAAATCGGCTAAAAAGTGATTTCCAGCGCAAATTTTATGTGACCAGCGCATGATGGGTTTCACCTTCCAATAAGCTTTCAATCGCTGAAAGTTTGCATTCGTTTCGCTGTAATTAGGCAACCAAATGGCATCGTCAAAATCGTAGATGATTTTCTTTCTTAAGACCTTGGCAATAATCCATTCAAATACAGGCGGACCGATGTGCGAAGCTTCACGGTGTATAAAAACCCAATCCGATTTGGCGATTTTTGGAAGAATTTTAAATCTTCTCCAAAAACAAGCAATGATTTTTTTGATTTTAAAGATTGTTCGGCCAGAATCATATAAACTCGTCCAAGTTTCATGATCAATAAAGGCATGTAAATTGACTTGATATTGCTTTTTTAAAGCAGGCAAGTATTGTTCAAACCGAAACCGTTGAGAAGGAGCGGAGTCTAGGGGATAAGGAAAAAGGAAGATTATTTTTTCCATAATTCAAGATAGGTATTATAGTATGAATCAACACCTCCAGTCAATGAGAAATATTCTTCAGCTCCTTTTCTTATTTCTGATTTGTCCCATTTTTTTAATTTAAAAATGGCTTTTGTGTACCCCTCAAACGAGAGGGCATCGACAAGAATTCCGGAATCATATTCAGTAACCAACTTATCGGAATCACCAACACCGGCATTGCAAATTATTGGAACCCCCATTGCCATTGCTTCACCTTGTTTGACAGGTGACGAAGCCATTTTAGAATAGGCGGGTTTGATAAAACAGAGTAAGAAGTCCATTAGTTTTAAATAGCTGGGCACCTCAGCGTAAGTCGCTTTAACGATCAGGATTTTGTCCAATTGAATGCCTTTTGATACTGCGGCTTTGGTAATGATTTTTGGATCTTCTTTCGTCACGAATAAGAAGGTTGAATTTTCTTCTGCTTTAAGATAAACTAGAAAGTAATCTAGCATTTCATCCAGCAAATACCAAGTGCCAATCGAACCTAAATAGCCAACGACCTTGTTTTTAGTTGGTAGGGTGAGAAAAGGCTTTTCTTTTTCTAATCTTTCACTAGAAAAATGATCTAAATCAGCACAACAAGGAATAACGCTGATTTTAGATTCTTCTAACTTGAATTTATTGATGATTTCGCTTTTCGCCTTGTGGGTCAAAGAAATAATATGATCGGATTTTTTTAGTAAGACGATTTCCTTTTTCTTAAACCAAGAATAAATGAACTTATAAAGCGGATTTTTCAAATTCCAAATCCCTCCATCTACTCTTTCATCGGCCCAGAAACCGCGCATGTCGAATAAGAATTTCGAACCAAAATTCTTCTTACAACCCAAAGCAACTAATCCTGGGATATAACTTCGGGCGTGAACGATGCAGTTTGGAGTCACGGAAAGAATTCTTTGTGCCTCCTTTTTCATCTTTTTTATGTCTAAAAAAGTACTGATGATTGGAGGATTCTTTAAATAGGTCTGAGGCAACCAATTGATATTGTTTTCTTCACAAAGCGAATCGATTTCTTTGGATAATTCGTCCCATCTATCTGATTTTTCAAAACTTATCAAATCGATTTTACAACCACGTTTTGATAAATTAATGAGATAGGGGAGTACCTGCGATTGACCCAGTGGGTCGGTCATGCCGTCATAGGATAAATAAAGGATATGTTGGTGATTTACATCCATTCTTCGTACCACATTTGAAAACATAAAAAATACCAAATTTTCACATCCAATTCTTTCTTCCCTCCATAAAAGGAATTCTTAAGTTTTTCAATTTCTTCCACCTTAAAAAGTCCTTGTTTTTCAATTTTAGAAGCCGATAAGTAATCTTCCACCATTGGCTTTAGTTCGTTTTGCAACCAAGATGCAATTGGAATAGCAAAACCCATTTTCGGTCTTTCCAGAGTCTCTTTTGGCACGTATTGGTGTACAATTTCTTTAAGAATATGCTTCTTAACCCCTTTGTGGTATTTATAATTATCCGGTAATCTTGCGGCCCATTCAATGATATTGTGATCCACAAACGGATCTCTCCCTTCGAGGCCGACAGACATAGTTGCTCGGTCGACTTTTTGAAGAATATCATCAACCATATAAGTTTGATAATCGATGGCCATCATGTAAGCCAAATCACTTTGTGATTCTTTATAAAAAGTGGAATCTGAATAAACTTGGTCTATAGGTGTCAAGTCTGGCTTCTTAAAAAAAGTAGAAACCTGACGTAAAGAATATTGCTGATTTAAACTGGCCATCATTTGATCAACCGATGAGTTTTTGAGTAAATTCTTTAATTTCTCGTATCGATTGTGAAAGTTATAGCCATCCTTTAAAAACGGGATTTTATCCGATGGGATTTTATCCATTACGTTGGCGATGGTCGAACGAATAGGCCTTGGGATTTTATTTAATTTTTGGCCGTGTTTCATTAAGAAATCATAACGATTGTAGCCGGCAAAAACTTCGTCTCCTCCGTCAGCACTCAATGCAACAGAAACGTGTTTTCGTGCCAGTTGACTTACCATAATTGTTGGAATTGCTGAAGAATCTCCAAAAGGTTCGTCATAATAATACGGCAACTTTTGAATTAAATCTTTGGCCTCAGCGAGCGAACAACTCATCTCCGTATGGTCAGTACCTAAAATTTCTGCAGTTTGCCTCGCAAAAGGGGCTTCATTTAATGTTTCATCATCT
>JBLIKY010000127.1:0-6678 GCA_047637535.1 Lentimonas sp.
GAAAGATAAGCAACCTTCTCAAGGGAAAGCCGGTAGATTGTGCTTTTACTAATAACATAAAACCATTTTCAATGCTTTGGTTTTTGTTTAACGGGAAGAATTTGAAGTTTTTAGGCGAACAAACCCCTACTCCTTTTTCAATAGCCAAAGAATAATCCATTACACAGATATTCAGTTCTTTAAGAAGTTTCATCTCAACTGAATCTTTAAACGATTCATCAACAAACAATTCTTCGATTGGAGCAAAACCCGTTCTTGACTCAACTGCTTTTACGCTCTCTAAATCTTCAAACACTTCTGCCTTGTTTGCATCATCACAAGAAGTAAAAATTAGTAAGAAAGAAAGAAAAACAAGGGTAATTTTCATATCGTTATATAAATAGTGAAGTTGATTTTGCGCTTGCATCCTGAAAAGCGTTAAAATCTATATTGTGTTGTATTTTATTTTCTGTAAACCAGTCCAACATTTTCTCTGTTGGCATGTTCCCTGTTAAATCATCAGTTGCCATCGGGCATCCACCAAAACCTTTGATTGCGCCATCAAATCGTCTGCATCCTGCATTATAAGCAGCTTCAATTAATCCTTTTGCATTTTCTGGAATCGTATGTAAATGAGCTCCAAACTCTACATTTGGAAGAGATTTCACTAACTCGGTGAACAAGTCAGTAACTTGGTTATTCGTAGCACAACCAATGGTGTCACTTAATGCCAGAATATTGATTCCAAGTTCTTTGTGTAATCTTTCTGACCATTTTGCCACAATTTCAGGGTTCCATGCTTCCCCATAGGGGTTTCCGAAGCCCATTGATAGGTAAACCACCAACTCTCTATCAGATTTTGAGCAAAGATTTTGAATTTCTTCAACCCTTATAAGCGACTCCTCGATGGAAGAATGTGTGTTACGTTGTTGAAATTCCTCAGAAACGGAAAAAGGAAAACCTAGGTAATCAATTTCTTCAAAATTTAGTGCATCCTCTGCCCCTCTTTTGTTCGCAATAATTGCCAGTAATTGATCGGTACTTTTTAAGTTCAAACCATTTAAAACCTGCGCCGTATCTCTCATTTGAGGAATGGCTTTTGGAGAGACGAAACTTCCAAAATCAACGGTATCAAAACCGCACTTTAAAATCTTATTGATGTATTCAATTTTGTCAGTAGTTTCAATAAAGTTATGCCAACCTTGCATGGCATCACGTGGGCACTCAATAATCTTAACGGCTTGATTCATGAAATTACTTTTTCTTATTTGCTAAAATCGCTTTATTTATTCTTTTTACCAAACCGGGACCTTCATAAATAAAGCCAGAATAAACTTGCAACAAATCTGCACCGGCCGCTAATTTTTCCAAAGCGTCCTTTTCGGAGTGTATACCTCCTACTCCAATGATGCTAAAGGATCTTTTAGATGCTTCGGCGAGGTAACGAACAACTTCCGTAGATCTTTTTGTTAACGGCCTGCCAGAAACGCCTCCAGCTCCCATTGCTTCAACTTCTTTCTTACTTGTAGTTAGATCGTCTCTTGAAATGGTTGTATTCGTAGCAATGACACCTTGTATCTTTGTGTTTTGAACGATTTCAACGATATCATCCAATTGACTATCCGTCAAATCAGGTGCTATTTTTAAGAAGATCGGTTTTTTAGAGTCCAATTTCTTCCCTTCATCCATCAACATTTGAAGGAGTTTAGTCAAAGGCTCTTTTTCTTGTAAATCTCTTAAATTAGGCGTGTTTGGGGAAGAAACATTAACAACGAAGTAATCCACATAAGGGAACAAGCCGTGAAAAGCCTTGAAATAATCATCATTCGCGTTTTCGTTTGGAGTGACTTTGTTCTTCCCGATATTACCTCCTATAATTAAATCGACATTCTTTTTCTTCAGGTTCTTGACCACTTCTTCTACACCACCATTGTTGAATCCCATTCGGTTTAAGATCGCCTCGTCCTTTTTTAACCTGAACAATCGAGGCTTTGGATTACCTTCTTGCGGCAAAGGGGTAACAGTTCCAATTTCAATTGAACCAAATCCACAATAATACAAACTGTTGTACATGCTTGCATTCTTGTCAAAACCTGCAGCTAATCCAACCGGGTTTTTGAACTTAAGTCCGCCTATTACCGTCTCTAAAGAACTATCCTCAACAAAAAACATCTTCTTAAACAAGGACTTCGCTCCAGGTATTTTAAGAAGATTCTTTAAAGAAGAAATCGTGAAATAATGGACTTTTTCAGGGTCGAAATTGAATAAGATAGAGCGAAAAAAGTTGTACATTTTTTTATTTACAAAAATAAGTACTAAATCAAAAAGAGTGACTTTAATTGAAATGAAATTACCAACAATCTAGAATTTATAACGTCTTTGACCTTTGTATTTGGCTGGTTTAGCAAACTTGTAATCCGCGGGTTGATAAGTCAAGTTTTTATAGAACACGATATTAAACAACACGTAGCTATCTCTTTGCTTATCCCCTCTTTGTTGACCTGCGGTAAACCATCCCGTGTTTTTATCGGAAGGATTTGAGAAATAAGCAGCTTTATCTCCATACAACTCTCTTAATTTGTCTCGATCGTAATATACTTTCGACACATCGTCTATATAGTCAGTCAAGGTGGCTGTTAGGCTAACTTCAAACCCAACTCTCCATAATTTGTCAATACCAACCCTATAACCAACCCCTATAGGTGCAATTATCGTTACTCTTTTATATGGATCTACCCCACCGACTAATCCTTGACCTTCTGTTTTTAAAGGGTGCAGATTGTGCCATTTACCATCGAGTTTTCCTTGGGGATTAAAGAAAGCACCCCCTAATCCTCCAAATAAATACAATTGCTTGTTTCTATCGGACCTTCTTCTTACATTATATATTCTGTACCTGCCTCCAAGTTGTTCGAACGAATACACGATCCACTCTAAACGTTGATTTAAAGAAATGATTGGGGCCCTAAAACTTAAATTTCGGCTGCTTCTAACGAGATCCTCAGTGTTTTGGTCACTTCCTCTTAAAAGCCCGAAGTTAAGCACTGTACCAGTAGCAAAACGTGGCTTAAAACGATATCTGTAACCGATTTGCATTCCTAAAGAGATTGCAGGGAAATCAAAGTCAATCAAACTATAATCGGTTCCGATTCTGTTTCTCCCTCCTAAATCTCCTAGGAAATTGGTGGCTCCAAATCCAAACATAAATTCCTTCTTATTCAAAGACCAGTTATCCTGGCTATTGAAATTAGTTTGCTGACCGAAAAGAAAACTTCCCGACAACGTGAAAATTAATAAAAGAATTCTTTTTTGCATTGACTACTAAACGTATAACAAATTTAATACTATTTATAAAGTATGGAAGCCTTCGTAAGTTGTCTTTTCCGCAAAATAATGTTTAGAACTAGAACTTCCTGAAAACAAAATAAGACTCTGTTTCTTTGGATAAAAGGATAAGCTCGTCATTTTCAGCAGACACTACTACAAAAGCAATACTTTCTTCTGGTGAATTCGGCTTTCTAAAAACAAGTGGAACTGATGCTTTAAGTTCTTTAAAAACAGCTATGTATAAGTTTTGACTGGTTCCGAAACGATCAAACCACTCAACTGCTTCTAAGGGCGGTATATCTACATTTGCCAAAATCCCTTGGGTCCCATCTAGTTTTATATACCAATTGTTTTTTTCCTGTTGGGTAAGTTTATAATAAGAGACTTTGGACTTGACAATTCGAATTGTATCTGATTGAGCCGAACAATTAAACCCTAGAATCAGAAACGAAAGAATTACAATTGTTCTCATTTTTTAATGGGTATTAGATTCAAAGGCATAATCATAACTGTGTCCATCCTTGTTGAAAAGGCCTTTATCTCTGTTATAAAAACCATTGAATTTATGCTATTTAGTCCGATATCAACACAAACAGAATCTGGAATTTGATTTCCTTGAATGTCAATTGAACGTTGGTTTATTCCTCGCGAGTAATGTACCTGAAAAGAAACAACATCTAATCCATTTGCTGTTAGCAGTCCTGTAGAATCACAAAGCTGAAAATAGGGAATAAAGCCCATTTGGTAACCCGATATTGACGGGAAATAATTTAGACTCTTTACAATCTTAACCGTATCTGACTGGGCAGATACAGAAAATGCAAACAAACTAAATAACAGCAGAACTTTCACCAATGATACTTTGAATTTTCTCTAAACTTACGTCCTCTTTATTGACTTTACTAAGCTTTACAATTTTTGTTCCGTTTTTTATTTCGTTGATATTTTCTCGATAATACAAATTACCAGATAAATCGATTGCTATCAATACAGAAGGACCGTTGTTCCAACCCAACTCATTAATGCCGTGACTCATACCTGGACTAAATGTGTAACGTGCATTTTTTCTTTGATCAATTAAAAAAAGGCTAGAAGTATTAATCTCATTTCCAGATTCATCTGCAATTAATATTGGAAATGGATAAGGAGAAGGATAAGGAATTGGGTTATCAGAATTAAACACCCCAAATCGTGTCGATTTAAAGTCCGCCGTGCCATTCGCAACACTCATTCTCGCATTAACAATCGCCGCTCTTTCTTCCCTTGCTTGAGTAATCAGATTAGGTTGTGATACCTTAGCTAGTTCAGCCAATGTATTGGACAAAAGTCCATCAAACTTAGCTTGTAAAACCATTTTTTTCTTCCCTAAATCGGCTTTTTCCTTCTGTAACTTCAACAAAGCAAGCTTTCTGTCCTCTTGCATTGCCGTAATTTCTTTTTGAGCATCAGCAAGAGATTTTCCTTTTAAAACCGGACGAACTTGCACGTTACATTGGCCTTTTTGATTGGTAAACATTGCTGTATACCCCTCCTTCACCTTAACTAGCTTAACATCGTTCCACTGAGTAGAGAAAAATAAAGGACAATTGACCTCAGGGGCCTTACCTGTGTATTCAAATTCGAATTCTTTTAAAGCTGCTATCTCCGGGAAATCTTTTGGATCGACATCAATCACCAATTTTCTCTGATTTGCCTTTGGCATATTTGGAATTACCTTCTCAACGACTGTAGCAACCTTAGCACTTTCTTTATCGATTAGATTTATTTTTTCTTCGACAGTTTTTAGTTCTTTTTTAAATTTATCCCCACTGTTTTTAGCCAAAGAATAAGTACACGGGGTTTCCTCCCACTTACTAGAGTCTTCGTTTAAAGTCCAAAAAGGAAAGTCTGTCGTTTTCTTGCTCAAAGCCATCTCAACCCGCATTTCTTTTCCTGACGTCATGGTCAATTCTTCATCCTCTTTAAATGCACGAATTTCAATCATTCCGGCCGACTCGAAAGCCTGGTCGTTTAAATCCATTGGTATACCAGCAACTAAAGAGGTTGATTTATCGGCGAATTCTCTGATTTTAACGTCGTAATTATCCGAGTCAACAAGGGAAACGGAATGTTTTGGCAAGAAAATCATAGTTCCCGATACCAGTGTAATCAAGTTGTCTTTCTCGTTATCTAGCGAGAAAACGTCAAAAGCGATATCTTTTTTTTCGCTTAAAGCCTTTATGCAAGGGGTATCTTCGGGAATTGCACTTGTGACAGGGTTTGGAGTAAAGTTTTCCTTATAATCGTCTTTGTTTTGGGTTAAAACTGGTATTGTAATAATTAACGCTAGGGTGGCAAGGCCAACCGAACCGTAAAACCAAGGGTTTTTCAACAAGGGAGGCTTTAAAGCACGATAACCATTTATCACCTTTTTAAAGTTCTGCTGGGAGGCAATGTCTTGCGAACTTAAGTTTTCTCGATCGAGATTAAATTTTGTACTCATAACTCAATTTTTCACCTTTTAATGTGTTTCTTTAATTTGTCAAGCGCCCTAAATGTCTTGACTTTAGCATTATTCTCAGTCAAATCAATAATCTCACCCATTTCTTTGTAAGAGCGTTTTTCGAAATATCTCATTTCAATCAACTGCAAGTCTGTCTCAGAAAGGGTTTTCAAAGCGTCAAACAAGATTTTTCTTCTCTCGTCATTACCTTCTTCTTCCATTTCATCAATCATTCCTGATAGATGTTCGGTGTTTACATTGACAGTTCGCTTCGCTTTGCGATCGCGAAAAGCTTGATTTAACTCACTTTTTGCAATCCTGTACAACCACGATGCCAATGGCACCCCTCTATACTCATACTTTTCAATGTTCTTCAAAGCCTTCATGAAGACTTGTGAAGTAACGTCAAACGCCAAATCCTGATCATCCATTCGCTGGTACACGTACCTGAAAATTTGTTCGTGGTACTTCGTGTACAGCGGACCAAATTGTTCTGGATCCTTCTGCGCTCTCCTGATCAACTGATGCTCCTCCTCTAGCACAGTCGATGTTTGGTGATACATCTGATTCAATGACATAATTCTCTATGGATTTTAATTAAGCAATTGGCAGAGTTTTATGTCCTCTACATAATAAAACGAATCCTCCTCTATTCGTTACAGATTAAAACGGAAATTTTACAGGTATAGTATGTAAGCAGATAATTTTTTTAGATATTAATTCAGCGAACAAGAACTTAAATTCTTGTTTTTAAAGAATTTAAGTACAGCGCCTCATACATTGGAAGTATTCTTTCTAAGCTAAAATATTTTGCTCTCTCAAGTGCATTAATTCTAAATTGAGCTAGTTTTTCAGGGTCTTGAAGTAAATAAATGGCGTTTTTTGACATG
>JBLIKY010000128.1:0-6634 GCA_047637535.1 Lentimonas sp.
GGGACACCGATGGAGTTGATTTTATAAAGCATTCCTAATCCAGCAGCGAGTTGACCTTCGTACGTTTCTGTCTTTATTTGGCGTGTATGGTTGTATTCTAGTCCGACAACAAAATTGGCTTGTTTTTCTTTATAAAATGCATGATAACCTGCAAGACCAAAACCTGACTTTGGCAAAGTAGTCAATGTTGCAACAGTTGTTTTGTTGAAACTAATCATGAATTCATCTAAAAATAGATCTGCACGTAATTGCTGACCAAAGGAGGCTAAAGACAGTATTAATGTTGAAAATAAAACAAGAATTAATCGCATTTTTTTAATTTCATTACCACCCCTGAGGGCTTGTAGTTGAAGCAAATGTAAGGATTAAAAAGAATTACGCAAAAGAGAATTAAACTCTCTTCACTTTTACCGCAATCATTCCTTTCATTCCTCTTTCGAGTTCAAATTGAACGTTGTCTCCTTCGTTACATTCATCAATCATACCGTTGATATGCACAAAGTATTTTTCTTGCGTGTCTTTCTCTTTGATAAATCCAAAACCTTTTTGATCGTTAAAGAAGTCAATTCGCCCAACCTTGATTGGATCGTATTCTTCTTCTTCACGCTTAGGGATACCTATCTCAATGCTTTCTGCTTTGATTTTCTTCACTTTAGATAAATCCGGTGGCGTATCGTGAAAATTTCCATTTTCATCAAGATAAACCATCATATTGTCTAATCCACCTCCAGGAGAACTTTTCTTTCTTTCGTCTTTTTTAAGAAGTTTGTCTTGTCGTTTCTTAAGACGTTTTTTTTCTTTTTCCTTTTTATTGAAGGTCTCTTGAGATTTAGCCACTATGCGTTTTTAATTAAATGAATGGGTCAAACAATGCGTTGCGTCAACTCGATGTTTAACTTGAGATATGGCACAAAGGTACGCAATGTTAGCCCATATCTCAAAATTTTAGAACCTATATTTTGTGTAATAATGAATCTGAGAGAATGAATCCCACTAATCTTGAGCAAGTTTTAAACCTGTGTCTAATGCTCGGGTCAGAGTACCCGTTCCTTCTGCTCCGATGGACAGACGAACCAAGCCCGCGGAAATTCCTCGTACGGCTCTATCCTCTTCCGGCACAACACTGTGGGTCATACTTGCTGGATGTTCGATGTAACTGATAACCGACCCAAGACTCACACACAATTCCATCGGGGTATCGGGTCTTGCAAAATAATCCATCAATTTTACACCTGCTTCAAACCCGCCTTTTACTTCAAAAGTAATCATAGCGCCACCGTTTCGCATTTGTTTCATGGCGATGTCGTGCTGAGGATGAGATTTTAATCCAGGATACACCACCTTGTCAATCAAAGGATGTGCTTCTAAAAACTCGGCTACCTTGTGAGCCGATTCACTCTGTTGTTTGATTCTTAAGCCCAAATCTTGTACACACAAACTGTTTAACCAAGAGTCAAAAGGGGAAGGTGTCGGACCAAAATCTTTGTAGGCGATGAAAAGGTCAGTCGAGAAATACTCGTAAGGTCCGATTGCGACACCAGCGATCGAACTAGAGTGTCCATTTACATATTTAGTCATCGAATGAATCACGATGTCTGCACCTAATCTAAAAGGCTGTTGCAAATAAGGCGAACAAAAAGTATTGTCGATGATTAAAAGCACCTCATTTGGTTCGGTAATCTTCGAAACCGCCTCAATATCTGTAATTTCTAGGGTAGGGTTAACAGGAGTTTCAAGCAAAACGGCAACGATATTGTTGTGTTCTTTAATGAGTCTTTCGATGTTTTTAGGGTCTGTTGTATCGGTAAAGTGGGTCGTAACACCGAATCTATTTAAGAAACGCATGAAAGAATCTGTACAGCCGTAGACGTTGCCAACAATTAGCGCATCACCCGGACGAATGAAGCCCATAATTGTCGTAGAAATTGCAGCCATACCCGAAGCGAAAACTAGGGCTCCAATTGACGGTTCAGATTCATCCGCAGCCAAAGCTTTTTCGATAAGGTGATCACATTCTAGGCGAAACATTACCTTCTCTAAATACTCGGTATTTGGATTACCCAATCGAGTATAAATACGAGCAAACGGCTTTTCACCACTCGGCGAGATGCCTAAGAAACGATCTGCACCGTCTTTTACATCTCTAAAGTTGAAAGTCGAACGCTGACAAATATCAGGTAAACCAGTACCAACGGCAATGGAGTTAAAACGATCTTCGTCGATAAACTTTTCGTCTGTCGTTGCGTAAGCGTGTTTCTTTTCTAGCCAGTTAGGCCACCAATCAAATCTTCCTTTCATCGGGATTAGTTTATGTTTATTGCGGTTGAATTTTTTATTTCTGACATCACAAACGAAGTTTCCATTTGGGATACTTCGGCGATGGTTGATAGCTTGTTGAGCACAAAGTCTTGGTACTCGTCCATGTCGGCTATGATTACTTTGAGTAAAAAGTCAGATCGCCCAGTCGTGTGATAAGCCTCTAATACTTCAGGCAAACAAGACACCTTGTCTATAAAGGAGGTGATTAATTTTTTGTTGTGCTGAGAGAGGCTAACAG
Source organism: Lentimonas sp. (assembly GCA_047637535.1). GTDB lineage: Bacteria > Bacteroidota > Bacteroidia > Flavobacteriales_D > Crocinitomicaceae > UBA2040. The sequence continues at coordinate 2,558 of JBLIKY010000128.1, forward strand.
CAATCATGGCCATTAGGTTTTTTCCGAGTTTCTTTCTGTCTAAAAGAGCAACGTAATCTTTGATAAAACCAGACTTTTCGAGTTTCTTCACTCTTTCAAAAACAGGCGAGGTACTCATCCCGAGGATTTCGGATAGTTCCTTGTTCGTAATTCTAGAATCTCTTTGTAATTCAGTAAGAATTTTCTTGTCGATATCGTCTATGCTGTCCATATATTCGGTAAATATATGACAAAACAGAATAATAGTTTTATTTAATTAACAATAAACGAATAATTTTCTTTACTACGTGGTGTTTTCAGGCCATTTGTATGCCTTTGAGCATGTAAGAAAGAATAGGACGACACTTTTCTTCACATGCTGGATAAAATTCTTTGTGCTGCCATTTGGTAGATTTTGGAGAAGCTCCCCACCAGAATTCAGAGATAAATAAGGGAGTATATCCTTTAAGAAATGTGTGTTGCAAAAGTTTTGGGGCAGAACATTCACCCGCTGCACTTGGAGGCGTTTGAGGGAATAATTCTCTAACATTTTTCTCAGCACCATATTGGTTAACGAAGTTGTAATTGTCAAAAAGTTCGCTTTGTAGTCTATGTGATAGTGCTTTGCGTTTTTTGTGTAAGAAAAGACAATCGAGACCCTTCTTTTTAGTTTCTTCAATTTCAGAACTCATCTGTTTTAAGTCGTTCATTCCCTTATTGATAAATCCACCTTCTTGAAGCATATCATAAACAGGGTTTACAAAACCATCTAAAGTATTTGTATCAGCCATTTTACCGGAAAAAGCTTGTAGAAAACCGATTTCTTCTTTCTTATTCTTGACGATTAAGACACCCATCATTTTTCCTATCGTTTTTAAATCGGAGTGCTGCCCAAGGCCAAAATTGTGTTCAAAACCGGATTGGTTTTGCAGATGGTTTTGCAATTTTTGAATAGCCAAAGCCATTAGTGGGTGAGAGGCAAGTTCAAAAGGAGTGTTTAACTTGTCGGGCAGGTCAATGTTCTTCAAATCAGCGGGTGAAAAAGGAATAAAACACGGGTCGTGCATAGCGAGTTAAACAAATCGTTAAAGGTCAAAGTTAAGGGTTTTGTTGGCTTAGTTTTAAAACTAAAGCCCTAGCTTTATCGTTTATAAGATATGCAGAAAGAATTATTGGTCTTGTGTGCGCTCAGTTTGTCTCTCGTTGGATTTTCTCAGCGCATGGATAATCGTCTTTTGTTGCGAGAAACGGGGAAAAACAAGCAATGGAAGCTACATTATGACAATGACTTGTTCGCCGGACAAGACCAAAACTACAGCCAAGGATTTCGATTTGATTACAGCAATGTATTCTTCTCAAAAAACCCATTAAACAAGTTTTTAATCGGAAAAGAAGACGAAAACACCCAATACGGTATGTCCGTTCTTCATCAAGTTTACACGCCCGAAGCGATTGAAGAAAAGGCCGTTCAATTTGGAGATCGACCCTATGCGGCAATGTTATTTTTGGAAATGTACAAGTCAACATTGATTCCAACCCAAAAAATGAAAGTATCGAGTGGCTTTTCCGCTGGAATCATCGGCCAAAGTGCTTTCGGAAAGGCCATGCAAACGACAATCCACAAAGTCAGTAACGGCATCAAACCAGAGGGCTGGGACAATCAAATGCGCAATCAACCTGTGTTCAATTATAACGCAGGGGTTGAAAATGAGTTTTTTAGATACAAAAACATTTTCGCTGCCTACACCGACATTTTCGGAAACATAGGCAACCTGACCACCAATGCTATTGGAGGGGTGACTTTTGTTTTGGGCAAAACAAATTCGTTATTTACCGAGAGCACATCCGATTTTCAAATCTATCTGTTTTCAAGACCCGCCGCACAGTTTGTATTGTACGATGCGAGTATCAACGGAGCTTGGCTAAATGATGAAATCTATAGAATAGCCTTCAGCAATACAAACCGCTTTGTAAGCACCCATAACTTTGGATTGGTTATACAGTCTAAAAAGGTCTTTTTTGAATTCTCCTTCACCCAAATCAGTCAAGAAATCAAAACCGCAGACAAGGCGATGTGGGGAGGGTTAAAGTTGGGTTGGGTGATGTAATTAAATCCTTCGCCTTTCTTCCTTCCTTCTTATTTTCCCTATGGAGCTAGATGGCGAATTCTTAAAAAAAATACCAAAGAAAAAAACCTACCAACCATAGGAGTTTTATTTTCGTTTAAACTTTTGTTACATAGCTTGTTGGTACTTTAAATTAATTTCATTAATTTAAACTTTATATGCATTTTTATCAAATCAAAAAGCAAAGAACTTAATTATGAAACCAACTACTTTGGTTTTGCTATTATTCACTAGTTTTTCTTCACTATCACAGTTAGAAGCAACGTTTACTTCTACCCCAAATACGAGGTGCGACGGTACAGAATGTATCTATTCTGGCCCTAGTGTTTTGTTTAATGAAATAATGATATCCCCTTATCTCCCCAATGATGGTTCCATTTCTGGTCAAGCATCGTGGGAAAGTAGAGGAGAATGGTTAGAAATTTATAATCCTAATATTTGTAACGAGATTGACATTTCTTGCTATTACATTGGAAATAACACCGCAGAAGGTAATGGTGGCTTTGTAATTCCTCCTGGTACTGTGGTTCCGCGTTCAGGTTTTTGCATTATCCGAGGAGTAAATGCTTCTGCCGTACCCACAAACTTGTTAGTCCAAAATGGAGGAAACGTAGTGGAAGTTGTGGTTCCCCCAGAAATCAATGACCCTGGAGTTTGTGCCTCTGGAGTGAGGTTTTGGTTTGCAAATGCAGGTGGCTGGTTAGGGCTATACGATTACAATGGCTTAGCACAAGATGCAATTTCTTGGGTATCTTCTTCTGGATCAACGGGAGTTCCATGTATACCTGTGTTCGCTGGATGCAACCCAGCAGCAGCCCTTTCGAGTTACACAAATATTCCTACGAAGAAAAAGAATTATTTAGGTGATGGTTCTCAATTGCCATACGAACGAACATTTCGAAGAATTCCAGATGGAGGCGACTGGGATGCTTTGGCCTCGGCAACGTATGCAACGTGCAATAGTGTTTGCGTTGCGCCTAATACCAACCCATCCAATTGCATGGGAACTGCGACAGTTAGCGTTTCGGGCGGCACTCCACCTTATACCTATCAATGGAACGGTTCGATTGAAGAAAATATTGAAACCGTTTATGGTTTGTGCAATGGCATTTATTCCGTTAGTGTGACGGATGATAATGGCCTTACTGAGGTATTTCAGGTTAGTATTTCAGACAATGTACCGGATATTGAGATAGACCTTCAAGATCAAATTTGTATTGAAGATGCTCCTGTAACGATATTAACGAATCCAACGCCTACCTTAAATCAGACAGGTACCTTAAGCGGAACAGGCGTTGTCAACTCAACTTTTGATCCTGCAATTGCGGGTCTAGGAAAACACACGATTCAATATTACTTTGAAGATGAATATAGTTGCAATAACACAGCCACCGAGGATATTATGGTACACCCAGTACCGACCGTTACAATTTCAAACAATGAATCTCCTTATTGCTTTACAAATACTCCTGCCGCATTGATACTTTCGCCAAGTGGTGGTGTGTTGACTGGCACAGGAGTTGAGAACAATGAATTTATACCTACATTATCTGGAGCGGGAACTTTTACATTAACGTATACTTATGAAGATGCAAATGGCTGCTCTAACTTCGCGAACATTGACGTTACAGTTCAAGGAGGCCCGGTGACTTTAACAATTCCGACGGAAATTTGTTTTAGTGCCGATGCAATCACAATGATAGGAAGTCCAAATGGAGGAACTTTCAAGATTGACGATGTAAACTCTACAGATCAATTTGAGCCACAAACAATAGGTGTTGGGAACCATGTTGTCAAGTATTTTATCACTCATCCAAGCGGGTGCGTTGATTCAATTGAAGAATATATTCTGGTTCATCCTCTACCGACCGTTACAATTTCAAACAATGAATCTCCTTATTGCTTTACAAATACTCCTGCCGCATTGATACTTTCGCCAAGTGGTGGTGTGTTGACTGGCACAGGAGTTGAG
>JBLIKY010000129.1:0-6572 GCA_047637535.1 Lentimonas sp.
CCACATACCGCGCGACCGAAACTGTATTTACTGATTTGGTGCACACCCGTTTGGACGTAAATTTTGATTGGACAAATTCGACAATGAACGGAATCGCAAGCATTACAGCGAAACCACATTTTTATGCGTCCGATTCATTAATTCTTGACGCAAAAGGAATGCAGATTAATTCTGTAAAGCTAAACGGACTAGAAAGACCTTATAAATACGAAAATGAATATTTGCGTATTTCACTGGATAAGAAATATCTGAAGAACGAAAAGTACACGGTTGTTATTGACTACGTAGCTAGACCAGAAGAAAGAAAAACGGGAGGAAGTGCAGCCATTACATCGGATAAAGGATTGTACTTTATCAACCCTAAAAACGAACAACCGGGTCACAAACCTCATATTTGGACGCAAGGCGAGACGGAAGCAAGCAGTGTTTGGTTTCCAACTATCGACGCACCAAACGTGAAGACTTCGCAAGAAATTTTCATGACGGTACAAGACAAATATGTCACTTTGTCTAACGGTAAGATGATGAGTTCGCAGAAAAACGACGACGGAACCCGCACTGACCACTGGAAACAAGAATTGCCACACGCACCGTATTTGTTTATGATGGCGGTAGGTGAATTTGCAATTGTAAAGGACACTTATACCAAAAAAGACGGAACAGTAATCCCGGTTAACTATTACGTTGAGAAGGAGTGGGAACAGTATGCAAAAGACATTTTTGGCGAAACGCCAGCTATGATTGCTCATTTTAGTGAGCAGTTAGGTGTTGAATATCCATGGGACAAGTACACGCAAATCATTGTTAGAGATTATGTTTCAGGCGCAATGGAAAACACTGGAGCTGTAATCTTCGGTGATTATGCCTACAAGACAAAAAGAGAGTTACTGGATGCAAATGATCAATCTACGATTGCCCATGAGTTGTTTCACCATTGGTTTGGTGATTTAGTAACTGCGGAATCTTGGTCAAACTTGACGTTGAACGAGTCTTTCGCCAACTATTCTCAGTATTTGTGGGATGAAAAACGATTTGGAAGAGATGAAGCAGATTACCAAGCGATGAAAGAAATGGAAGGTTATTTCAATTCGGCAGAATCCAGAGGTTATCACGATTTAGTTTGGTTTGAGTACGAAGCACAAGAGCAAATGTTTGACGGTCACTCTTACAACAAGGGCGGAAGAATATTAAACATGTTGCGCAATCATTTGGGTGACGAGGCGTTTTTCGCTGGATTAAAGAAATATTTAACCGACAATCAATTCAAAGCAGCTGAGTTTCATCAATTGAGATTGGCTTTTGAAGAAGTTTCTGGGCGTGATTTAAATTGGTTCTTCAATCAATGGTATCAAAAATCAGGTCATCCTTTTTTAGAAGTGATTCAAGATATTGATCAAGAAAATCAAACGGTAACCTTGACGGTAAATCAAGTACAAGACGTTGAAGAGTTTGCCTTGTTTCAATTCCCAGTTGATTTGGTGATTTACGATTCAAACGGCAAGCGAAAAGAAACGGTTTGGGTTAAGAATTCTAAAAACACCTACTCATTTAGCTTTAGCGGCATTCTTAAATGCCTTTTGTTTGACGAAAAACAAGTTTTGTTGGCAGAGGTTGAAGAAACAAAACCTATCGATCAATACATCTACCAATATTATAACGGCGATAGTTTTAAAACGAGATTATTGGCCCTTGAGAAGGGTGTAGAAATGGGATATGCCAAATCTGATCAATTGATACTCGATGGTTTAAACGATTCTTTCTGGAAACTGAGAGAAGTGTCTATCGAAAGAGCATCCCAATTGACAGGGGAGACAAAGACGAAAGCGATTCAGATCATTGCCAACTTATCGATTAATGACGCCAAACCACAAGTAAGAAGTGCGGCTATCGATTACCTTGCAGAAAATAAAGAAGGGGAAGAATTGAAGACTTTGATGAGTTCGATTGTTAAAACAGATCAATCCTACTCTGTAGTTGGTGCTGCACTCAACGGATTGAGTCAATCGGATCCAGAAAGTGCAATGGCAATGGCTAAAGATTTGGAGGGCGAACCTTCAAACAAAATGAAACTCAAAATAGGCCAATTGTACGGTTTATACGGTAAAGAGGCTCAACGAAATTTCTTCGATAAAGCTCTAAAATCAAGAGAATTGGCTGGTTTTGATGAGTTGCAAACGATGAATTCTTTTACTTTGTTTAACAGTCGTATGACAAACAATCAAGTGAGAAGCGCAATTCCGACGTATGATGCTTTGAAGCAATACGGCGGTTATTACACTAAAATGTTCTTACCAAACAACGTCACCTACTTGGTTAACGGTTTGCTTGCGAAAAACGAAGAATTGAAAACAGAACTTAAAGAAATCGAAACAGGTGAAGACAGTGCTGAAGCGGTTCAGAAAACGGCAGAACTAAACGACAACTTATCTTTAATTGAAGAGTTGAAAAAGCTGGGTATTAAAGAATAAGAAGTAAGAAAAGTAAAGGGATGTGTTTTTGGATAATTTATTGCAAAAAATATTGTTGTGAATTTGGAAAAGTTCCCTACCTTTGCGCAAAATTTGACAGTTTACCGTTCTAATATTACCAAGATGGCAATGAATAACAGATTGAAAACATTCATTTTATCAATTGCGGCAGTACTATATGTTAGTATTTCTTTTGCAAGCGAGCACAGTGATGATGCACATGCTGATGGAGCAGAGCACCATGAAGAGGCTGGGCACGAAGAACACGCTAAGAAAGAGTTCAACGTAAACGATATGATCATGCACCATATTATGGATGCGCACGAGTATCATTTATGGGGACCTGAGCACGGAGGAACTTCTATCTACTTGCCTATCATCTTGATCGATAACGGATTCAAAACATTTTCTTCTTCAGAATTTTACCACGGTGAAGTTGTAAACACAAAAGACGATAAAGGCAAAGACGTTCACTATTTAGTTGGAACAGGTGCTGCTGCAGGTTACGCAATGGTTCACGAAAAAATCTACAAATTAGAAAACGGAGTTATTCATTTTGAAGACGGTCATGCGCACAACGCTAAGCCTTTTGATTTGTCAATTACTCGTAACGTTATCGCTTTGTTTTTGACTTTGATCACAGTTTTCATCTTGATGTTTGGAACAGCTAAGTACTACAGAAAAAACGGAGCAGTTGGACCAAGAGGTGTTGCTAAGTTTACCGAACCAATTATCTTATTCGTAAGAGACGATATTGCTAAAGCTTGTATCGGTGAGAAAAATCATAAAAAATACGTTCCTTTTTTGTTGACCATCTTTTTCTTTATCTGGGTGTCTAACATGTTAGGATTGATTCCGGTATTGAGTTCAAACCTTACGGGTAACATTACCATCACATTGTTTTTAGCAGTTTGTACCTTATTAGTAACTGTATTCTCTGGAAACAAAAACTACTGGGGTCACATTTTTGCAACACCCGGTGTACCAAAAGCATTATTACCTATTATGATTCCTATTGAGATCGTAGGTATATTTACAAAACCTTTTGCCTTGATGATTCGTTTGTTCGCTAACATAACAGCGGGCCACATTATCATCTTAGCATTAGTTTCAATCATCTTCATTAACCAAAATGCAGCTTGGGGAGCTTTATCTGTTCCTATGGCCTTGTTTATTTCGGTTTTGGAGTTGTTGGTAGCTTTCTTGCAAGCCTATTTGTTTGCAATGTTATCTGCCTTATTTATCGGAGCAGCCGTTGAGGACGCTCATCATTAATTAGTAATTATTTAAAACAAATACGATGTACGGAAGCATAGCAGCAATTGGAGCAGGTTTGGCAGTATTAGGTGCCGGTTTAGGTATCGGTAGAATCGGTGGTTCAGCAATGGACGCGATCGCTCGTCAACCAGAAGCTTCTGGAAAAATTCAAACAGCAATGATTATTGCAGCAGCCTTGATTGAGGGTGTAGCACTTTTCGGAGTAGTTGTAGGTTTGCTTGGAGGAAATCCAGCATAATTTTCCAAAAATTTATTCCTGTCTCAACGGTTGGTTGAGACAGGATAATTTGATTTAAATAAAGTAAAAACAAAAGAAGATGGATTTAATTACTCCCGATTTTGGTCTTTTAATTTGGACAACTATCGTTTTCGCTATTTTATTAGTGTTATTGGCAAAGTTTGCTTGGAAACCTATCCTTGGAGCGGTAAATGACCGTGAACAAAAAATTACTGAAGCTCTTGATTTAGCCGTTAAGACTAAAGAAGAGATGAAGGTGATGCAAGCGGCAAATGAGAGCTTGTTAAAAGAGGCTCGTGCTGAAAGAGATGCTATCGTTAAGGATGCAAAAGAAATTGCAACTAAGATGGTGGAAGACGCGAAGAACGGTGCTAAGATCGAAGCTGAGAAAGTTATGGTTTCGGCAAGAGAAGCGATCAATTCTGAAAAAGCAGCAGCAATCACTGAATTGAAAATACAAGTTGCTTCTTTCTCTCTTGAAATCGCTGAAAAAGTGGTTAGAGGTGAGTTGTCTTCAAATGACAAGCAAAAAGCATTGGCTGATAAGTTAGCAGCTGACGTAACAATGAATTAATAGTAGACATGAAAGGATCTAAAGTAGCAGCACGATACGCAACCTCACTTTTGGAATTGGCCATTGAAAAAGGCAATCTCGAAAGCGTTGCTGGTGATATGAAATACCTTCATGATACCAACGAACAAAATGCGGATTTAACTTCATTGTTCAATAGCCCAATAGTTTCTGGCGACAAGAAAATTGCTATTTATAAAGAAATTTTTGGTCAGTTTGAAGATATATCAATGTCTTTCTTAGAATTGATAACAAACAACAGTAGAGAAAACTTAATGCCCGAGATTGCTGCTTCTTTCGAAACGCAATTGAAAGAGCACAAAGGTATAGTCCCAGTGCATTTAATAACTGCAGTTGAATTGGACGAAGAGACAAAGAAAAATATTTTGGCTAAAATAGAAGGTTCGGTTAACGGAACGTTAGAAGTTACCGAATCTATCGACGCATCACTTATTGGTGGTTTTATCGTTAAGATGGGCGACAAGCAAATTGATGCTTCTATTTCAAGTCAGTTTAATAAATTAAAACAAAGTTTAACCCACTGAGATTAGCCTAGCTAATTACAGTGCAACATACACATTATGGCAGATGTAAAACCAGCAGAAGTTTCTGCAATTTTGAGAGAGCAGCTTTCTGGATTCAAATCAGAAGCAGAATTACAAGAAGTAGGTACCGTATTACAAATTGGTGATGGTATCGCACGTATTTACGGATTGACTAGTGTTCAAGCCGGTGAGTTGATCGAGTTTGACGGTGGATTGCAAGGAATTGTGATGAACCTTGAAGAAGACAACGTTGGTGCGGTATTGTTGGGTCGTTCTATTGAAGTAAAAGAAGGCGACACAGTTAAACGTACAGGTAGAATTGCTTCTGTAAATGTAGGTCACGGAATGTTAGGTCGTGTTGTGGATACTTTGGGTAACCCAATCGATGGTAAAGGACCAATCCAAGGTGAAACATTTGAAATGCCTATCGAAAGAAAAGCACCAGGTGTTATCTACAGAGAGCCAGTTACTGAACCAATGCAAACAGGTATCAAATCTATCGATGCGATGATTCCAGTTGGTAGAGGTCAACGTGAACTTGTTATTGGTGACCGTCAAACAGGTAAAACTACCGTTTGTATCGATACAATCATCAACCAAAAAGAATTTCACGAAAGAGGAGAAACCGTTTTTTGTATCTATGTTGCAATCGGACAAAAAGGTTCAACAGTTGCAGGTATCGTTAAGAAATTAGAAGATGCAGGAGCAATGGCTTATACTACAGTTGTAGCGGCTAACGCATCTGATTCAGCACCAAAACAATTTTATGCACCAATGACTGGAGCGGCTATCGGAGAATACTTCCGTGATTTAGGTCACCCAGCTTTGATCATTTATGATGATTTATCTAAGCAAGCAGTTGCTTACCGTGAGGTTTCTTTGTTGTTGAAACGTCCTCCAGGACGTGAGGCATACCCAGGTGATGTATTCTACCTTCACTCCCGTTTATTGGAGAGAGCAGCGAAAATCATCAACGACGATACAATTGCAGCTCAAATGAATGACCTTCCTGAATCTTTGAAAGGAAAAGTTAAAGGTGGTGGTTCGTTAACAGCATTGCCAATTATCGAAACGCAAGCAGGTGACGTTTCTGCCTATATCCCTACCAACGTAATTTCGATTACTGATGGTCAAATATTCTTAGAGACTGACTTGTTTAATGCAGGTATTCGTCCAGCGATTAACGTAGGTATCTCTGTATCTCGTGTTGGTGGTAACGCGCAGATCAAATCAATGAAAAAAGTATCAGGTACTTTGAAATTGGATCAAGCACAATACCGTGAGTTAGAGGCTTTCGCTAAATTTGGTTCTGACCTTGATGCTGCAACGAAGTCTGTTTTGGACAAAGGAGCAAGAAACGTTGAGATCTTGAAACAAAAAGAAGGTGATCCATTCCCAGTTGAGAAGCAAATTGCTATCATCTTTGTTGGAACAAAAGGATTGATTCAAAAAGTACCAGTTAACAAAGTGAA
>JBLIKY010000130.1:0-6551 GCA_047637535.1 Lentimonas sp.
TTTTACCATTGATAATTTCTGTGAGTTTGTAGCCTTCTAGTTTCAATTCGACTATTGGTTCAAATCCAATAAACGATTTGCTATCCTGCCTACTATGATAGTCATTACTCTCCATAAGGCAGGCCTTGCGGTAAGAATGTCTCAGACTCAAATACAATTCCACCGGAGTATAAATGTCGGCGTTGAACTTGTGGTCTTTTGTGAATATTTTTTGCCTCATTATGAGATTTTTTTAAGATTTAGTGAAAAAAAAAGCGGTTCACCTTTGTTTGGTGAACCGCTTTTTAGACTTATATTTTTGACAAAATAAAACTAGGCACACCAACAGGAGTCGCTTAGCCACCATTTTGAGATATTTTGTGTTATTTTCAACATTAGGTCGCAAAGATTTTGAATTATTTTTTAATAAAACAACATTTAGTTCAATTATTTTCTTTCCCTTTGTTTAAAAGCACAAAAAGGCGAACTATTTTCGCATAATACACGTATAATATAGTTAAAGTCAACTGGTAAATGAATTTCCAAAAAACGATAAAAGAAACACAAAAGCCGTATTTAATTGCTGGTCCTTGTAGTGCAGAAACACCTGATCAGATGCTTTCTGTTTGTCAAGAAATCGCCAAGAACAAGGACGTTCATATGCTTAGAGCAGGTATCTGGAAACCACGCACGAGACCGAATTCGTTTGAAGGAGTAGGAGAAATAGGATTGCCTTGGCTCGTTGAAGCTGGTAAATCAACTGGATTGCCGACAACTACGGAGGTAGCCAATAAGTATCATGTTGAGGCAGCCTTAAAAGCAGGTGTTGATGTACTTTGGATAGGTGCTCGTACAACTGTTAATCCTTTTGCAGTGCAAGAAATTGCAGATGCATTAAAAGGAGTTGACATTCCTATGATGGTGAAGAATCCAATTAATCCAGATTTAGAACTGTGGATTGGAGCTTTTGAGAGATTACAAAAAAGTGGAATTGAGGACCTGGTCGCTATACATAGAGGCTTTTCATTTTACAAACACCCAAAATATAGAAATATCCCAAGTTGGGAAATCCCTTTGGCATTTAGAGAAAGAATTCCTTCTATCCCGTTGATTTGTGACCCAAGTCATATTGGCGGTAAAAGAGATTTATTATTGGAGATTTGCCAAAAAGCGATGGACTTAAACTACCATGGCTTGATGGTAGAAACTCATCCTGACCCAATAAATGCATGGTCAGATGCGTCTCAACAAGTTACGCCAAAAGGTTTGAATAATTTGATAAAAGCCTTGGTGCTGAGGTCTGAACAACCAAGTGAAGATGCAGAGTATAAGCTCGAACAAATTCGTCAAAAAATTGGTTTGTTAGACGATAGATTGTTCGAATTGTTGTCGACTAGAATGCAAATGAGTGAAGAAGTAGGTTTGTGCAAGAAAGAAAACAACCTTACAATTCTTCAACAAGAACATTGGGCAAAAGTAATTAGTCGCAGACTCTCAATGAGTGATGACTATCAATTGACAGAACGTTTTATTAGACAAACAATGGATGCGATTCACCAAGAGTCGATTCGTCATCAAACGAAGGTGATGAATCCAAACATGCCAAATTTGGAATAAAAGTGAGATTAAAGCCGATAATTCTTAGTGGAAATGTTAATGTTCCTGCTTCAAAAAGTGATGGTCAAAGAGCGACCCTTGCAGCTGGACTGGCTAAAGGGATTTCAACTTTGGTTAACCTTGGAAGAAGCGATGATGAGTTGCAAATGCTTGAAAACATAGTGAGTTTTGGAGCGGAAATTAATTATGAGGAAGGGGTTCAAATAAAAGGCACAAAAGCCTTTCCGGAGCAAGGAAATTGGAACCTAGGTGAAAGTGGTTTGGGGTTTCGGTTAATGGCAGCTCAATGTGCAGTGCACAAAGGAGATTTTATTATTTCTGGAGAACTAACTCTTTTGGGAAGACCAATGCCTTTCTTTAAGGCCTATTTTAATACGCCAACTTCGAAGGCTTTTGATAATGATTCATTGTTGCCAATTAAGTTAAATGGTGAGTTGAATGAGGAAAAACTAGTTGTTGATGGAAGCCAAAGTTCACAATACATCTCGGGTTTGTTAATGGCTTTACCACTATCTAAGTCTGAAACTAGGCTTGTTGTGAAAAATTTAGCTAGTTCGCCTTACGTTGAAATGACTCTGGATACTTTAAAGGAATTTGGTGTTGAGATCAAACACGATGATTTAAATGAATTCTTAATACCAGGAAATCAAGTATATCAACCTACTCATTACACTGTTGAGAGTGATTGGAGTTCTGCCTCATGCTGGTTAGTTGCCTCGGCATTGGGTCAAGAGATAGTTTTACACGGACTAAAATTAGATAGTTTACAAGCCGACAGAGCTATTTTGATCGCCTTGAAAGATGCCAATTGTAAAATCAATTACTCTGATTCGGGTTTGAGTATAGATGGTTCGAAAAGAACTCCGATAGATTTTAATGCAACAGATTGCCCCGATTTATTCCCTGCTCTTGTTTTATATGCAGCTTTTACTGATGGTGAGTCTAAAATTTACGGAATTAATCGACTTAAAGACAAGGAAAGTGATAGAGCGCAAACCTTGTATCAGGAGTATTCAAAACTTGGGGTTAAAATGATTTTAGACCACTCAAAAGATTGCATGACAATTTTTGGAGGAGTGACTGTAAAGAACTTTGAATTAACCTCACACGGTGACCACCGAATAGCGATGAGTTTAGGCATAGCTTCCACGTTATTAAAGGAAGAAATTACGTTGGCTAACCCAAGTTGTGTTTCAAAGAGTTATCCACAATTCTGGGAACATATGGACAGTTTAAAGGCAAACGATTAAAATTGCGCTTTTGATTTTTATCTTTGAATAACAAAAAGATAAATCATGGAATTCGCCAAAATCATAGAAGCTGTAGAACAGTTTCATACTTCATTTAAAATAGAAAACAATTACGCACCAACTACAGAGTTGAGCGAAAGTGAAATCAACCTACGTCATCGCCTGATGCAAGAGGAAAACGATGAGTATCTCGACGCGGCAAAAAATAATGATTTGGTGGAAATTGCCGACGCTCTAGGTGATCAACTATACATACTTTGCGGAACCATCTTAAAGCATGGGATGCAGCACAAAATTGTAGAGGTTTTTGAAGAAATTCAAAGATCTAACATGAGTAAATTAGATGCAAGCGGAAACCCGATTTTTAGAGAAGATGGGAAAGTGATGAAGTCAGAAATGTACTTTAAACCCAACATTGCTAAGATTCTTAATTCGTGAATCGGTTCAATCTTCGCGTATATGGCATACTAATTAATCCCAATAACGAGGTGTTGGTGTCTAAAGAACTACGCTTTGGGAAAAAGATGACCAAGTTTCCTGGAGGAGGTTTAGAATTTGACGAAGGCCTAAAGGATGGTTTAATCAGAGAATTTAAAGAAGAATTACAGCAAGAAGTGGTAGTAGGGGAGTTGTTTTATGTAAATGACTTTTTACAAGTTAGCGCCTTCAATCCCAATGATCAATTGATTTCGTTTTATTACCGAGTAGAATGTCCGAATTGGAAACAAATTACAACAGTTGATTTGGATTTCGTCTTGACTCAAGAAGGCGAAAAACAAACTTGGGTTAAACTCGAAACCTTAAAAAGCGAAATTATGACATTTCCAATCGATAAAGTAGTTGCGGAGCGATTAAGCTTTGATGATATATCTTGAAATGTCGTGTTCGATGGTATCAACAAAATGAGTGATCTTTTTATTGATTTCAGAAGTACCTAAAATAATTTGACACTTTGGTAAGCTATCCGCCAAACGCAAAATGTAACCTGGATTGTTTTTCACGAAAGTTTCTTTACCGTTATCAATTGCAAACAACCTGATTTTATTCAAATTAATTCCGTTTTGAATATAGAGATCGTAGATTCTTTTAGTCGTCCCGACAACAATTTCAGTTCCGTCAAAAATGTCATTTCGCTGTTGGATTTGATTCCCACGCTCTATGGCCAAGTCAATTGTAAGGTCCATGTGAAAACTCAATTTTTTCAGCCTGTCATGCATCGCATTTGCATCTTCATCGTTGGCACAAATGATAATGACTCTTGGAGAACCTTCTTCTGGAACAGGAACTTTTGCAACACTAGCCAATGCAATCAAAGTACTAAAGCCAACATGGGTAGGGTGCTCAATTACTAAGTTACGGCCCTCTTTAATTTTTGAAAATATCTTCTTTTGATTGGGTAAAAAATCAGTGTAACCCTGGTTTTGTAGGTTGATAATTAATTCTTCAGGAAGTTTTTTAAATGCCATCTTATTTCAATTTATCATTGTTAAGGTGACGTTCGCTGTCACGATTCGTTTTTTTGTCTAAGTTGCGCTGCATGGCCTCTTCTAGATCAATTCCAGTTTGGTTGGCTATGCAAACAGCAACAAATATTACATCTGCTAACTCGTCAGCGAGATATTTTTGTTTGTCAGGTTCCTTTTCACTTTGTTCGCCAAATCGACGAGTCATTACCCTCGCTACTTCGCCAACTTCTTCCATTAATATACCAAGGTTTGTCATTTCGTCGAAATATCGAACCCCGTATTTTTTTATCCAAACATCAATGGTTTTTTGTAAATCTGCAAGCTCCATTATTCTTTGTTTTTAGAGTCGATTTGTATGGTAACCGGTCCATCGTTAATAAGCCTCACCTTCATGTCTGCACCAAAAACTCCCGTTTTCACCTGAGTTCCTAAAAGAGAATTGGCTGATTTTATAAACGTTTCGTACAAAGGTATAGCAATTTCGGGTTTGGCAGCCTTAATAAAGCTAGGTCTGTTGCCTTTTTTGGTTGAGGCGTGCAAAGTAAACTGACTTATGATGAGTAACTCTCCTTCTGTTTCAGCTAAACTTAAGTTCATTTTACCTTCTTCATCGCCAAATATTCTCAATTGAGTTATTTTCTTCAGTAAGAACTCAATATCCTCTTCATTGTCTTCGCTCTCGATACCCAAAAAAACCAATAAGCCATTTTTAATTGAACAATAAGATTTATTGTCTATCACAACTTCTGCTTCAGACACTCGTTGAATCAGAGCTCTCATACATGATCGTTTTTGCGGAAGGTATCGTTCGCGTCTTCGGTCATCAGTTGCTGATAGGTATAATACCTAGTTTCGGCAATTTTTCCATTTTCAACATCCTCTTTAATAATGCATTTTGGTTCGTTAATGTGCTTGCAATTGTTGAATTTACATTTTCCCATTCTCTCTCTAAATTCAGGGAAATAATGAGAAATATGTTCTTTTTGAAGGTCGACGATTCCAAAGGCACGAATACCGGGAGTATCGATTATAAATCCACCAGTTTTAAGCGGATACATCTCAGCAAAAGTTGTCGTATGTTGACCTTGCTGATGTGCTTTTGATATTTCTCCAGTTTTTGTATGAATGGATGAATCTAAATGATTTATTAAAGTGCTTTTGCCAACACCAGAATGACCGCCTATCATTACGCTATTGCCGTTTATTTCCTTCTTTAAAAAGTCTAAGTTTTCGTCATTTATTGTTGAGATTTTATGACTCGGATAACCAATTTGAGCGTATAAATCGATTAAAGCATCTACCATGAACTTATCTTCTTCATCGTAAATGTCCATTTTGTTAAAAATCAAGGTACATGGAATACGGAAGGATTCTGCCGAAACAAGAAAACGATCAATAAAAGCAATTTGGGTATCAGGTGATTTTAAAGTCACCATTAGGTATACACGATCAATGTTCGAGGCCAAAATCTGCATTTGTTTGCTGAGATTTGTAGACTTTCTTACCAAGTAATTTTTACGCGGATTAATGGAGATTATCATCCCTCTGTTTTCATCATCTCTAACGTCAGAAAGGGTTACCTCGTCGCCAACAGCCACAGGATTCGTCGTTTTTAAGCCTGCCAAACGGATTTTTCCACGGAGACGACATGTTATGGTTTCACCATCTGGAAGCAGCACATTGTACCAGCTTCCTGTCGATTTTAATATTCTACCTATTTCTGCCATTGGAGGCAAAGATAATTCTTTAGTTGCAATGCCAGTCTATATAACCAA
Source organism: Lentimonas sp. (assembly GCA_047637535.1). Lineage (GTDB taxonomy): Bacteria > Bacteroidota > Bacteroidia > Flavobacteriales_D > Crocinitomicaceae > UBA2040. Next base: position 6,088 of record JBLIKY010000130.1, read on the forward strand.
TGAAATGAATTTTACTATCTTCGTAAACCAATTTTAGTCTATGTCAATTCAGGTAAAAAACATGAGTAAGTTTTATGGCGAACAAGCAGCCGTAAATGAAATCAGCTTTGAGGTAAACAAAGGTGAAATAGTCGGTTTTCTCGGCCCTAACGGTGCGGGTAAATCTACGACGATGAAAGTGATTACGGGCTTTATTCCTTCCAGTAAAGGAGAAGTTTTAGTGAATGGAGTCGATGTGGAGAAAGACCCGATGTATACTCGAAGCATAATTGGTTATTTACCTGAAAACAACCCCCTATATCTCGACATGTACGTCAAAGAATATTTGGCTTTTGTTGCTAATATTTACAAAGTAAAAAATATCAAAGAAAGAGTAGCTGAAATGATTGAAGCTGTAGGCTTGGAGGTTGAACAAAACAAGAAAATCGGAGCCCTTTCAAAGGGGTACAGACAAAGGGTTGGTT
>JBLIKY010000131.1:0-6535 GCA_047637535.1 Lentimonas sp.
ACTTCAATTCTATTTTGACCGAAATTAATTCGGCTCATGAGGCATTAAGAGACAATCTAAAACAAAAATCAACTGAACTTTTAAAAGAAGGAAAACTGGTTGCTGTTTTGGGTGGAGAGCACAGTACTCCTCTTGGGCTGATTCAAGCCTTAAACGAGGTGCATGATGACTTTGGAGTCCTTCAAATCGATGCCCACGCTGATTTGAGAAAGGCATACGAAGGATTCGAACAATCACATGCCAGCATTATGTATAATGTATTGCAAGATTGTAAAAACCTAAGTAAACTGGTTCAAGTTGGAATCAGAGACATTGCTCCAAGTGAGGTGGAAATGATAAAATCAAATCCGAAAATCTCGACCTTTTTTGATTGGGATTTGAAGAAAAATGAGTTTGAAGGTGTAACGTGGAACACACAAGTCAACGCAATAATTGCATCATTGCCTCAGAAGGTGTATATTTCGTTCGATATTGATGGTTTAATCCCTAATCTTTGCCCGAATACTGGTACGCCAGTTCCGGGTGGAATGAGTCTTGAACAAGTGAATTTTCTTTTTACAAAGCTTGTTGAGTCCGGTAAAACGGTGATAGGATTTGATCTTAATGAAGTTTCACCGGATCCTCATTCAGAATGGGATGCAAATGTTGGAGCTCGAGCCTTATGGCACCTGACATGCATGATTGAGAAACAAAGACGAACGATGCACATAATTTAAAATGAAACTTACACTACGTATTCTATTCTTTTTGCATTTATCCTTCCTCATTTTTGGGGTACTACTTGTGTTGTTGCAAATGGACTATATAAGCGCAGTTAAATTCATTTTTGTTGGGTTCGTAGGTTCAACCTTATTTTGGGGCGCAAGGATTATTTATAGGAAAAACGGAAGAATGCCTAATGTTGCCTTTTTTGGTTCAGGTGCAGTCTATTTACTGTGCATTATTTCTCTTTTATTCCCATTTATATTGGAAAACTACTGGCCATTGCTCGCTGCTGGTGGGATTTTCAATATGCTTTATTACAGCTATGAAATTTTATACTTAGATAAGAACTTGATTCCTCAAGAAAAATGGTTTTATATTCTATTTAGCTTTTTTATTGTAATGCCATTTATCTTAGGGCTCGAACAACCCATATTCTACAATGCTTCAGCTGTAATGTTAACGGCATTATCTATTTATCTTCTTTTAAAACTGGCCATCAAATCGCCTAATCAATAAAAGAACCGTAACCCGCAATTCTTTTCTTCCAATAATCTGATTGTTCTATCGCAGTAATCACAATTCCTTGAGAGGAACTTGCATGAATCATGACTATTGACTCACCTTCTTCTGATATTATAATTCCAACATGACTTACCCCTTTACCGTTGTCGAAGAAGATTAAATCACCCGGTTTGACTTGTCCTACTTTAACTTTGCTAGAAGACTTATATTGATCAACAGCACGTCTAGGTAGTTCAATCTTACTATTCAAAAGCACATAGCTTGTAAAGCCACTACAATCAAAACCTTTAGGAGTTGTACCTGCCCACAAATAAGGTATACCAATAAGTGTTTTTGAAAAAGAAACAATTTCAGCTCGATCTCCGACAAGCTTGTTGACAGTTGGCGCATTTATCAATTTGGTATCGCCCGCATTAATCCCTGGAACGATATTAAAAGCTTGGTTTAGAATATCTGCCAATTCATCAGCTCTTGCCGTGGCTCCCCTCCTTTTTAACTCTTCACCCAAAGCCATTAAATCTTCTTTGAGTTCCATTACCTCAAACAAGTGAGCTTTTATTAATATTTTGCCTTTTTCGGAATTAGTTAATTCTAAAAATTCTATGTTCGCCGCTTGTAGCTTGGAAGAATTACTTTTGAACCATCGTTCATTTTTACTTAACTGAAAAACACTCAACGCCTTGTAATACCTAGGTAAAATTAAAGAATCAAATTCTGGTTTGTCAATTAGTTTATTTGACTTTCTCAATACGGCTTTGTAATGTCCCTGTGCATAATACATTTCAAGGCGATCTAATTCTTTTATCTGCGAAAACGAAGATCCGATGCAGAAAATGAACAAAAGGGTGAGTAAACGAGTCATTTATGTTTGATTTAAATACTAAAATTAAGGCTTCATAATTATGTTTTCAGGCTATAGGTCTTTTAAATACACACAATTTAATGTTAACCAATTACATGTAAGCCGTTAACAATTTTTCACTTCAATTCTATAAATTCTAAGATTTAAAGCCTAAATTCTTTCTATTTTTAAGGAAAACAACCATTATGACTAAATATTTAAATCATTTTTCAATTCTCGCCATTTTATTGATAGGAGTGGGATTCGCAAATGCACAAAGCAATCCTCACAAAAATGCAATAAAGTTTGGTGAAGTAATCGGATATATAAGTCAAATGTATGTAGACTCTGTAAATGACACAGAAATTACAGAAAAAGCAATCGTAAATATGTTGTCAGAATTGGACCCGCACTCATCTTACATTCCACCAGATGATGTTGATGACGCTAACGAAAGAATTAATGGAAGTTTTGTAGGAATAGGTATTCGTTTTCAAATTCTTAAGGACACTTTGTTAGTTGTTCAGCCAATTTCAAACGGACCTTCAGAAAAGGTTGGTCTACTTCCTGGTGATAAAATCATTGAAATCGAAGATGTTCTTGTTGCTGGAGTCGGTTTAAAAAACAGTCAAGTAAGGGAAAAGTTACTTGGAGAGAAAGGGACAAAAGTTCGTGTTAAAATCCAACGCAACGGTTCAGACAAGCTATTGGACTTTACAATCACACGGGATAAGATCCCTGTGTATTCGGTAGATGCATCGTACATGGTAACTCCAACGACGGGTTATATCAAATTAAATAGTTTTTCACGCACCAGTTTGGATGAAGTTAGAACAGGAATCATTGCTTTAAAAAAGGAAGGAATGGAAAACTTGATTTTAGATTTACAAGGAAACGGTGGTGGACTTCTTTACGCAGCGCAAAAAATTGCAGATGAATTCTTGTCAGATGACAAATTGGTTGTCTATTCTGAAGGTCGTGCACAGAGTCGTCAAGAATTAAGATCTGGAGACAAGGGACATTGGGAAAAAGGAAAATTGGTCTTGTTAACCGATGAATATTCTGCCTCGGCGTCTGAGATTGTTTCTGGCGCTATACAAGACTGGGATAGAGGTTTAATTGTAGGTCGAAGAACGTTTGGAAAAGGATTGGTTCAGCGTCCTATCAACCTTAGTGACGGTTCACAAATACGTCTAACCATAGCACGTTATTACACGCCAGGAGGAAGATTCATTCAAAAACCATATGATGACAATGAAAATTACAGATCAGATATATTAGATAGATATAAGAATGGAGAATTTTCAAACGCGGATAGCATTAAGTTTCCAGACTCTTTAAAAATGTCGACTTTATTGACCAAACGAACAGTATACTCTGGAGGAGGAATTATGCCCGACATATTCGTACCTCTTGATACAACGGGAAACAATTTACTCTATAGAGCCCTTTCTCGAAGTGGTGTGTTTAATACATTTGCTCTGAATTACGTAAATAAGAACAGAAGTAAATTAGAGAAAGAGTATAAAACTTTTGATGAATTTAAATCTCAGTTTAGTTGTGAAGGAAAAATACTCGATGAGTTTTATGAAGAGTTTATTTCAGAAAACCCTGAATTTGAATACACAGAAGAAGATATGATCGAAGCAAGTGCGTTAATCCAAACTAGATTAAAAGCAACTTTTGCAAGAGATTTATGGGGAACTTCTGAGTTTTATCAGATTTACAATGACAATAACGAGATTCTTTTAAAAGCCATACAAGTAATGGAAGAAGGTGAATACAATACAATCAAATTAGCCGCTAATTTTTAATTTTACACTATGAAAATATATTTATACACACTTATCCTTGGAGCAGCGATTGTTTCTTGTGAAGAAAGCCCTAAAAAGAATTCAGGACGAATCGTCTCAAGCATTGCCGCTGGCGCAGAAACTGATGATGAATTAAAACAAAAATTAGCGGCAATTGAGAAGGAAGAAAGCAAACGAATCTCAGATGAAAAAGCAAATGTTACCAGTTTGAAATTTGACCGTTTAAGACATGACTTTGGAGACATCATGGGAGAAACGGATAACGGTACAAGCTTTAGAGTAACCAATACCGGAGATAAACCTTTGATTATTGACAATGTAAAAGCAAGTTGTGGCTGCACTACCCCTAAAAAGCCAGAAGGACCTATACTACCCGGTAAAAGTGATGTTATCGAGGTTAATTTTCATCCAAATGCTGACCAGAAAAATGAAATCATAAAGACGATTACAGTTGCTGCCAACACTGAGCCGCGATTATCAACTTTAACGATTCGTGCTTTTGTGAAGTAGAAAGAATAATATTTAATCAAGAAGTAGAATCAAGAAATTGGTTCTACTTTTTTTTTGTCAAATGTTTCCATCCGTTGATCATGAAATTCTTCATGTCTGGTTCAAGGTTAAACGCAAGTATTGGCGTGATATAAGCAACTAGGATCAATACTATCATCACCACAAAATGCAATAAAATACCAAGCCCTAAAGTTCCTATAAACTCTCCAATAAAAATGGTTGCTAGTCCAAGGCCAATAATTTTAAATTGGTTGGTTGTAAAAGGATGCATATTGAAAATTTTCCAAACAAAAATAATTCTCCCAATATTGTACAATACTATCGCAATTCCCGAAGAAATTGCTGCTCCTACCATCCCCAAACTCGGAATAAATAATAGGTTACAAAAGTATACAGTCGTAATTAACACAGCTGTGAAAAAGAGATCATACTTGTATTTTTTTGAAGTGGAAAATATCGCTCCGTTAATCCCAAAAAACATATCCAATAATTTCCCCATCATCAAGAAAAAGAAAACCCAAATCCCTGGGGCGAATTCTGGTTTTAAAAATGAAAAAAGCAAGTCTATGTTTAACCAAATTATTACAAATGCTGACATTCCGATTAACAGACCTGTTGAACTAACTTTGGTGTAAAGTTCTTGCAACTTGTCTATTTCACGATGTTTCCAATGTTCAGCCACTATCGGAGAACTAATTCGAATAATCGATCGATAAGGTACGAGCAGAGCACTGGTTAAAAATACAACTGTCGCATAAACTCCAGTAGACTCTAGTCCTACAATTGAGGCAATCATAATGATATCCAAGGAACCAACCAGAACAATTCCCATGGAATTGAAATAATTGAATGCTGAAAACTGAAGTAAAATAGAGCGAAAACGACGTGAAATATTGATACTTTTGAAATCAAAATTTAGATGCCCAATTTGATAGAGATAAACAAATAAGATTAGACTCGGCAGAAGAAATAGTAAACTGTGTGAAATCACTAAGAAGTCAAAGGATATCAGTTTCAAACTGTACAAGACCAGAATCACTGTAATTGCAAGTCTTAGAATAACTTCATTGACAAAGACAGCCACAATATTCTTGTAGAACCCTTTTAAATAAGCATCAAAAGAAATATAAATCAAAAAACCAATACCTATTGGAAGTACCCAATAATAATAATCTAAAAACATCTGCGAATTGTCAACGTAAACAGATAATATCTGCGGTTTAAAGGCTAGATAAAGGAAAGAACAAATAAGCCCTCCCAATGTGATTATCAAAAGCAGCAAAGGAAAAAAACCGTTGTGCCTGTTGTCATCGTTTTTAAAAAAAGGCAAGAATTTCCAAGTAAGGTAGGCATTTCCAAGATTTCCAACTTGTGCAAACAGAATACCAATAGTCAGCAATAGATTGAGCAATCCAATTTCTTCCGTGGATAATAGTACTAGAAATAGAACTCCTTTATTAAGATACCCAAGGCCAATTCCGATATACGAAATTATCATGGTTCGAAACGCGTCTTTTTGTACTATTCCCATTGCAATATTTATCAAAAATAGGAATGTAAAAGAGAAATCTGTCATGAAAGATAAAATAATTGATTTCTAGGCTCTTTGTTTCTATTATATTTGTGGCTGGAATGAAAATAACAGCTGCGATATGCACATATAATAGAGAGCGGTACTTACCGCAGGTACTGGGTTCTTTGCTCACCCAAACCCTTTCTTCTGAGGAATTTGAAATCATTGTTATTGATAACAACTCACCCGGGAATACCAAAGAAATTATTTCGAATTACACTAACAAAAATTCAACTTATTCCATAACCTACTTTTTAGAAACCAAACAGGGACTGTCTCATGCTCGCAATAGATCTATTGTAGAATCGAATTGTGACCTAATAACTTTCATTGACGACGATGCTTATTTGGAAAACAATTATCTTGAAATTTTATTGGAAAAATTCAATAGCGACAGTTCAATTACCGCAATAGGTGGCAAAATAATATTGGATTACGAAACCATAAAACCTAAATGGGAGAATAAATATTTGAATTCTCTTTTGGGGTATTACAGTCCTAGCAAAATTTCTTTTGTTTATAAAAACTTGAGTTCAAACACAGATTACCCTCGCGGATCAAACATGTCTT
>JBLIKY010000132.1:0-6377 GCA_047637535.1 Lentimonas sp.
ACCGAACCGTGCAACAAAACTTGTTTTTTGTAATGAAATCTACAGGATGGATGGACAAAAAATCAATGGCTCAACGGGCAGAGGAAATCTTGGCTTTGGTAGGCTTGGAATCTAAAATGCATGCCAACCCATGGGCTTTATCGGGTGGCGAACAACAAAGACTGTCCATAGCACGTGCTTTGATAAATAGACCGGAAATCATTTTAGCTGACGAACCAACAGGAAATCTTGATCCTGAGACTTCTGAAGAAATCATGCGTTTGCTGATTGCTATAGCTCAAGAACAAAAGTCAGCAGTTTTAATGGCTACTCATGACATGAACATGGTTGAAAAATACCCGGGAAGAGTGGTTAAAGTAGAAGACAAACTGATAAAAGAAGTTCATTCAATCGATCGATTCAATCCATTCGAACCTTTTTCAGCTTAATTTTTTTCGCATGCTTTTTGCCAATCAATCATACTTTTGCCAGAAGCAGTTTGAAAAGGTGCGCAAGCTTCTTTTTTAAGCGCTTTCATTTCTTTCATTTTTGCAATGTTAGAATCTGAATTCTTCCCTTCCAAAATTTCATGTGAGATCAAATTCAATTTTTCCCCTTTTTCTAGGCAATCACAAAACCCGTCAGGAGCAGAAGTGCAGGAAGAAATAATTAAGGCGGATAACAAAAGGAACTTCATCATTTTTTCTTTCAAAAATAGAAAAACAAAACAGAATGCCCTCTAAAAATTGAAAGCTCCTTATATTTATAAAAAAGATAAATGTCAAAATTACCCAATGTAGGCACCACTATTTTCACCATCATGTCAAAAATGGCGAATGAGCACGGTGCGATAAACCTTGCTCAAGGGTTTCCCAATTTTTCGATAGACCCAAGGCTCGATGAAGCGATGAAACTAGGCGAGAACCATTCTGCTCATCAATATGCTCCTATGGGTGGAGCTCCTGATTTATTGGAAGCTATCGTTAAAATGAATAAGGATAGTTACGGCGTCACTTTCGATGCAAATCGTGAAGTTTTGGTTACGGCAGGAGCTACTCAAGCAATTTTTACGGCAATTCAATCCTTGGTGGGTCCTGGGGATGAAGTGCTGATACTCGACCCTGCCTACGACTGTTATGACCCCTCGGTACTTTTGGCCGGAGGTACACCGATTCATGCATCGTTGACGGAAGATTATAGACCTGATTGGAAAGCAATTTTTGAAAAGTCATCGAAGAAAACAAAAATGATCATTATAAATAATCCGCATAATCCATGCGGTACTTTGTGGTCAAAAAATGATTTTCAGGAGTTGGAAAAGTTATGTTCGAACTACCCCGATTTACTTGTGCTTTCGGATGAAGTCTACGAATACATCTTTTTTGAAAAACAATTTTACTCGATTAAAGAATTTCCAATTTTAAAAGAACGCGCCATTTGTGTTTCTTCTTTTGGTAAAACCTTTCACATCACCGGGTGGAAAATCGGTTACTTAACTGCCCCGGAGAAAATAATGATTGAGATTAAAAAAGCTCATCAATTCATCGTTTTTTGTGTAAATCACGGAGCACAAATTGCATTGGCAAAATACATCAAAATCGCAGAATTTAATGAAATTCAACGAATACATAAGAATAAACGTGACTTATTCATCGAATTACTAGAAAAAAGTAAATTTGAGTTATTGCCTTGTGAGGGTTCCTTTTTCATCCTGGCTTCTTACGCCAAAATATCGGATTTACCCGATACCGTATTCTGTGAAGAACTTACAAAGAAACATGGTGTAGCCGCTATACCTATTTCAGTATTTAATGAAGACAAGCGCGACGATAAAATAATACGATTTTGTTTTGCGAAAGAGGATGCAACATTAATAGAAGCAAGTAAAAGATTATGCAAGATTTAAACGTAGCCATAGTTCAATGCAACCAAGTGTGGGAAGACAAACTGTCTAATTTCAGAAATTATGAGTCCCTTTTTACAACTCTTAAAGAAGGCGTTGATCTAATTTTGTTGCCAGAGATGTTTCAAACGGGGTTTACGATGACTACTTCCCTCGCTGAGAACAATAAAAATAGCGAGAGTATTTTATGGCTCAAGAAACAAGCAGCCAATAATAAAGCTGCAATTTACACCTCTCTAATAATAGAAGAAGACAACAAAACCTACAACCGAGGAGTCTTTGTTTTACCAGATGGCACATTTTCGGTTTACGACAAAAGAAAATGTTTTGGTCTTGCTGGTGAAGACAAATATTATGCCGCCGGTAATTCAAATACAATTGTCGAATACAAAGGATGGAAACTACAACTGCACATTTGCTACGATCTTAGATTTCCAGAAATTAGCCGTTGCCTTTTTTCGCAAAACAGTGACTCAGCAAGTTATGATGCATTGCTATATGTTGCCAATTGGCCTGAAAAAAGGATTCTTCACTGGGATAAATTACTAGCCGCAAGATCTATCGAAAATCAATCTTATACGGTGGCCTGCAATCGAACAGGGGCTGACGGAAATGGATATGAATACAACGGTCATTCAGCTTGTTATAGTCCTGATGGTGTTTTACTAAACGAGATAACAAATAAGGAAACGATTATACAAGTCCAACTAAAACATAACGAATTGCAAGAACTAAGAGTACGCCTTCCTTTCTTAAAAGATGGATTTAACGTTGAGTAGCCAAATCTGTTAATATACCTCGTGTCCGCCTCGAATTATGGTAAATCTTATTTATTTTCTTGGTTAAACCAAACAGGGAATCGAATTGTAAAAGTTGTACCCACATCAACCGTCGATTCAAAGTCAATAGTTCCTTTGTGTAGCTCAACCATTTGTTTTACCATGGCTAATCCCAAACCAGTGCCGTTTGATTTGGTTGTGAAATACGGTACAAAAATGCGTTTCTTCTCCTCTTCGTCTATCCCTTTTCCATTGTCCGTAATTTTTATGGTGAGATAAGAATCATCCTTAACTGCCGATACTTTGATCATGCCGTTTTTTAGATCTTGTAATGACTGTACCGCGTTTTTGACAAGGTTATTTAAGATACGGACCAACATGTCTTTGTCGACCTTCAAATTGGAGTCTTCAGGACATTCAACATCAAAGAGAATGTTTTCCTTTTCAAAGAGACTTACTACTCGTTTTAATAAAGGTTGAAGATTTACAATTTCAGCATCCGGTTTCGGCATTTTTGCGAATGTGCTAAATTCATTGGCGATCTTTGTGAGAGAATCAATCTGTTCAATTAAAGACACCATAACCTCATCCAATTTCTCTTTTGACAATGGGTTGCTAGGGTCATACCTTCTTTGAAAATGCTGCAAAGAAAGTTTCATTGGAGTCAGCGGATTCTTAATCTCATGCGCAACTTGTTTCGCCATTTCTCGCCAAGCACTTTCTCTTTCCGATTGAGCCAATTGTTGAGCTTTTATCGCTAATTCATCTATTTTTTGATTGTATTCTTTTACTAAAGCCCCAATTTCGTCATCTTTGTCGTATGGAATCGGTTCGCTCAACTGACCAAAGTCAACCTTAGACAATGACGATTGAAGAAGTCTTAACGGAGCTGTTAAAGAACTAGAAACATAAATTGCAACCACAACTGAGGCAGCAAGCAAAAACATAAATACATTAATAATGGCCACTAAAAATCGCTGTATTTGAATTTCAAATTCCTTTTGTTGACCGAAATGCTGAAGGTTTAAATAACCCAATAAATCACCCGTTTTACTATAATAAGGTTTATAAGCACTTGAGTATTTGAGCTTACCTATTCTTTCTTGGTGTACAAACTCACTTTTGTAACTGGCCGTCATTGCGGTCATTGCTCGGGAGTTCATTTGTTCGCTCAACAACCCAACATTGTATACTCTAGATCTACTGCTTGCCACCAAGTAACCAAAGGGGTCATAAAAATTAATATCGGTAACAAAAACCTTTGAAAACTTTTGGAGATAATACTCCATTTTATTTCCGTGGTCGTCTATCGTTAATTCTTGTTCTGTGCCGAATTTAGATTGAAACTCAATTCTTACTGAATTTAACTTTTCCGTTATCACTTTGTTGGTATAGGCATTGTATTGATCCTTAACAAAAATCCCATTTCCCCATCCATAAATTAGCAGGGAGCAGAAAACAAGCGATATCATCACCAATTGAATCTTAAGCGCCAAAGAAATGTTATTTTTTCCCTTTTGATAATCATTTTTCTTAAAAAGTAATGGGAGTAACAGAAGACCAAGAAAGCAAAACAGGTACGAAAATGTCGTTAGTAGATCTACCCAAGTGACTAGTCGAGATGAAAGAATTAAATAGTCGTCATTTCCTTTGGCAAGGATGTAATGTTTGTATCCATTGTAATCAAAATATCCCGAATTACTTGGATCCAATATCATTGCTTTTAATAAGGTTGGAAAACCAAATTCTCCGTATTGATTAATCAATTTTCCCTGATAATATTTTGCAATGGAATACCTTTCTAAGCTTTCAAACACTTTGGCTTTATCGGAAATCAACAATCGGGGAAAGCCTATTTCTTCAGGGATTTTTTTGGACTTAAACGTTCCGTAAAACATGGCGTATTTTCCAGACAATAAGGAGAGTTCTAACTTAAAAACATAAGAATACTGATCTATATAATCGGCAATAAAAAACGTATTCGCGTTGACCTCTGAAACTTCCCCGTGTTGATTAATTATTTCGTCGAGTTGCTTTTTGGACTTTCTTTCGTCGTCAATTAAGGAATTGTCTTGGTCACCAAACAAGTAAAATTCCATTTCATATTGTTCCCAAAAACCATCGAAAACCCTTTGTTCAATCGCATCTTCAAACTCAGAAGTAACAATTTTTTGAGGTCGATCTATGAAACGATTTAAGAAAACGTCATTTTCTACTTTTTCACTGACTTTGTCAAATTCTAGTTCGGCGACGATATCCTGATCCGTACGCAATTGATTTGCGTAGAGTTCTCTTTCGCTTCGTTCTTTTATTGCATTAAAAGTATCGACATTGCTCGCCAAACAAAACGCGAATAAAAACAACAGGACCAGACCTTGGGTAAAAGCATTTTCAGATTTCTTTTTCGTCGAATAATAGAGCATCAAGGACAATAAAATCAAGGGGAAAATAGCGGCAAAAATCAATTGATTTATCCAGAAAACTTCTACTACAAAGTAAATTAATCCGACCACAAACAGCATCAAAACCCAACGACTTAGATTGACATATTCGGCCTTAATAATATCAATTGCACTGAGTAAAAGTGAAATGTAATTTTGAAAAAGAAAACCCAGAGAAGCGATTCCTATTAAAGAATAGGCGTTAAGGTTAAAAAGTTCTTCAATTTCAAAAGGTATACTTGAGTTTTCAATAAGCGCTTTATTGCAAAACAAAAGGAATGACCAGAATGCAAAAGTGCCTAGAAAAACAACCCAAGAAACTTGTTTTTTATAACGCGATTCTGCCTCTCTTAAATAGTTTTTTGTCCCCTGAAGAATTAAGATTATAAATCCCAAAGTCAGGAGATACTCGGCAAAGTTAGGCAACCAAAAATTCGTCGCAAAAAGCTGGGGGTCATAAAATTCTGTCCCGTTAAGAAAGGATAACCATGAAAACTCTAATGATAACCAGTGTAAAACGAGTAAACAACCGAGTAAAATCAACTGAAATTTAATCTTCTTAGGGCCTACAAACCATAGAATAAACCTCCCAATTGTGCCTAACAAAAGGCAAAACAGCAGCATAAATACAATAGACTCAGTAGAAGATGCGGGCTGTGAATCAATCGGAATAACACTAAAAATATATTCCCCTTTTTGATTATAAATGTTGTTTTTATCTTGATTTAAACTGATATAGCCGTCATACGAAAGCCCAAAATACGGGTCAAAATCATTGATTAAATCCTTGTTTTGATAAGCGTAGTCTTTCTTTATTAAAAAGGATGCGCAATATTTTTTATTCCCTTTTTGTATTGTTTTTGCAAAATACCAACCGTTTTGAAGGTGCAAAACACCATCTACGGGAAAATGAATGTCTTCAAATCTTAATATTGGCATCTCATTGGTGCTCCAATACACTAAGGAATCATGACTAAAAACGTGCAAGTTTATATCTGTAGGAAAAGGCTTTGACCATAAACCTGAAGGCGTTTGCTGAAGAGTTCCTAAAAAATCAACTAACTCCGATTCTCTTTGATTAAATTTTTCTTGAAATTTTTCAGTTTCTGTCTTTTCAGAAAAAGTAAAAACATGCTGATAATAACCCACAAAAATTAATAGCATAATCGAAAGAGCATAACTCCATCCGTTTGTTTTTATATGCTTAATCAATTTCATTATTGGTTTAAGAGATTATTTATTTCAGAAGTTAACCTTTTCAATTCTTGATCGAAA
>JBLIKY010000133.1:0-6327 GCA_047637535.1 Lentimonas sp.
TTGGTCTTGGTTTTGTCGTATTGGATGACAGAATTGGCATTGCTGTAGGATGTTTTTACAGAAACGATACCGTCCAGTTCGTTAATCTCATGATCAACATGTTGTTGACAGGCATCACAAGTCATTCCGGTAATGCTTATTGTTGTTTTGACGAGGTTGTTTTCGTTCGCAATTACTGTTTCGTGCTTGTTGCTTGAATAGAAAACACCTGAATAATAAGGTAAGCTAATCGATAAGGTCGCAAATAAGGTGATGCCGACTAGAAACCCTCTGGTTTGATAAAACTTTGGTTTTTCAATGTCACAACCGCAATCGTCTACAGGTTTTGGTTTTAAGTGTATGTACCACGCATAGCCCAAAGAGATTATTGCAAACCCGATGAGGTAGGGGCGTATAGGTTCTACCCAAGATAGGGAAGAAGATGCACCTCCGACTCCCGCGACCAAAGCAATCAAAGGAGGAATGCAACAAGAAGAAGCAGTTACAGCGGCTATTACTCCGCTAAAAATAGCTCTGTTTGATTTGTTGTTTTTCATTTTAAGCGGCTTTGGAAGTGAGTTTTGGGCTGTGAACAATGAAAAGCTGTTCAACCTTAACCTCGAAGAGTGGAGCAATCGAATAATATATCGTCTGCGCTTCTTTTGTTTTGGTTAACAATCCGCCATTTTTAAGCTTTGACAATTGTTGTGAAACAGCAGAAATAGATATCCCGAGAATGTCACTCAAATCACAAACGCAAAGTCTCTGATTGTTTTTAATGAGAAAGAGGATTTTAAATCGAGTTTCATTTCCCATCAGATTCAAAAGCAGACAAGTTGCCGCAACATCTTTGTTCAATTCCTCCAGTTGGTTTATGCTCCTGTTGATCATGTCCACGTTAGCACATTCTCTGATGCAAGTTTTATCTGATTTTATCATGACTTTACTTATTTAAGTATATGCTTAAATACAAATATATGAATCTTTTAGGACAATAGAAAAATAAGAATTTAGAAATCAGAAGTTAGAAATTAAATTGTTCTAAATTCTTATTTTTCTCCCTCTGCATAATTCCCTACCTTTGCACAAAATTTGAGTTCAGAAGTATGTTACAAGTCAATAATCTATCCCTTCAGTTTGGAAAACGCGTTTTGTTTGATGAGGTTAATTTAAAATTCGTAGATGGCAATTGCTACGGTGTCATTGGTGCCAATGGTGCTGGGAAATCCACGTTCTTAAAAATCCTTACGGGAGATCAAGATCCTACCAAGGGTCATGTTGTTTTAGAGCCAGGCAAGAGAATGGCGGTATTGAGTCAAAATCACTACGAGTTTGATACGTATCCTGTTTTACAAACCGTTTTAATGGGGCACAAGCGATTGTTTGAGATTATGGAGGAAAAGGATGCATTGTATGCAAAACCTGATTTTTCGGATGCAGACGGTATGCGTACGGCTGAATTGGAGACTGAATTTGCAGACATGGAAGGCTGGAATGCTGAGACGGATGCTGCAACGATGTTGTCTAACCTAGGAATCAAAGAAGCAAAACACGATACTTTGATGTCAGAATTACCTTCTGAATTAAAAGTAAGGGTATTGTTGGCGCAGGCTTTGTTTGGTAATCCTGATTTGTTGGTTCTTGATGAACCTACCAATGACTTGGACATCAAAACAATCGCTTGGTTGGAAGATTTCTTACTCGATTTTAAAAACACGGTAATCGTTGTTTCTCACGATAGACACTTCTTGGATACCGTTTGTACAAACATCTGTGACATCGACTTTAGTAAAATCAACCTGTATACGGGGAACTATACTTTCTGGTACGAATCGTCTCAATTGGCGGCTAGACAGAGATCGGATAAAAACAAAAAAGCAGAGGACAAAAAGAAAGAGTTGCAAGACTTTATCTCTCGTTTCTCAGCAAATGCTTCCAAATCAAAACAAGCTACTTCACGTCGTAAGATGTTGGATAAATTGGATTTGACCGAAATACAACCTTCTTCAAGAAGATATCCTGGTATCAACTTCCACTCTGAGAGAGAGGCAGGAGACCAGGTTCTTAACGTAGAAAACTTAGCGTCAAGCCAAGAAGGTGAAACGCTTTTCAAAGACATTACTTTTACCCTTAACAAAGGAGATAAAGTCGCTATCGTCTCTAAAAACTCTGTCGCAATTACCGCTTTCTTCGAAATCTTAAACGGTAAGAAAAAAGCGGACAACGGAGAATTTACCTTCGGTACGACCATCACGACAGCTTACTTACCAAATGATAATTCCTCTTTCTTTGAAACTAAAACTGCATTGATTGACTGGTTGAGACAATATGCGCAAACAGACGAGGAAAGAGAAGAGGTTAATTTGAGAGGATTCTTGGGAAGAATGTTGTTCTCAGGTGAAGAGGCGCTTAAAGCTTCAAACGTACTCTCTGGAGGGGAAAAAGTTCGTTGCATGCTGTCAAGAATGATGTTGGCAAAAGGAAATGTGTTGATGATGGACGAACCTACGAATCACTTGGATCTAGAATCGATTACCGCCTTGAATAACGGTTTGAGAGACTTCCCGGGCATTCTCTTGTTCACCTCTCATGATCATGAACTAATGAACACAGTTGCAACGAGAATTATCGAAATCACACCAAATGGGATCGTAGACAAAATGATGAGTTACGATGATTATTTGGCAGATGATAAAATCGGCGCGATTCAAGAAGAAAAGTACGCTTAATTAGAAATTGAAAACCAATCAGCCGACATATCGCAACTATTATTGGCGCCACAAGTTGATTGGCTTTTTTAGAAATATAGACCTTCCTGGATTCAGGAAGGTTTCTTTGTTTTTGCCAAAAATCTTGCTTCCGAAAGCGAGTAGGGTAGAACCTCATTTTATTCTTACCCAAGACAAACTCAAGGTATGGATAGACCCGGCAAAGGATACCGGTGTTGAACGTTCGCTCTACGAGACGGGAACTTATGAAAAAGGAACGTTAGCCTTCATTAAACAGCACCTTAAGCCAGGGGACACTTTTATCGATGTTGGTGCTAATATCGGATTGATGTCTCTTTTTGCGTCCAAAGTCGTCGGGGATGGCGGCAGTGCCTGGTCCTTTGAAGGACATCCGGATACTTTTAAGATTTTAGAGAGAAACGCAGAAGAAAATGAGATTCAAAACTGTCATTTATTTCTTTGTGGTATAGGGGAAGTAGAATCCGAGATGGACCTTTATCTCGACCCAACAGACAATCGGGGTGCTTCTTCTGCAGTAAGAAAGAACGAAACGACCTTGCCAGTTAAAATGAAAATTCTTCCTTTGGATAGCATTGTCGAACAACATTCACTTTCGCCTACTATGATTAAAATTGATGTGGAAGGAATGGAATTGGAAGTTATAAAAGGAGCGAGGCAAACGATAGAGAAACATAGACCGTTTTTGATTGTTGAGTTCGGACAAAACACCCAAGTCCTCAAAGAAAAGAACAGCGAACTTTACACCCTTCTGACTCAATTTAAGGGCTACCGTTTCTACAGATTAAAATCATCCAAGGAAAGAACTTCCGGTTGGATTGAAATCAATAGTTTTGATGAACTGCCGAGCGACGACAATGTTTTCGCTCTACCAAATAATTAGAAAATGAACATTAGATACATATTATCACAAGAACAAAGTCACCAACAATACTTACAAATTGAAGTCGAGTTTACGGTTACTTCAGCGGTAACAGAAGTACACTTACCGACTTGGAGACCGGGTAGATATGAAATTGGAAAATTCGCCAAAAACATCAAAGGATTCAAGGTTTTTGATCCTAAAGGCAAAGTGCTTCATTTTAAGAAGACCAATACCTCAACTTGGGCTATAGAAACAGAAGGAATCCAAAAAATTAAAGTTTGCTATTCGTATTATGCAGCAGACCTTAACGGTGGTTCAACTTTCTTAAACCAAGATCAAATGTATGTCAACGGTGTCAACTGTTTGGTGTATACAGACGAAACGGTAAACGACCCTTGTGAAATGGAATTAAAAATCCCGGAAAACTATATTGTCGCTTGTAATTTAAAGGACGAAAACCGAGTTTTAAAGGCAAAGAATTTTGACCAGCTGGTTGATTCTCCGTTTATCGCATCGGCAACAATTCAACACGATAGTTATACGGTCAACGGCGTTGATTTTAATATTTGGATTCAAGGCCTAGAGCAAATCGATTGGAAGAAGCTAAAGAAAGATTTCACAGCATTCACCAAGGCACAGTCGGATAAATTTGGTGAGTTTCCGGTGGATGAATATCATTTCTTATTTCAAATCACACCGTATAAGGCGTATCATGGGGTCGAACATTGTGCTTCGACAGTAATACTTCTCGGACCAACACACGACATTTTCAAAGGTTTTTATTCTGAATTATTGGGCGTTTCTTCTCACGAATTATACCATACATGGAATGTCAAAGCGATTCGACCGATTGAAATGTTTCCTTATGATTTTAAGAAAGAAAATTTCTCGTCACTTGGATATTTATGCGAGGGAGTGACTACATACATGGGAGATTTGTTTTTGTATAAGAGCAAGGTCTTTACGTTTGATCAGTATGCTTTGGAGATGAACAAGCAATTGCAAAAGCACTTTGATAACCCGGGACGATTCAATTTATCGGTTGCAGAATCTTCACACGACACTTGGTTAGATGGTTATGAAAAAGGCGCTCCTGGCCGAAAGGTTTCTATATACACTGAAGGATGTTTGTTGGCTTTTGTTAAGGACGTAAGAATTCTTAAAGCCACAGAAAACAAATACGGTTTGGATGAGGTAATTCGTCGCTTGTATTTTGATTTAGCGGCAGAAGGCGAGGGCGTAAGTGAAGAACAATACAAAGCAGAAATAGAAAATATCACAGGTGAAGATTGGACACCTTTTTTTAAAGATTATCTGCACGGCACCAAAGGTTTTGAAGGCATTTTAACCGATAGTTTTGAAGAACTAGGTTTGGAATTGGTACACACTGCATCAGCGCTCTACAGCGAAGCCCAAATTGGAATCAAAACCCAACAAGTCGGTAATCATTTTGTGATTACGGATATGTATACGGGTTCGCCAGCTGACATGAGCTGTCTCATGCTAGGAGACGAAATCATAGGTATAAACGGCAACGCTTGCCAAGGCGAGTTAGAAGGTTGGTTAAATCAATACAATCATGAAGAAAAACACATTAACCTGATAAGAAAAGGAAAAATAATGGAGATTACTTTGCCGGAGTTGCAAAGAACATTCTTCAATACCTATTCCATTAAAAAATTGGATAAATTAACCATACCTCAAGAAAGAGCATTTGCTGCTTGGTCTAAGTAGGGTTAAATAAATATTTGTCTGGCCGGAAAGAAAATAGCCAAACACAAAAAAGGCATTGGTTATTAAACCAATGCCTTTTTTAGTATTAAAAATATTCTATTAAATCAACACTTGAATGTGACCTTTACGAGTGTATTTCTGATCAGTTTTTAAATCTCTAAAACGTAGAGACCAGAAGTAAGCACCAGCTGGCACAACTTTGTTGTCATATGTTCCGTCCCATCCAATGGTGTGATCTTTGGATTCAAAAATCAATTCTCCCCATTTGTTGAAGATTCTGATTTCGAAAGATTGAGGGTCAAAACCTGCTGACATTATAGGCTGGAATGTATTGTTAATTTGATTTCCATCCGGCGTAAATGAATTCGGGATGAAGTACAATACTTCCTCTTCAATTTCAATTGTTATTGTCAAAGTACTTGTACATCCTAGAGCTGAAGTTACGGTAAGGGTAACTTCGACATTACCTTCTCTACCTTCGAAAGAATGTGAAGGATTCATTTCAACACTTGTTGAATCGTCACCAAACTCCCAGAAATAACTTACGCCGCCAATTGAATTGTTTTCAAAGTTAAAATCTTTGTTTCCTAGATCGCTTGCAACAAACAAGGCTGTTGGAGATTGGTAAGAATCAATTGCATTCGTGAAAGTTTGAGTTGCAACACATCCGTTTTCAGTTACTGTCATAGTAAGATCAAATAAACCAGCACTGTATGTTGAACTTACTGTATTTGCATTACTTGTGTTTCCGTTTCCAAAATCCCAAGTGATTGCTGTCGCGTTAGGCGTTGTGTTTACAAAGTTTACTAACAATGGGCTACATCCGCTTGTTGGGTCTGCTGTATAACTAGGCACAGGCACTGCATTCACAGTTAAATCTTCTGTATCTGTCCCTGGACAACTACCAGCAACTGAATAAGTAATTGTGTGCACACCAACTCCAGCTGTCGCAGGATCAAATGTACCTAATGCTGGGTCTGTAATTCCGTTACCAGACCAAGT
>JBLIKY010000134.1:0-6317 GCA_047637535.1 Lentimonas sp.
TCTCAACACCAAAACCGTGGTAGATTCCTTTGGCTAATGAACGTATATCAAGTTGTATTGAATTGTCTGTTGTAGATACGGTCAATGGTTCGAGTTGAATGTATCTTCCTAAACCGTCGTATAACTTAAAGTTTTTAATTTCTTCTGGACTACCGTGTATTGACAACACGCCCGAAGTTGGGTTAGGGAAGGAGTAGAGTTCGCTCAAATCACTATCCACCATTACACTATGCGGAGGATATGATTTTGATTCTCCATCAAAATCAACTTGAGTCAATTTATAATATTGTAAACCGTCTTTAAGTTGTCTATCGTGGGTTAAGTAATCAATTATCTGAGAAGAATTTCCTGCACCTTCAATTCTTTCTAAAAACTCCCATTTAAAACCGTCGTAGCTCTTTTCTATGATGAAATGAGAGTTGTTAATTTCGACATTTGTCGTCCAGTAAAGGTCGACTACTTTTTTGTCGGTGAATTCACCGTAGAAATCTAATAGTTCGATAGGGAGTGGATTGGCTCTTGTAGAGGAACCGAATGTAAATGGACTGAATTCAGCAACAGCTGAAGGTGTACCACAAACTGAAAATCCTGAGCCAGTAGTAACTGTTCCAGCCGAAGGTGTACCAGGCGCTCCACCGTTTCCTTCAGAAGTCCAATTTCCCGACCCTTTTCCTCCGTCCCAACGTACAACCAATAAACTGCAAATTGCGGTTACACCGCAACTGTTAATGTCATAATTTAATGTTACCGGAACCGCACTTGACCCACCGGTACGATTAATGATCCAGAATTCACACGTGCTTACTTGTTCGATTCCATCTTCATTCCTCCAATGTGGATATCCATATATGTGGCCAATGTCATGTCTGTAAAAGGCAGTAAAATGATCAGTTGCGCTTGCAGGTGCTCCAATTGTGGCCATTTGTAAATCTCCATCTTGTCCCACTGGGAAACTAAATGCTTCATTTCCTCTTTTCCTTACTACACCATCAATATATCGTTCATTTGATGCCCCTGTATAGGAAGCATTGTTCCAAAATTCGAAAAACTTACTTTCAGAATTATCTCTATCCGAACGTAACATTCCATTGGTAAATGTTAAAGAATTAGTAATTCGAAACACTTGATTCAAGTGGGTAGTATCAGGTGAGTTTTTTATTAAATTCTCAACTTGAAACATATTACTACCATCTAAAGTATTTAGACCGACATTAACCAAGTGAAAGTCACCAACATTGTTTAAAAAAGTTCCATTATTTGTAAAGTCACCATAGAGACCAATCTCAGAGCCAAGATGCATTTGCATGTTTCCTCCATTGGTCATTTGACTCCAACTTGTTTTCATGGTGAAAACGAGAGCAAGAAGACTAATAACTATGGATATACTTGTTTGAAACATTATTTTTTTCAATTGATTTAAATCAAAACTTTAGTATGTACAAGAAGATGCACACTATATAGGAGCAAGTTACAACATAAAATCGGTTTACTGAAAGGAAATAGGTTTTTTTTGTTAAATATTAAACCCTTGACCTTGAGTTGTTCTTAGCTTTAAGCGAATTTAAATTGTTTAACATATTGTTATGTGAGCATTAGTTTTTTTGTGTTTAAAAATCATTCCATTACGGTTAAATATTTTTTAGACTTTGGATCGAAGAAAAAACGATATTTCAAAGCTTCTTTTTTCTCGATTTCTAAATTTAATTCTCCTAGAATGTCTTCATTGATTTTATTGGTGATTTTTCCTTCGTAGATTAGGATGTCTTTTACTAGACTAACCGAACCAGCGCCCAATTCAAAGTAATTAGCAACCGGGTTTTCATAGGTTAAAGAATCAAACACTTTCCATTGAAACATCAAGAAGGGAGTGCGATTTCTTACTCCAAAATAATTTCGGTAAGCGGCATCTCTGATTCGGTACTCCACAATGATGTCCGAATAGGCTTCTGTCGTAATGTTTTGAAAGATAACTTTAAGCGGAACATTTGCACTAGACGGCATTTTTATGGGTCTAGTGAATTCTTTCGATTCACCGTTGTATAAAAACAAGGTATTGAAATTGCCTAAAAATCCTGTGTTTGCCCTTTGAGTGATATTTACGTCTTCTTCTGCTTCTTTTTGAGCGCGTTGGAGTTGGTTGACAGAAATTACGGCGTCCATGTCCGAACCTGGGTCAAGGTTGGTCTCTAATATCTCTATTTTGTATTTTTCTGTTGCAGGTATGTTTAATTGAGCCTCCACATGTCGTTTCGCTCTTTCTAACAAGGATTTTGTTTCTTCAGACTGCTCTAAGCCAGGCGACTCTTCTTTTTTCTGTACTGCCTCGTTGCAAGACATAAAAAAACACAATAATGGGACAAAAAATGCAATTAATTTCATGTTTCAAATATAGCCAAGAATGAACAAATAGGTACTTTTATGGATTGAAAATGGATATACTTTCGCAAATACCACTTGATTATCGAATATTGATCGAAAAGAATTTGAATTTAACTCAAGTTAATCAACTTGAAATTAATTTGGATAAAGAGATGGAGTCTTTTGATATTACACCAGAACAAAACAACTGGTTCAAAGCCCTTAGACTATGCCCTGCAGATAAAGTCAAAGTGTTGATTTTAGGTCAGGATCCTTACCCAACTAAGGGTCATGCTCATGGATTGTCTTTTTCAACTGAAGACTTTGTGCAACCTTTTCCTAAAAGTTTAAGAAACATCTTTGTGGAGTTAAAGCGCTCGGTCGATGGATATCAAGTTCCGATTACTGGAAATCTGACAAATTGGGCTGAGCAAGGGGTATTGCTTTTAAACACATCCTTGACCACAAGAGTGGGAGAGGCGAACGCTCATGAAAATTTAGGTTGGGAAGAAATAACAAAACAAATCATCCAAAAGGTGTTTTTGAATAATAAAAGCGTAGTTGCTCTTTTGTGGGGCAATCAAGCACAGAAATTTGCTCCTTTGATTAAAGGAAAGGAGCATTTGATTTTAGAGACGAGTCATCCGAGTCCCTTATCGAGTTACCGTGGTTTTAATGGCTGTAACCATTTTAATGAGGTGAATTTGTTTCTTGAGAAGAATAATTTAAAGAAAATTGTGTGGTAAAGTCCAAAGGGAGAAATTTTCGCGTATGTTGATTACTTATATTTGCAATTATGAATTTGAAGAATGACCTAGTTCTCCGCGCTGCGAGAGGTGAAGAGATAGAAAGATATCCTGTTTGGTTAATGCGTCAAGCTGGAAGAATATTGCCTGAATATCGTGCTGTACGTGGCTCTTTATCTGGCTTTAAAGAATTGGTGGAAACACCAGAAAGAGCGGCTGAAGTTACGGTGCAACCTGTTGATTTATTGGGTGTAGATGCGGCTATTATTTTTAGTGATATTCTTGTCGTTCCCGAAGCAATGGGATTGACCTACCAAATGGTTGAGTCAAAAGGACCTTGGTTTGCAAAAACTATTGAAACGGAAAACGATTTGTTGCAACATGCTGAATTTGATTTTGACGTAGAAGATAGACTCTCATATGTTTTAGATGCCATTTCTATAACCAATAAAGAATTGGATGGCCGAGTACCCTTGATCGGGTTTGCAGGAGCACCCTTCACTATTTTTTGCTACATGATCGAAGGTCAAGGTTCAAAAACCTTCAGCAAATCGCGTAAAATGTTATATACGAATCCAAAGTTGGCACATGAATTGTTAAGTAGGATAACGAAAGTGACTATTAAATATTTGCAAGCTCAGATTAAGGCAGGTGTCCATATGTTGCAAGTATTTGATTCTTGGGCTGGAATTTTGGGTACTGAACAATACGCAGAATTCGGCTTAAAGTACTTGAATCAAATTACAAGCGCAATTACAGAAGTTCCTTTGACTTTGTTTGCAAAAGGTGCTTATGCATCTTTACAACCACTTTCAAAATTGAATTGCAACACAATCGGTTTAGATTGGAATATGGACGTTAGAGAAGTAAGAAAAATGGTTGGTGAATCAAGAACCCTGCAGGGAAATCTTGACCCATGCGTTTTGTATAGTTCGGATAATGAAATTGAACGTTTGACTAATAATCTTTTAAATTCTTTTGAAAGTAAAAGACATATAGTAAATTTAGGTCATGGTGTATATCCTGATATTCACCCAGACAAGGTAAAAACATTTATAAACACGGTCAAAAATTATGAGATTAAAAAAAGTTGAAATCAAAAAAATACTAATTGCTAGTGCTATACTGTTAACTGGAGGTTTTGGATTTGCACAGGATGAGGACAATCTAGTCAATAACGGAAGTTTTGAAGAAGCTTCTTCAAAAGTGAAAAGATTAGGTTCTATCTCTGCATCAACAGGTTGGGTGTCACCTACGGCTGCTAGAGCAGATTATTTCATTCAAAGTAAGGTGGCTGAAATAAATGTACCTAACAATGTTTACGGTTCAGAAAATGCCAAAGACGGTTTCGCTTATGCGGGTATTGTTGCTTTTTCGTATGGCGATAAAATGTCACGAACTTATTTAATGACTAAACTAAATACTACGCTTAAAAAAGGGCAAAAATACTGTGTTGAATACAACGCGGCTTTAGCTGAAGGTTCAAAATACGCTTGTAATAATTTAGGCTTAGTAATTTCAAAAAAGGAATTTGGAAGTGATGGAAAGGGCAGCATCGTTGAAGTTCCTCAAATTTCTAATTCCAACATGTACAACGCATTGTTTGGCTGGTCAAAGGTTTGTGGTACTTATATCGCAGAAGGAGGAGAGAAATTTTTAACCATAGGTAATTTCTTTAGTAATGAAGACACGAAAAGTGAGAAAAACAAATCCCCAAAAGGGGTTAGTGCAACTCCAATCATTGCTGCATACTACTATATAGATGATGTTTCGATAATTGCTTTGGACGAAGATGAGTCTTGTGATTGTGGCGGAGCCATGGCGGTAGGGATTGAAGATGAAGAAAATTTTTCTAAAATGGTTTACCAAAAACAAATCAACATTAACGACAATATGACTCCAACTGATATCATTAATATGCAGGAGATTTACTTCGGTTTTGGTCAATCAAGAATTACACCGGCTTCAACCAACGCAATTAATTTGATTTCTGAACAAATGTTGAAAAACCCAGATTTGAAAATTAACATTACGGGTCATTGTGATTCAGACGAAAAAATGGAGGGTGAATCAAAGTCCAAATATGCAGAGATGGACAAGAAAAGAATTGAAATGGTATTAAAAATGTTTTCTGAAAAAGGAGTTGCTGCTTCTAGAATAACGTCAGAAGTAAAAAGTGATACCACACCTAATCCTGAAGTTAGAGTTTATGACGATCTTGAAATGACTCAAGCAAAAAGCCGTCGTGTTACTTTTAAGGTGATGTAATAATCTGTTAAAAATTTATTGATGAACCCTTTTGCATTTGTGAAAGGGTTTTTTCTTACCAATCTTTTAATGCTTGATAAATTAGATGAGTAGGAAGTCCCATAACCGTGTAAAACGAACCTTCCATCTTGGTGATTGCAATGTTGCCAATCCATTCTTGCACGCCGTAAGAACCCGCCTTGTCATAAGGCTTATAATTCTCCAAATAGTAATGTATTTCAGCCTCATTTATGGTCTTGAAAGTCACCAATGTTTCATCTTGAAAAACCACTTGTTTTTGTTTGCTAGCCATGGCGACCGCTGTAATAACATTGTGGGTCTTCCCAGACAATAAGCCAAGCATAAGAGCTGCTTCATTTTTGTCTTTAGGTTTGTTAAGAATTTGATGATCTACTAAAACAGTGGTGTCACTGCAAATTATTAGTTCGTTTGATGCTTGACTTTTTTGGAGATGGCTTAGTTTAAGTTCTGCCAAAAAAGCGGCAACATTTTCATTTGGTGTCGTATCTGGATAAATTTCTTCAATGTTAGCCACTCGGGTATCGAATTTTATATCGAGGGTTGCTAGAAGCTCTTTACGACGAGGTGATTGCGAACCTAGAATTATATCATAATTAGACTTAATCATAAAAAATACCAGTATAAAGAAGTTGAAATCCCTAGTATCATTGAAAATTTAATCAAATGATCTACTTTTTTGAAATCTAATTTCACTTTACTTCTAACTAGTAAAACGGTGGCAAGAACATTGACAATTAAACTCAAAACGACTGGCATTAGGACGATGACATTATCGAAAATCGAAAATGGATTTTCTGTAATTCTGAAGAAGAATAATAGGCCAAATAAAATTACTGGAATGATTAAAAATGAGATGGCAATATTTTTCGCAAAACCGATATTAAAATAAATAGGAATGGTTTTCGCTCCAATTAATTTATCACC
>JBLIKY010000135.1:0-6271 GCA_047637535.1 Lentimonas sp.
GATAGCTCAAGAAGAATAGGGAATATAGACAAACCGCCTGGGAGCCTCGCTCTCCGCCAAAAAAGTCTTAGTATAACACTAAGACTTTTTTTTGTGACCAATATTTTGGATGAAACCGAATCATATCAAAACCGGATTTGAGGGATGAGGGATCAACCTCTTCACTCCGCTCTTTTCCTAACTCTGAATAATTGATATGTTTAATCCAAAACCAAATTACCAAAAACAGTGTGAGGAACAGTAAGGAGCCCGGAGGGTTTTGTGCTGACCTTGAATTTTACAAGAATGAGACCCCAGACCTCTTCACTCCGCTTTGTTCTTCACTCTGAAAAAATGTTCTCTAAGGCCTAACCATTTTAATAGATTGACCCAAAAATTCAAATCCCCAATATCCACGAACCTCAATCTCGTCGCCTGTCATTTTTACATAAGAACTATATTTAGAACCAGACCCTAGATCATAAATTATTCCCCCTACCCATTTGTTATCGCCTTCATAATACAAACCCCAAAGAACCTTAGTGTCTATCCATGAATTATTTCTCAATTTAGGATTTGGATTGTGTATGTCTACATGAGATTCTTGTGAAGTCTTTTTTTTACAAGTGCATTTAAACCCAGTAACTCTAGCTGCATAGTTTCCATTATCAGGATAAACAAAAACGGTCAAATCTCTTTCGGGTGTTGTCCAATAGCCCAATATTTTATCCGCGTGATTGGATGAATCTTTGGAAATGGATGGATTATTAAGTTTTGGACGCATAATAAAACTACCCAAAAGGCAGAGCAAGCTGAAAAGAAAAAAAGATGTATAAAGTTTCTTTGTCATACTACAAAACTTAGAAAGTATTATTGGTGAATTTATGATCTGGATTGAATATAATCGAATGGATTGACATGGACAAATAAATAAAAATTCAATAGCTGTTAAGGTGGTTTATGTTTGTCGCTATCCTAATGTAAGTTGGAATCCCTATACCTGCACCCCAATTTAAAATTTCATATTTTTAACATAAACATAACCTCCAAATTAATTGCATAGATTTACAATCTATTTACTTTTACATAGATGAATTCCAATTGGATCAAATATTTTTATTTTGCACTCATAACATTATTTGTTTTTGGGCAGGCTCAAAATATTGATTTTAAAGCGAAGAAGGAATCTTTAAAGTTTAGCGAAATAGCCCAACAAACAAACCAAAACGGCCAATTCTTAGAGGCTGAATTTTGGTATGAGACTTCACCAAACAATAGATCCGACAATTCCTCTGATTTGTTCTTCGAAAACCTTTTGGATGACGAAGATGAACAGAAAGAAAAAGACGAAAAAAAGAATAAAAAATCGGATGGTTATTTAGCCAATCCGACTCATTTTATCAATGAAGAAATTCGGTTTCCAAAACAGAATTTTATATTGGGATTATCCCATTTTGAGTTATCCACTCAATGCAACTATTTACTTTATCAAGTATTTAGAATCTGATCAATTGTTTTTTCTTTAAAACACGGAGAAATCGGACCTCATTTTAGTTGAAAAATCTGGTATCCTATCTCTTGTGGAATTGTTGTGCTTAAAATTCTTAAGTCCGCAGAATCAATACATTTTTAAAATTAAAAATAGCCACGTTATTGTGGCTTAAAAAAATCGAATATGAAAAAGTTAATCAGCTGTTTTGTTGTGATAACAGCTCTAGGAATGCAAAGTTGTAATTCGGATGAACACATAAATAAATCAGAGAAAAACGAACTCATGGTAACTACGCCATTATTGAAAGACACGATATTGTCAAAAGAATACGTCTGCCAAATTAATTCCATCCAACACATTGAAATTAGAGCCTTGGAGAAAGGGTATTTGCAAAAAGTCTATGTCGACGAGGGGCAAAAAATCAAGCAAGGACAATTGATGTTTCAAGTTATGCCTTTGCTGTATCAAGCAGAATACAATAAAGCGGCCGCGGAGGTTGAACTCTCAAGAATAGAATTCTTAAATACCAAAAGCCTTGCGGATAGCAACATTGTCTCACCCAACGAATTGGCAATGGCAAGAGCTAAATATGACATAGCAAAGGCTGAGTTGGGTCTCGCCAAAGTGCATTTAGAATTCACCGCAATAAGAGCTCCTTTTGACGGCATAGTCGGTCGTTTTCACGCTAGATTGGGAAGTTTGATTGATGAAGGGCATTTGTTGACAAGCCTTTCTGACAATAACTCGATGTGGGTGTATTTCAACGTGCCGGAAGCGGAGTATTTGAATTACGAAGTTGAAAAGAAAAACAAAGGTTTGGAGGTTGATCTTCGCATGGCGAACAATCAGTTTTTCTCAGAATCTGGATTCGTCGAAACCATCGAAGCTGACTTCAACAACGAAACAGGGAACATCGCCTTTAGAGCAATTTTCAAAAACCCAAAGGGATTGTTGAGACACGGTGAGACAGGGAGTATTATCCTTACTAGTGACCTAAAAGGTGCAACAATGATTCCTCAAAAAGCGACTTTCGAAATCTTGGATAAGAAGTTTGTGTTCTTAATCGATTCTAAAGGAATGGTTCGCAGTAAAGAAATCGTCATTGGTGGCGAACTACAACATCTTTTCATAGTAGAAAGTGGATTGAAAAAAGACGATGTAATTCTTCTTGACGGACTCAGAAAAGTAACCAACGGCGACCGTATAATAGCCAAAAAAGTATCTGTCAAAGAGGCTTATTCGAATTTGAATCTTTACGCTGAGTAAAATAAAATATCATGTTTAGAAAAATAATTCATCGACCCGTATTAGCCATTGTGATTTCCATTGTAATCCTGTTTACAGGTGCTTTGGCGATAAAACAATTGCCTATTTCTCAATTCCCGCAAATTGCCCCAACGACAGTAAATATCTTTATTTCTTACCCGGGTGCAAGTGCCGACGTTTTGATAAAATCTACCTTGATTCCATTAGAGAAATCAATTAATGGGGTGCAGGATATGCGATATATTTCTTCCGATGCAACGAGTGCCGGAGAAGCAACGATTAGGGTGACATTCGAACCTGGTGTCGATCCCGATCAAGCGGTGGTAAGGGTAAAAACGCGCGTCGACCAAGTTATGCCTCTTTTGCCAGTTTTGGTGCAGAGAGAAGGGGTGATTATTAGTCCTATCCAGCCAAGTATGTTGATGTATGTCAACCTTTTCAGCAAGGACAAAAATGCTGACCAAACGTATTTGTACAATTACGCCAATGTCAATATGATTCCCGAAATAAAGAGAATCAAAGGGATAGGTACGGCCATTATCTTGGGAAACAGACAATACGCAATGCGTGTTTGGCTAAAACCGGATCGAATGAGGGCGTACAACATTGCCGCCGATGAGGTGATGAAGGCGATGGAAGAACAGAGTATTATCGGTCGACCAGGTCGTTTGGGGCAAAGTTCGGGTATCAACGCCCAATCGCTCGAATATGTGTTGATTTATCAAGACCGATACAACGAACCTAAACAATACGAAGAGATAATAATCAGAGCCAACGAAGAAGGGGAATTGATCAAGTTAAAAGACATCGCCGAGGTGGAGTTGGGGACTGAATTCATGGATATTTATTCCAACCTCGATGGAGATCCAGCAGCGGCAAT
Source organism: Lentimonas sp. (assembly GCA_047637535.1). GTDB lineage: Bacteria > Bacteroidota > Bacteroidia > Flavobacteriales_D > Crocinitomicaceae > UBA2040. The sequence continues at coordinate 3,618 of JBLIKY010000135.1, forward strand.
TGTTTTGAAACAGTCGGTGGGAAGTAATGCTTCCGAGGTAATTCAAAATGTGAAGAATGAGTTAGAAGCCATGAAAGAGTTTTTCCCTCCAGGGATGGATTACAAAATCAGCTACGATGTATCTCAGTTTTTGGACGCGTCGATAGAGCAGGTAACCCATACTTTAAGAGATGCATTCATCCTCGTGGCGATTGTCGTATTCTTGTTTTTAGGAGATTGGAGGTCGACTTTGATTCCGATTATTGCTGTACCGGTTTCACTAATCGGTGCCTTTTTTATGATGCAGCTTTTTGGCTTGTCCATCAACCTCATCACCTTATTTGCCCTGGTGCTCGCCATCGGTATTGTCGTCGATGATGCCATAGTGGTCGTCGAGGCCGTGCATGCAAAAATGGAAGAAGAAAACCTCTCTCCTTACAACGCGGTGAAGAAAGTAATGGGCGAAATCAGTGGAGCCATCATCGCTATCACTTTGGTCATGATTTCGGTTTTCGTTCCGATTGCCTTTATGTCTGGCCCCGTTGGGACGTTTTATCGTCAGTTTTCCATCACCATGGCTAGCGCAATTTTCTTATCGGCTATCGTCGCCTTGACTTTAACACCTGTACTTTGTGCAATGTTGCTTAAAAATAACCACGGCAAGCCCGCGAAAAGAAATCTTTTGCAACGCTTTCTGGATGGTTTTAATCGCGGATTTGAGAAGTTGACCGGTCGTTACGTCAAGACTTTGAAAGTAATCGTAAATAGGCGAGTGGTCACTTTTGGGGTTCTTTTGCTTTTCTGTGGAGGCATTTTCTTCGAAAGTCAAGTTGTACCATCTGGTTTTATTCCGGGTGAAGATCAGGGAACCATTTATGCGATTATACAAACTCCTCCGGGTGCAACACTTGAGCGAACAAATAAAGTCGCCATCGAGTTGCAAAAGATTTGTGAAGAAATCGAAGGAGTAGAGACTGTTTCCGCATTGGCGGGATATGAGATCATGACCGAAGGTCGTGGTTCGAATGCCGGTACCTGTTTGATCAATTTAAAACCGTGGAGCAATAGAAAGAATTCTGTGCATGATGTGATTGAAGAATTGGAAGAAAAAACAAGAGATTTTGGTGCAATTATTGAGTTTTTCGAACCGCCAGCCGTACCAGGGTTTGGATCTTCAGGAGGATTTTCTTTGCGTCTTCTAGACAAATCAAACACCACGGATTATCAAGAATTTGACAAAATAAATCAACAGTTTTTAGCTGATTTAGGAAAGCGTAAAGAATTGGCAGGGTTGTTTACGTTTTTTGCAGCTAACTATCCGCAATACGAACTAAAAATCGACAACAAACTCGCCATGCAAAAAGGAGTTTCTATCGGAAAAGCGATGGAGAATTTGAATATTTTGATTGGTAGTACATACGAACAAGGGTTTATCCGATTTGGCAATTTCTTCAAAGTCTATACACAGGCTGCACCCGAATACAGACGATATCCTTCTGACTTAGAGAACCTTTTTGTGAAAAACGAAAGCGGTGAAATGGTTCCTTATTCTTCTTTTATGAGTTTGGAAAAACGCCAAGGTCCGAATGAAATCACGCGTTACAACTTGTACAATTCGGCAGCCATTCAGGGTACGCCTGGTGAAGGTTTTACGACAGGAGATGCGATAAATGCGGTTAAAGAAGTCGCGAAAGAAACCTTGCCGAGAGGCTATGACATCGCTTGGGAAGGTCTTTCTTACGACGAAGCGAAAAGAGGAAACGAGGCGATTTACATATTCATTGTTGTGATCATTTTTGTCTACTTGGTACTGGCAGCTCAATACGAAAGTTTCTTACTTCCTCTAGCGGTAATACTTTCTTTACCTATAGGGATTTTTGGTTCGTTTATGGTGCTTAGTTTAATGGGGTTATCAAACGACATCTACGCTCAAGTTGGCTTGATTATGCTGGTCGGTTTGCTCGGTAAGAACGCCGTTTTGATTGTTGAATTCGCCGTGCAAAAACACAGAGAAGGCATGTCCGTTTTTGACGCCGCCATTGAAGGAGCTCGGGTGCGATTTAGACCCATTTTAATGACTTCTTTCGCTTTTATAGCCGGACTTGTCCCATTACTTATGTCGCACGGAGCCGGAGAAATAGGTAACAAAACCATAGGCGGAACGGCCTTAGGTGGCATGTTGCTGGGAACGATTTTGGGAGTACTCATCATTCCTGGATTGTACTATGTATTTGGTAAAATGACGGAGGGTAAAAAATTACTCAAAGAAGAAGAAACTTGGTCTTTGTCCGAAGAGATAGTCGAGCGAACAGAAGAGGCTTCGAAATTCCGAGAATTCTTGAAGAAAATTGGCAAAAAGAAAACGAAAATGATTGTCATTTTTGTAATCGCTTCTGCTACCTTGACTTCTTGTGGTATACCGAAAAACTTGCCAACCAAAGAAGTAAATGGAGTGCCAAAAGAGTTTTTATCTGGGGTAGATACAACCAATACAGCAAATCAAATTTGGAAGGATTTCTTCAAAGATTCTTTGTTGATTAAACTCATAGAAACCGCCCTTGACAACAACCAAGAGTTAAACATTCTTCAATTGGAAATAAGCCAAATGAACAATGAAATCGATGCCAAAAAAGGAGAGTATTTGCCTTCGCTAGGATTGAAAGGGGGAGGAGGAG
>JBLIKY010000136.1:0-6221 GCA_047637535.1 Lentimonas sp.
ATAGAATATTGCCGTCAGGTTTTTACTGAAAGAATAATCAGCCGTTAACTTCAAAGACCAAATATTTTGCCCCCCCGCTAACTGATTATTATCATAATCTAAATACCGAACTACTGTTTGATTATTACGATATGAAAAATCAGCTTTCATATTAATATCTCCTTTAATTATGCCACTTGGGCTGTCTGCCAATCGCGAAGAAAAGATCACATCTTTAAAGCGATAGCCAAGTCCTACAACATATTCAATTCCTTTTACTTCCGTCAATAAATTATTGTCAAAACTCATAGACAATGCCCTATCTTTTTTGATCTCAGTAAGCACTTTCAAAGAACTTTTTAATTCAAAATCCATTCTAATTAGCGGACTAAATTGTTCCACTAAGTTGACATTAGACATGATTGTTTTATTAAAAAAGTCTCCACTAGCATCAACCCCATCAGGGGTTTTATCATAATCGAAATTAGATCGATATTGATTGACTGTGTAAGATGCTCTATAATTATGTTGCAAGGAGAACCTTTTAAAGTTTCTTTTAAATAAACCATATCGCATTAATCCGCTATACTTAACCGACCAGTTAGGTATTGGGAAACTTCTGAAAATCCCCAGTGAAACGCCAGACGCATCACTACCTGAATAAGCCGCCAAAAAGGCTGGCAATAAGACTGCCTGATTATTTTTGCTATATCCCAACGGATATCCATCTTCATCAAGATTCGAAGGATTATTAACATCTATACCACGTTCTGACGCCAATCTTGTAGCTACTAAAAGCCTATTGGCCCTGAAGTCATCAAATGCCGCCGAAGCACTTTCGTCACTAGTTGAAAACGCAGTCTTGATTAAAACAGTCGATATTGAAAACAGACCATACGTATAAGGTGAACGCGAATTGTACTGACCTTCAAAAACATCGTACTGTTCTGTAAAGTTCTTGGAATAAGAACGGTCCGCTGTCAAATCAATTTTCAAATCAGGGAACAAATCAACATTCGCAGTCCCTTTAAGCATCCTGTTGGTCACCTGCGAGAAATTTTGGTTAAAATCTTGATAATCGGTTAACCATCCACTTTTGGCAGCTTCATATCTCACATCGTCTTGGCTTCCAAAAATAAAGCCTAAGGAAGGTCTTGAAGATCCTAAAAACCCTACTCCTGGAGTATATCCGGGCAAAACAGTACCACTGTTCTCCGTATAGTTAATTTGAATGTTTTTTACACTAGTTAAAACACCTAGCAATCCATCAACAAACTCATTGCTTTTGCCCTGTGGTTTCGCAGCTGTATTCACTACTTTTTCGCCTGGTTTAGGAGCTGCTTGTCTACTCTTAACCGCTGCCCTCTTTGCGTTTGGTCCTATTCCCAAATATTTATACAACATGTCCATGTTGAAACTTGAGTTCAAATTATTAGAACGTGCATTCTGAACAGTGTTCCCTAAATTATAAGCAGTTCCTTCAATTTCTATTCTTGACAAAGCATTTGAAGCGCGTTGCCAGCTATAATCTCCCGTATAAGAATAATTTGCTTTTATAAAACTAAATACTGGAATTTTATTAATTGGAATATCATAATTCACAACCAACTGCTGCATGTGCTGGTTAGGGTCTCCAATATCCCAATAGCTATCCCAAATTGAGAAACTGTCTATTGGCTCGTTATCTTCATTCAAATAATTTTTAACAATGTTACTAGACGAAGCAGTATAATTAAGTTTTAATGACTTTGTTAGATTGTAATTAAAACCATACCTGTAGTTAAATGAAAAATTCCTTCTATATAGTGGCTCAAGTCCAATTCCCTGAACATCTACCTGTCTAAATTGCTGACGATTATACTGTCTATTGATATTCGTATTAAACGATATATTAGACGGCAGATAATTAAAATTAAAATCACTTAATAGTTTCCAGTAGTCGCTCTTTTTCATAAACTCCATTTTCTTAAAAGGCTCTACCGGTTTCGGTTGAAAACTGAATGCGTAATCAACGGACGAACTTGCTTGCTGGTCTACATAGTCTTCAATCTCAAAATCATGTCGCTCCACTTTATTGTAAGATTGAGAAAAAGTAAAATTTTCCGGATCATAAACGTGTTGCTTTTGTTCGGGACTTCTCTGCTTTCTAACACCTATAAAATTGATACTGGTACGCTTTGTATAATCTATTGCTCTATTGGTAATATTGTTTTTGAGCTCAGAGTCATTGGTATTGTCTAATAACTGTTTTAGTTTAATATCCTGATTAAAAGGATCGTATTCAGGAGTTATAGTTTCTTCGCCAACAGCGTAATTAAAAGGCAAATTAATTCCCCATTTCACGGGCAACAATTTCCCTAGATTTACATTGGTCACAATATTATATTGTTGAATATCTTCACGACTTCTTTCATTTGGTCCTTGTTCCAAAGCACCAAAACCCATTGTACTTTTCTTACCTGTGGCTGAAATTGTGGCAAAATCAGCAAGATTCGAATCTACATTTAAAACAGCTGCCATACCGCCCTGATTATCCATGTCGGCCAAACGAAGTTCGTTGAACCATACTTCTCCTTTGATGTCTTGACGCGTTTCATTACTTTTCACACCAACCATCAATGTTCTAACTAATCCGAAATTAGGATTTCCTTTAATCCCTAACCGTAATCTATTCGATTTGTTGGCCGCCCCAGGGTCGAGTTCATCTTCGTTTTGATAATAAATACCATCCAAAGGTAAAGTGCTTAAATCAACACTCATGGCCTTAATTTTCAATTGAGTCAATAATTCTAGCGACAAATCTATTTCATTGGCTTCTGGCCAAACTACTTCGGCGCTCAAAGCAGAACAATTTGTTCCAGATGTTGATGACGGCGTTGTTACTTTCAAAGGGATTTCAATTTGGTAAAAGTTTTGAGTGAAATCATTTCCAAAACGAATAAAACCAACCATTTGATCGTCTCTAAGGGTAATTTCATTGGGCAAAGATTCTGCATGTAAAAACATTTTCAATTTTTTGAATTGACGCATGTCAATGCTTACATTTTTAAAAACGGCTCTGGAATCTTCAGGTTCCAGTCCATCCCCTGAAACTCTTAAAGACAAGGACTGCTCATTTTGATTAATTAGCGTATTATTATTATACAATTGTTCGCGTTGCACTCCAGGAGGGATAATATAATTTACTGGGCACCTATCACCATTCTCTTGAACATTTACAGCCAATACATCTAAATCCGTATTGTCATCTGCTACATTTGTGTCATTAAAATCAAGAGTATTGGTGAACCTTCTCCATTCTCCTCTTACTAAGTCTAGAGCGCCAAAACGAACCGTTACTTCTTGATTAAATCCAGTCATAAACATTCTCATAAAACGTATCGATCTAAAGTCAGAGATGTTTCCTATCGTATTTTCAGGTTGCGTAACTGGTATCTTAAACTGAATCCATCTCGAATCAGTCACTTCTCCGTTAGCTAATGTAACTTGTGTATTTCTTATGTCTGTAATATAATTTTGACCAACTGCCATGTTTGGTTGAACGTCGATACTATATTCATAATAGGCATTGATTGTATTCATCGTATTATCCCTATTGATATCTTCTACATCCGGGACCGCAGACGAACCCCTATTGGGATTGGTGATGTCAACAATAGAATTTCCATCAACTCCATTATAATTTTTATATCGCTCCAAAATACTACCGGAAGTATTCAAATAAAAGGTATAATCATCTCCCGCTGGATCTGGTTCGGACGCAAAATTATCGTAGACATCAGCTTCATTTGCATTAGACAAACCGTCCAAACCAATATCTTGATTGGTTCGATTATCCGGATTGGCATCAAATGCATAAATTAAAGATTGTGAAGCAGGAACATCTCCCCAAATTGGTCTTGGGTTTACTAGTATTTGATCTGGTCCAAGTCCATTTTCATATTGTTTCCTTCCGTCTTTCAAAACATCTTCGGATATCTCCCCAAGATTGAAATATATTTTACCAGTATTGTTTTGAGGAATCTTCCCTATCCCCTCGTACGGATCTAAGACCCAAAACTGGATGTATTCTACATTACTTTGTTCAAAATTTGTAGAGTTCAGCGATCGCATAATCCCACCAAAGTTGTCAGCAGGTCTAGCGTCAAAATTCGCACTATTGTTATAAGGCCCTCTATCTGAAGGATAGTAACTTAAGTCTAAAGTGTTTATTACTTGTGATTGCCCTTGAGCGATATCAGTTAACGGGTACAACTCTTCACTATATATTCGTCGGGTGCTGTTGAATGACAAATCATTATTTGTAATTCCAGCAGGTTTTTGGGTATAAAAAACAGGATCTATGGAGTACCAATTCAGTTTAGCTCTTTTAAAACCATAGCTCAAATCATTGGCATTGGCATTGAAATCATATGTACTTCTGACATTCCTATCTGGTGTTGAAGAAAGACTCCAAGCGAAGGCTGAACGCATATCGATAGTGGATTGTGAACCTTCAAAATCATCCACGTATATGGTTGCTTCTCCTTCAAACTGATCCGCTTTTGGCGAGTCTGGTTTCAAAAAGGCAATTTCTCCCCTTACAGAAAGGTTTGAAGGCACATCGGTATCTAAATTTGGCAATTTATTTACCAATCTTGTCAAAAAAGGAACTTCAGTAGAAAAGTTAGTGTTGAATCCAAAAATAGTATTGTTAACGGATTCTTGTCCAAAACTTGATTTCTGAGTAAATGGTCTTTCAGTCATTTTCAAGAATGTACCTCCAACCAGAAAATTATCAGAAATTTTATGTTCCACATTTGCTCCCATAAACCGTCTGGTTTGTTGACCAAAAATAGCATTGTTTTCTAGAGAAACATTAATAGGCGTATTAGAAGCCTGTAGCGACGGATCTAGGATTTGGACTCTTCCCAATTGATAGTTAACACTATAATCAACCCCTTCAACTAAGATTCTCCCTCCTGCCGTAACAACAACCGAGCCTCTTGGTACATTGAACGCCCCAATAGGAATTCCTTCATCTCCCGATGATTTATACCTACCCCTTAAAAGGAATTTATTCTTATCACTGTCTTGCAAAGCCCCTGATTGTGTGTTGCGGTACATGTTCCGGAAGACATATTTCTTTTGATTTTCATTATAACTATTGGCATCATTATAATTTTCACCAGCACCAGTATTTGAAAGCTTCGAAAACAACAATTCCCCAAATGGCTCTTTGGTTGTAAATATTACACGGCCATTTTGAGAGTCTACAGTTATGCCTTGTATAAAATCGAAAAAACCATCGCCTCCAGTCTGAGGGTCATTATTGAAATTCAGTTTGTCTAAGTTAAATACCTTTAGCAAAGGAGTTTCTGCTACTCTATTTCCCGGAGATGCGTCAGCTGGAAATGGACTTCCTGAAACTGCTGTAATATAGTTTAATGGTGAAGGGTCAGTATAAAGAATATTAAACCTAAAGTCCTCTTGTTTTACTTGATAAGCACCAGGGATTTGGTAAATGTTTTTCATCATCAAATTCCAAACCGGATTTTTGACGTTTGTTAAATTGCTCTTTAACATTTTTAAAATCAAACTTTGAGTTACGATTGCTTGAGAAGAGTTTGTTCCAGTAACAACTGTTGCATCTACCCCGTCACTTCCAAACTCACCAACCTGATAAACTTGATCACCAATTGTATATTGATACGCTACAGCCAAAATCTCATCGTTAGCCAATCGTTGTTGCAATGAAATATACCCTAATTGCGCATTAAACGTATATTCATTCTGGTTCAGTTTCCTTGCATTTTCTAATTTTGAATAATCCTGACCTTCGCTAGCAGTAATCTCATTAAATCCAGAATTAGCAGTTGCAATTTCTCTAATATTACTGTTTAGCAACCCTCCATTACCAATTAAAGCAGGATCAAATCTGTTATTTGCATTATCTGAGGGAGAATTTATTGACGTACTAAAAAATGTATCAGGAATAGGGTCTACAACAACTATTTCATTCTCGTTTATTCGATCACCATTTGAATCAGTCAATTGCCCTTCTCCTAAATCTTGAAGCGCAATAATATTTCTTAAGTTATTGGAATTAACATTAACACGAGTCTGTCGATTTGTAACCCAAATTTCAAGCCTTGAAATTTGGACTCTACTATCAATAAAAGGATAGTTTTTTAGTGAAGCGTCGTATTTATTTCTGAAGTATTGGGATAGGAAAAAATGCCTATCACTATCATAGTCCAAAG
>JBLIKY010000137.1:0-6197 GCA_047637535.1 Lentimonas sp.
TTTTTGTCAGTGGAGTAGTATTAGGCTCCGCACTTGTTTTTTATTTTTATGTTACGTTCTTTCAGAAAATTGAAACCAAGGCTGACTATTTGTTGAGAAACATGAATACGATTATCGGTAGTATCACCGGTTTAGTTGCAATCGGCACTTTATTCAATATAGTTAGCTATTACCTAGAGAAGTAAGAGGGTAAATTAGCCTGTTATTCCTTCATAAATGAGTTAAATCCATGTCGAACGACAATTTTTTCGAAAGAGTGTACACTATCGCTAAGCAAATTCCTTACGGTAAGGTGACTTCTTATGGCGCTATTGCGAAGGCGCTGGGGACGGCACGATCTGCAAGAATGGTAGGTTGGGCAATGAATGCCTCGCACGGTAAGGGAGATGTCCCTGCGCATCGTGTGGTGAACAGGAACGGCTTACTTACGGGGAAATTCCATTTTGACGGTACGAACCTTATGCAACAACTATTAGAAAGCGAAGGGATTGTGGTAGTCGACCATCAAATTGTCGATTTCGAAAAACACTTTTGGACACCAGATGTGATGCAAGAATAAGCTTGCTTAGCATGCAGTTGCAAGTTTGATTTATAAGACTTCGTTTATTGAAAGTGACTAAATAACAGACTACTATCTCACTATAACTCTTGCTAATTTCAGGATTGTTAAATGGAATGTAAAAAGGACTGTTTTAAGAACTTAATCTGTTATCTTTACAATCTGAAATGAGTTTAAATAAACATAACGTTTCAGCTATAAAAATCAATTGAAAATAGTAAACTTATAATGAAATTAGAGAGAAAAGACATTCTTAAAGCTTTAGAGACAATTACTATAGCTGGCGAAGGAAAGAATATGGTAGAGAGTGGAGCGATAGCAAACGTGGTCACTTTTGGAGATGAGGTAGTGGTTGACTTAGTTTTGCACACGCCAGCCATGCATATTAAAAAACGCGCGGAAGATGATATTAAAAAAGCGATACTCGAGATAGTATCTCCCGATGCTAAAATAAAAATTAACAGTAAAGTAGAGGTCGCTGATAAACCTGAAGTTAAGGGGAAAGCGATTCCAGGAATCAAAAATATAATTGGAGTTGCATCTGGTAAAGGCGGAGTAGGGAAGTCTACTGTTACCGCAAACCTGGCGGTAACTTTGGCTAAGATGGGATTTTCAGTTGGAATACTTGACGCCGACATCTACGGACCATCTATGCCAATCATGTTTGACGTGGAGGGAGAGAAGCCCGTTTCGGTTACAGTAGACGGGAAGTCAAAAATGAAACCAGTTGAGAGTTACGAAGTTAAAATTCTCTCTATTGGGTTCTTTACAGCGCCAAGTCAGGCCGTAATCTGGAGAGGGCCAATGGCTTCGAAAGCCTTGAATCAAATGATATTTGACGCTGATTGGGGAGAGCTCGATTTCTTGCTAGTTGATTTGCCTCCAGGGACTGGGGACGTTCACCTTTCGATAGTGCAATCCTTGCCAATTACAGGTGTTGTAATCGTTAGCACGCCACAAGCTGTGGCTCTAGCGGATGCTAAAAAAGGGGTTTCGATGTTTATGTCTGAGGCCATCAATGTGCCTGTTCTCGGAATTATTGAAAACATGGCTTATTTTACGCCAGAAGAATTACCTGAAAATAAATATTATATTTTTGGAAAAGAAGGAGCGAAAGATCTTGCTGAAGATTTGAATGTTCCATTCTTGGGAGAAATTCCACTTGTACAATCCATTCGTGAGGCTGGAGATTATGGTCGTCCTGCAGCAATGCAAACGGCATCGCCAATCGAGAATATTTTTGATGAGGTAACTAGAAATGTAGTGCAAGAAGTAGTAAACAGAAATGAAAGTTTACCCGCTACCGAAGCTGTTAAAATTACAACGATGGCAGGCTGTTCAGCGGTAAAAAAATAATATAAGATTATCGCTTTAGAGTTCTAAAGTTTTAAATCTTTCAAACAGAATAAAATGACTACAGATGAATTAATGATTGAAGTTGAAAAAGCGCTTGAAGAAATCAGGCCTTTTTTGAATTCTGATGGCGGTGACATTTCGCTAGTCTCCATTGAGGAAGGCAAACATGTCAAAGTACGACTTGAAGGAGCATGCACCAGCTGTAGTGTCAACCAAATGACACTGAGAGCTGGAGTGGAAACCACTATCAAAAGGTTTGCGCCACAAATTGAAACTGTTGTAAATATTCTTTAAATGTTCATAAGGGCGTTTCCACTTATAGAAAAAAGCCTGCCGAGGCTTCTGGTGGCGTGCCTTTTTTCTAGAAGCGGTAGGGCTTTCCGTGCTACTTCAGTAGTTGGTTTATATCCCTAACGCAAAAGCTTACACTCGATTACCAACCAATTCCAATATTTAAAAAATGGATGTATTAATAAAGATTAAAGATAGAGAAGGAGTAGTCCATGATTTGCAAGCGCCAACAGATATGGCTATGAACATTATGGAGCTGTGTAAAGCGTATGAGCTTCCTGTTGAAGGGACATGTGGAGGAATGGCGATGTGCGCTTCCTGTCAATGCTATGTGCTTAATGGCGTTCCCTTGCCCGAAATGGGAGATGATGAAGAGGCAATGCTCTCAGAGGCATTCTACGTCAAGCCGAACAGTCGTTTGGGCTGCCAAATCCCAATCACCCAAAGTTTAGAAGGTCTAGAACTGGAGTTGGCTCCGGAAAATTAATAAAAAAAGTCCCGATATATCGGGACTTTTTTATTTGCTAGCCGTTACTTAAGGTTAGTTTCAACAATAATGAGTTGGCTATTTCTGATGTATGCAAGACGTTTATTGTATTAATTTAGTACTCGCCGATCACTATTTCGTTAAGGTAGATAAACTCGATGTTTTATTCTGCGCGAAATTACTCTGCGAACGAAAGCCTAATAAGGCATATTTCGTTTTATGCCATGGCTACTTTTGCCGTCAGGCTTTCTTCTATTGCATCCCATAATCCGATGCGCTTGTCTAAAGCCATTTTAGCTATTTCTTCGACTTCTGCCCATTTTTGCACGTCAGCTCCACAAAGTTCGTTTATCATTTGCATTGCCATAGGGCCGTGGGTGTCAGAATCTATTTCAATGTGTCTTTCGAAATAATAAATCAATTTGCTTAGGTCGGTTTCGGGAAAGTTTTCTTGAAAATTTTTCAAGATAGCCGTAAACATATCTGGAATTAAATCTTCCCTTCCAAAGGTAAAAGCGGCTGCTATCTCATGTGGTTTTCCTTCTTCAATTACTCTAAAAGTAAAGTCTAGAAATGCTTTTACGTTAGGGTGTAAGCCGCTTGTTTTTATGGCGACGAAAATATTTTGTAATGAATTCACTTCTGACAAAAAGCTGTCAATTTCTGAAGTGTTTGCTCCGCAGTCCTGCATGGCCTCAATATACATTTCGTAGTGGCTTTGGCGACGACCATCAATCGATAGATCAGATTCTTCCGCAACTACAATTTCGTTGATTAAATATCGGGTTTCGGCGTTTTTGGTAGCGAACCAAGGAGTAGTGGTGCAGGTTAATTTCGACTGTAAAGCCTTTAATAGTGACATGAAATCCCATACTGCGAAAACGTGGTTTTCAAGGAAACACTTTAAATCTTCAATCGTTTTGACCTTTTTGTAAAGCGGGTGTTGTAACAAGATGTTTTTTTGGGGTTCAATTGTCTTGTTAATTTGCTGAATATTCATAGGTCGTATTTTTGGTACAAAGATAAAAAAGCTTCTTGTATTCAAGAAGCTTTTACTATCGATTTTTTAAATACTGCAATAGATTTATTTCTATTTAAATGCGGGAATTCCGGTGATGTCCATTCCCGTTATTAGTAAGTGGATATCGTGCGTTCCTTCATATGTTATTACGGATTCTAGATTCATCATATGTCGCATGATGGAGTATTCTCCAGATATTCCCATTGCACCTAATATTTGTCTTGCCTCGCGGGCAATATTAATGGCCATATCTACATTGTTTCTTTTTGCCATAGAGATTTGAGCGGTTGTTGCTCTTCCTTCATTTCTCAAAACACCGAGTCTCCAAGTCAGTAATTGCGCTTTGGTAATTTCGGTAATCATTTCGGCGAGTTTCTTTTGTTGTAACTGTGTTCCTGCAATAGGTTTGTCAAACTGAATTCTTTCTTTTGCGTAACGCAATGCCGTGTCATAACAGTCCATGGCAGCGCCTATGGCACCCCAAGCAATGCCGTAACGAGCAGAATCTAAACAACCTAGTGGTGCTCCTAAACCTGATTTGTTTGGCAATAAGTTTTCTTTAGGGACTTTGACATTGTCAAAAATCAATTCTCCCGTTGAAGAAGCTCTAAGTGACCATTTGTTGTGCGTTTCCGGTGTAGAAAAACCTTCCATTCCTCGCTCTACAATAAGTCCGTGAATCCTTCCTGTTTCGTCTTTTGCCCAAACTACTGCAATGTCTGCAAATGGTGCGTTTGAAATCCACATTTTCGCACCGTTCAATAAATAATGGTCTCCCATGTCCTTAAAGTTAGTGATCATACTACCGGGGTCTGAGCCATAATTAGGTTCGGTCAAACCGAAACAACCAATGAATTCGCCAGTGGCTAGTTTCGGTAAATATTTCATGCGTTGCTCTTCATTACCGTATTTCCAAATTGGATACATTACTAAAGAAGATTGTACAGAGGATGTTGAACGAACACCTGAGTCACCGCGTTCTATTTCTTGCATTATCAAGCCATATGATATTTGGTCTAATCCAGCTCCACCATATTCCACGGGGATGTAAGGTCCGAAACCACCAATTTCGCCCAAACCTTTGATGATCTGTTTCGGGAATTCTGCTTTTTGAGCATACTCTTCAATAATTGGGGAAACTTCGCGTTTTACCCATGCACGCGCAGAATCACGAACTAATTTATGTTCTTCAGATAATAAATCATCTAATAAATAATAATCTGGCGATTGAAATAAATCTGGCTTCATATTGATCTTTTTTTATAGTACAGGAAACTACTAATTTACGCTAATAAATTCGGCGTAAAATTAAAGTAATTTTCACGATTGGTTGTTTTTACACTACAAATTTACACAAAGAAATATAACAAAACTATCATGAAATGTTATATTTAATAACAAACAAAGTTAAATTGTTGTTTATTTCGAAGCAAAGTGGTAAAAGCCCTATCAGATAGCGGCTGAGAAACTTATTCGAGATGAATTGGCCAATAGTATAGCGGGTCAATCTTCACTCAAATGGATCTTTTAATGAATTACATTTTCAAATAAAACTCCTTCGTCAACTCTATATATTCTTCTGTATAAATGTGTCTGGCAGTTTCAATTACTAATTCGTCAATAATTAAATCAAGATTTTCATTTCGGACAATAGCCAATAAACTGCGTTTAACCTCAGTTGTAGGAGTGCCTTTTACTCTAGTAACCTTTATAGGGTAAAGCTCATGTTCTTTGGCAAGAGCCAAGAAAGTATCTTCCTCTTTGAAAGGAATTATTACTGCAAACACACCGTTTTCTGACAGTAACAAGTCGGCCGCTTGGATAAGTTCTTCAAAAGGCATGGCGTCTTGGAAACGTGCCTTATCTCTTTGCTTGCTTTCAGTTTTGTAGTCTTCAATGTAAAATGGTGGGTTGGAAACAATCAAGTCGTATTCGTCTTCGGGTTCTTCGACAAATTCGTCTAATCCGGCATGGAAACAGAATAAACGATCGCTCCATGGAGAATTTTCAAAATTGTCTACCGATTGTTCGTAGGCCTCTTCATCAATTTCCAAAGCGTCAATTTGTTGGGCATTACAGCGCTGTGCTAACATCAAGGCTATTATACCAGTTCCAGTTCCAATATCCAAAATGCTGAACGGATTGTTTTCGATTGGGGCCCAGGCACCAAGTAAAACGCCATCAGTACCGATTTTCATGGCACAACGGTCTTGTTGTATTGAGAATTGTTTGAATTGAAATTTTGACATAGGGGTTTCAGGTTGTAGGTTGACTAATGTTAATTTCAGGTGTTTTTGAAACTGACCACTAAAAACTGAATACTCCTCACTTGTATTAGAGATACATCTCAATTAAGCCTTCAGGTAAGTCCATAATAACTTTTTTATTCTCACGGTCAATTTTGACAAGGAAATGGTCAATCATGGGTATGAGAATTTCTATATCACCTTTTAGTACTTCAAAAAGAGGTTGGGCAGTGGTGT
>JBLIKY010000138.1:0-6154 GCA_047637535.1 Lentimonas sp.
GCATTTTCGTAAAAATCAGTTTGTTTATAATTCAAGGTCGCAAATATAGAGTTTACACTCAACAAAATCAATAAACTCTTGGTCGAATTGTGAGAATTATGAACACTTTATTAAAAGTATTTTTTTTCTGAAGCGGAATCAGCTCATAATCCTTTGTTAATCAAGCTGTTTTACTTGATGGAATTGGCGAAATCGATAAGTTTTTTCGAGAAATTTGCCCACGAATTTTCACGATTAAAAATCGATAAATTCTTTCTTAAATCTTGTTCTTTGTTTTTTGAAAAGTAATTTACGATCTGCTTTCTTAAATCAACCACATCATTGGGTTCACACAACAAGCCATTTTTATTATGTTCAATCGTTTCGGCTAAAGCCCCTACTCTAGTTACCAATGAAGGTAATTCAAATTGATTTGCGATCGCCGTTACCCCACTTTGAGTTGCAGTTAAATAGGGCAAAACACAAAGATTTGCAGATGAGAAATATGTCGCAACCTCATCGTCTCCTATGAAACGATTATCAACCCTTACCGCATTTGAATTGGTCATCGATTTGATCCGTTTTTCATATTCCGAAAAATCACCGTAACATTCTCCCGCAATGATTAATCTATACTCATCACCTATGCCATCAAAAGCATTGAGCAGCACATGTAAACCTTTGTAATCGCGAATCAAGCCAAAAAACAATAAAACCTTGGCGTCCTCCTTTATGCCTAGTTGCTTCCTTGCTTCTTCTTGAGGTAAAACCTCTCCAAATTGCATGTAATTAGGGTGTGCGCAAAAAGTTGTTTTGACTTTGGGATTCAATTCCTTTATCTGACTTTCTACTTTTTGAGAAAGCGAAATAATTCCTTTTTGTTGCTTTATAAATCTCCTGGCAAAGGGTTTATCAAAGAATTTTGGTTCGTGCGGTATTAAATTATGAACTAAACCTATGGTAGTGCATTCGTTTTTTAAAGCGCGACTAACCGAACTAATACTTGGCGAAATGAAGGACATCCAATATGCAGTTATTAGTATGTCTGGAGCAAATTCTTTTATCGCATCACTTGCTTTTTTATAACTAATTGGATTTGTGCTATCGAGAAGGGCTAAGGATTTGCTTTTATTCTCTTTTATTGGTTCAACAAATTGAGTTTTACCCGGGAATAATATCGAAGGATACTGCTTCGAAAATGAAAACCTTTGAATTTCGTGTTCGTTTTCAAGTTCATCTGCTAACGAATCAGCAAACTGAGCAATGCCGCCGCGCAATGGATAAAATGGTGAAAGAATAGCTATTTTCAATGGTTTATTCTAGTTTTCATTCAACGCCATGGGACAAAACGGTGTAATATATCTCGTTTCCACTTTGCGCATCAAGCGTGTCAAAATCGTTAATTCTTAAATCTTTAAAGTATTTCTTCACCAAACCGATTCCTTTGGCATATACTTCATATTGTTGTCGATAATCAACGAGAGAATATAGCTTTTGTTCAACCACATTCAAAGTTGAATCAAAGGACAAGTTCCCAACTTGGTAACTTTGATGAATGGTCTCGTAATACGCCTTCTTTTCTGGTCTTGAATTGAATGCATTAATGTTCCACTCTGCATTTAAACTCGGAGGCAAAAACAATTTTATGATTCTTTGATTTTCTTCTACTAGTTCGACCCTTGGTCCGTCTACAATCGTAGTATAAACATCCGACACATAAAAAGTAACTCCTTGATCATAGCTTTTGTATCGAAGAAACTCATTGGCTTCTCGTCCTTCATTATCAATAAAAATATCCGAAACGACTGTTTTTAATTGATATTCTATCGTATCGTGCTGACCAACGGCATCGTCGTGTGTCATTTCAGTTGCCTGATAAATCACAAAAGCACCTTTTGTAGTTTGGTAATAATCAGCATGGAGATTGCTAGGTTGGCCTACTTCTTCATCTTCTTTCTTACACGATGTAAAAAGCAAAAGACCGAAGAAAAAAAATAATAAAAAATAAAATCCTTTTTGCGCCATATTCGAATTTACGATAAATCTGAGTTTATTCATTCGGATTAACGCCTTTTTCCTTCATTTGTTTGAACAAAAACTCTAAATCTTCCCCGCTTTTCTCTTGACCTTGGTAAAAATATACCTTATGGATTTCTTTACCCATTTCGTTATAAACAACAGACCAACCGTGTTTCAACCCCTTTTTATAACGAATAAGGTTCATTTTCCTACCGTTGGTGTGGTAATCTTCCCAAATGCCCACTACGATATTATCTTCATAAGTACCAGAAGATCGCTTATTGCCATTATCAAACCATTCGTTGTAGGCGCCATCAATCTTTCCCATGTTGTAATTCATCTCTCGTGATTTACGTATGGACTTATCCTCCAGTAATTCAGGCACAAAATAAATCGTTTTTATTCCGTGTAAAGAATCGCCAAAATAGTTTTCGGTGTAAGAAATGCGACCTGACGGTCCGTAATACAGCCACAAACTATCTTTCTTATAATTCTTATAGTTACCATACGTCATCAAACGCTTGTTTTCATGGTAGAAAAAAGCTTCTGACCTTCCATTTTCTGGATTGTGCTTGATTATCGCTCTAACCTTTGTCGAAGGATAGAAATAAGTGAAGGTGCCGACAGGTTTATCGTCGACAAATGAACCTCTGTATTCAAGGGCAGAACTTTTGGGAAATGTTTTTTCCCACTGACCTTGCTTTCTTCCTTGATTGTCGACTTGATTGATTTGGGCAATGCAAGAAATGCTCATCAATAATCCAACTAGAAATAATAAATTTTTCATTCTTCAAATAATATTTTAACGAGTTCTGCTAGATTAGTTACAATCAAGTCAGCCTTTACCGTTGTTTTCTCGTTTGATTTAACAAGAACAGTTTTCATGCCAAGATTCTGACCAAATACAATATCAGAATCCGTATCCCCAACCATTATGGATTTATTGAAATCTATTTCCTTAAATAATTCTTTTGCTCTATGTGCCATAATTGGCCTCGGTTTTCTAGTATGATTTTCGTCAGATGCCCATTCTGGAGCGTAAAAGACAGCATCAAATACTTCTTTGCCTACCCTGGACTTCATGCTTTCGTGTATCTCGTCCAACTCAACGGTGGTTAATATCCCTTTAGCAATGCATTGTTGATTCGTAACCACGACACATCGAGCAAACATTGAAGACAACTTTCGCAGTGCAATTGTGTTTTGGTCCGAAATGATTAATTCTTCAGGAGTTTTAACATAATCGCCAAACTTTCTTTCATTAATGACACCGTCGCGATCCAAAAACAAAGTCCAAGTTTTATCGATTTTAAACATGATTAAAGTTCCTTTTCGACTAAATAAATATTACGATTTTGAGAATTTCGTGATGATAACTCTGCGAGAAAACCAGCCAGAAAAAACTGAACCCCCATTAGCATCGCTACGAGTGAGATATAGAATTCTGTTCGCTGAGCCAACAACTGCCCTTGCGTATTGAAAAACAACTTATTGATGATCATAAATGCCATTAAGCCAAATCCGATCATGAACATAAGGGTACCAATCCCTCCAAAAAAGTGCATTGGCTTTTTTCCAAATTTCCCCATAAAAACAACGGAAAGTAGGTCTAAAGGCCCATTTAAAAAGCGATTGAGTCCGAATTTAGTTGTACCGTATTTACGAGCTTGGTGAACCACAACCTTTTCTCCTATTCTAGGAAAACCTGCATATTTAGCCAAGGCAGGAATGTAACGATGCATATCTCCGTATAGTTCAATGCTCTTTACAACCTCTTTTTTATACGCTTTTAATCCACAATTAAAATCATGTAAATAGATGCCTGTCAATTTTCTAGCTGCCCAGTTGTATAGTTTAGTTGGGATTGTCTTTGTAATGGGGTCGTATCGTTTCTTTTTCCATCCAGACACCAAGTCAAACCCTTCTTCAACTATCATTCGATACAATTCTGGAATTTCTTCAGGTGAATCCTGCAAATCGGCATCCATTGTAACAACGACTCTACCTTTGATTGCTTCGAATCCTTTTTGTAGCGCTGCTGATTTACCGTAGTTTCTTTGAAACTTCAATCCGCGAACATTAGCATCTTTGGCTTTCAGCTCTTCAACAACTTGCCAGGATTTATCTTTGCTTCCGTCGTCTACGAACATTATTTCGTAAGAAAAATTGTTTTCAGTCATTACTTTCTGAATCCAACCGTGCAGTTCATTTAAAGATTCATCCTCATTAAAAAGAGGAACAACCACCGAAACATCAATACCTTTTGACTCAATCATAGAACGGTAAAATTATAAATATCATCTGTTTTAAGACAAATTATATTGGAATTATTGTTCTGACTTTACAATCTTCACTAGTGTTTCTGCTTGACGAAGGAAATAAACGCCACTCGCCCATGAATTAATATTCAATTGAATAGCATTTTTATTCGCGATTTGCGACAAAACAGGTTTTCCTTCTGCAGAGTATACCACGAAAGATTCACCTAAACGCAGACCTTCAATTGTTACCATGTCTTGCGCCGGATTAGGGTAAACCTTTAGAGCCAATGAAGTGTTCTCTAAAATATCAGCAGATGAACCTTCGGTAACGTGGAAATAATCAAATCCGGCTTCAGTAATATTGAAATTTGGGTTTTGGTCAGAAGTAATGATCAAAACTCTCATGTCAGCCGTTGGAGTCAAATAATCACTCACTCGCTTGCTCTGATTTATCCATTTATAGAAAATCGCAGGATCAGAAGAGACTTCTTCCATTAACACTGTGCTCTGTCCGTTCATAATAAAAATGCGCAATTCGTCATCAGGAGCTCCATTTGGTCCAAAAAAGTTGTAGAAATATCTTGAATAGTTAATGTAAGGATCAGAATACCCAACAAGACTGAACACAGGTGATTGCAGTCGGGCTGTACCATTGTCCACGTCGTCTTCATCAGGATCGAAAGTATCTTTGTTTCCAGTTACGAAAGCGTATTTAGAG
Source organism: Lentimonas sp. (assembly GCA_047637535.1). GTDB lineage: Bacteria > Bacteroidota > Bacteroidia > Flavobacteriales_D > Crocinitomicaceae > UBA2040. Next base: position 4,978 of record JBLIKY010000138.1, read on the forward strand.
CAATCGTATTCTGCGTCAAATTCTGGGTTAGCCGAACCATTTCCACCGATTGGAATACCTCTTTCCCAGATTCCAGTGGTAGCGGTACCTGAGACAGACCAAGAATTATCAAAGGTAAAGTCGTCAAAAATTCCTTTGTTTAATCCAAGTGATATCATTCCAGAGCTCATATCAATGGTTCTATCCTCACAACCTGTTGTATATCCCCATTTACCGGCATATATTCTGTAGTCTCCTTCATAAAATAGTGTAAGATCTTCTTCTCCTAAACCATTGGTCGTTCCATTTGCAGTTAATTCAATATGTTCAATTCTTACATCAGCACTATTTATTGGATCTCCTGTGGCTATGTCAAAAACATAAAAGGTAACATCGAAAGGAACAAGCGGCACCAATTCGACGTCGACAACAGTTACGTTTGCACTAAGAATATCAACTTGAATAGTTTGATTTTCGTATCCAACTTTTGATACCACCATCGCAAAGTTCCCTTCTTCAAGTGTTCCCAACCCATAAACGCCATTTGTTCTTGTAGACTCGCTTATATTAATACTTTGAATCTTAACGCTTGCTCCAAAAATTGGATTTCCAGAGACAGCATCAGTAACTGTTCCCTCCACATATCCAGCTCTCACGTAAGTAGGAGCAAGCACGTGTAATCCGCTTTCTATATCCGAGATAAGTATGTTTCCCGAAGGCAAATATGGGTAGGCACCCCAACACCCGTTAAATCCGTCTCCAGACAAGGGTGAACTGTCGTAATTTCCAACCTCAACCATATTTCCTGGTCGAGTTGCATCGTGAATTGTAACTCCGTCTCTATAGTAAGAAGTTACAACATAATTGCCAAGCACGTGGGCATTATGGGGAATCACTTGACTTCCTGGGTTAGACTGAATCCTGTCTAATTCAACAATATTTGATGGGTCAGACACATCATAGGATGTGATGAATGCATTTTTCTTTTCATCAGTTGTAAAAACGACTTTTCTATCATCAGACACCCAGATATTATGGGCAAAATTATTCGGTGTTGATTTAGTACCTAACACAATCGGATTTGATTTATCTTTTATATCAACAACAGAGAAGAATCCATTTGAAACGTGGGCAGAATACATAATACTATCATAAACAACACCGTCATGAACGTACCAATTGTCAAAGACACCTACTT
>JBLIKY010000139.1:0-6083 GCA_047637535.1 Lentimonas sp.
AAGGAGCAAGAAACGTTGAGATCTTGAAACAAAAAGAAGGTGATCCATTCCCAGTTGAGAAGCAAATTGCTATCATCTTTGTTGGAACAAAAGGATTGATTCAAAAAGTACCAGTTAACAAAGTGAAGGCTTTCGAAATTGAGTACTTAAATTATTTAGAAGCAAAACACGCTGATACTTTAGCCGCTTTGAAGTCAGGAAAATACACAGACGAATTGACTGACGTATTGACGAAAGTAGCGAAAGAAATCGCAGCGAAATATTAATAAAATTAAGAATTTAGAATGAAGAATTCAGAAATGAGTTCTTCATTCTAAAGGATTAGAAAGATGAGCAATCCCATAGCAGATAAATCATTTGATTTTGCTTGCAAGATAGTTCAATTTCGGAATGTGTTGGTTGAACTAAAACATTACGAAGTTGCCTCTCAAATCATTAGAAGCGGTACTAGTATCGGAGCAAATGTTAGAGAAGCGCAAAGAGCCGAAAGTAAAGTTGATTTTAGACATAAGTTGAGAATCGCTTTGAAAGAGGCAGATGAAACGAAATATTGGTTAGAGGTTATTGATAAAACGATAACTGAAGTTCCTCAAGAACTGTTTTTTACAAATGAGGAGTTGATCAAGCTTTTAGTTTCGATAATTAAGAACACGAAAGTAAAGTAACGAAGGAAGGTTAAGAGTTCTACATTCTTAATTCTTCATTCTTAATTCTATATTGGAATGGCTAATTTAAAAGAAATACGTAATAGAATTGCTTCGGTAGGTTCGACTAAGCAGATCACTTCAGCAATGAAGATGGTATCGGCTTCTAAGTTGAAAAGAGCGCAAGATGCGATTACGCAAATGCGTCCTTATGCTGAGAAATTGCAAGAGATTTTGGGGAACTTAAGTGCAACCCTAGATCTTTCTGAAAACGCATATTCTGAAGCTAGAGAAGTTAAGAATGTGTTGATTGTTGCCGTTTCATCTAACCGTGGTTTATGCGGTGGGTTTAACAACAACATCATTAAGAAAGTCAATCTATTGGTAAAAAATGACTTCAAAAACGCTAACCCTAAGGTTTTGTGTTTGGGTAAGAAAGTCAGAGATTCATTCAAACGTTCAGAGTTTTACTACTCAAGCGAAGAATTGACCAAAGCAGAAGACATATTCTACGACTTGACATTTGATGCAAATGCGAAAGTTGCTGAAGATTTGATGGAGCGTTTCTTAAACAAAGAATTTGATAAAGTAGTCGTTGTATATAATCAGTTTATTAATGCAGCAGTGCAAAATGTACAGGTTGAGCAATTACTACCTATCGTTCCAACTGTACAAGAAGGAACAGCAGCTGGAGATTATATCTTCGAACCGTCAAAAGCGGAAATCGTTGAAGACTTGATTCCAAAATCATTAAAAATTAAATTGTTCAAAGGTTTGTTAGACTCTCACGCTTCAGAGCACGGAGCACGTATGACAGCCATGCACAAAGCAACGGACAACGCTAACGAATTGCAAAAAGACCTTAAGTTGTCTTACAACAAAGCACGTCAAGCAGCCATTACAAACGAAATCTTAGAGATCGTTGGTGGTGCTGAAGCGTTGAAAGGATAATATTTAATACCATTTATAGTAGAGAGGTTCTTGTAAAGGGACCTCTTTTTTTGTGTTTAAGAATTTCAAATATCCAGTCAACCCCGTCATATATACATCGAGAGAGGGTGAATATACATCTAGAAGCTTCATTTCGAAGTTCTTTTGTATATTTAGTCAAAGCAGATCAACACCAATTACTTGCATCATGAAACCAATCTATCTTTCTATTATTTTCTTTCTAGGGTTACTTTTATCTGCTTCACTTGTTGGCTGCAAAAAATACGATTTCAATGCTAAATTCATCGAGCTAAAAACCGTAAAAAGTCGTTTGTGTGGAAGGGAGTGGGTTTTGGAAAATAATTTTGTTGATTTTTATTACAAAGCTAGCCTTGGCGGTTCTTATGAAGTTAAAAACTTTAAATTAAACTTTTCAAAAAGCGGCCGATTTACATTTTCAAATGAAAAAACACATTCAGACTCAGAGTTTTTTAAAGACGGATTAAAAGGAGGTGGCAATTGGTCGTTTGATCAAGACAAAGAGATCATCAATCTCGATTTTGGTTCACATATTATGACGTTTGAAATAGATGTTTTGAATAAAAAACAATTCTGGGTAACAGGAATTCCAACTGATGCCGCACGAGGTGAAGGGGGTCGATTTACTGGTTTTAAAAGGTGAAATTGTCTTTTAAATTGAAAGAGGTTCTTATAAGAGAGCCTCTTTTTTTGTGGCATATTTTCACTTTTAAATCCATGGTATTTCCTCCCCCTCAATCCCCCTCCAAAAGGGGGAAGGATATAGAACCAATTTTTAATAAGATTAAAAGGCACACAAAACAACAATAAAGAATCCTGTACGAGCTTCCCTCCGTCAGCTGACGGAGACCGAGGAAATACTAAAAACAACAAACAAAAAAAACGGCACCAATCAAATTGGTGCCGTTACTATTTTAAAAGAATAAATCCCTACAGTTCAAACTTAATCCCTTGTGCCAAAGGAAGCGTGTCACCGTAATTGATTGTATTCGTTTGTCTTCTCATGTAAACTTTCCAAGCATCAGATCCAGACTCACGTCCACCACCTGTTTCTTTCTCACCACCGAATGCACCGCCGATCTCAGCACCCGAAGTACCGATGTTGACGTTTGCAATTCCGCAATCCGAACCAGCAAAAGATAAAAATGCCTCAGCCTCTTTCAAGTCATTTGTCATTACTGCAGAAGATAAACCTTGAGGTACATCGTTTTGCAAAGCAATTCCGTCTTGGATAGATCCTGAATATTTCATCAAGTACAAGATTGGAGCAAAAGTTTCGTGTTGTACGATTTCGTAAGAATTGTCAGCCTCAGCGATTGCAGGTTGCACGTAGCATCCGCTTTCGTAACCAGGTCCTTCCAATACTTTACCAGCAACAACAAGATTACCTCCTTCTTCAACAACACGCTCTAAAGCTTTCAAATACATGTTAACAGAGTCTTTGTCGATAAGCGGTCCAACGTGGTTGTTTTCGTCTAACGGGTCACCAATTTTCAATTGACCGTAAGCCTTAACGATTGCGTCTTTTACTTTGTCGTAAATTGAATCGTGAATGAAGATTCTTCTTGTTGAAGTACATCTTTGTCCACAAGTTCCAACAGCACCAAATACAGCACCAGGAATCACCATTTTCAAGTCCGCAGTCGGTGTAATGATAATCGCATTGTTTCCTCCTAATTCCAATAGAGAAGTCCCTAAACGAGCTCCAACTGCTGCACTAACTGATTTACCCATTCTTGTCGAACCAGTAGCCGATACCAAAGGAACTCTTTTGTCCTCTGCCATCAATTTTCCGATATCTGCTCCACCAATAATGATAGAAGAAACACCTTCAGGTACGCCATTCGCTTCGAAAACTTCTTGCGTAATTCTTTGACAAGCTACAGCCGTCAAAGGAGTTTTTTCAGATGGTTTCCAAACGGTAACATCACCACAAACCCAAGCAAGAGCTGTATTCCAATTCCAAACCGCAACTGGGAAGTTGAAGGCAGAAATGATACCTACAGTCCCGATAGGGTGATATTGTTCGTACATTCTGTGTCCCGGACGTTCAGAATGCATAGTCAAACCGTAAAGTTGACGAGACAAACCAACAGCGAAATCGCAGATGTCGATCATTTCTTGAACTTCACCCAAACCTTCTTGCAAAGATTTCCCCATTTCGTAAGAAACAAGTTGACCCAATTCGTTTTTGTATTCTCTAAGTTTATCGCCTAATTGACGTACGATATCACCTCTTTTTGGAGCTGGCCATGTACGCCATTCTTTGTACGCTTCTTGTCCTTTTTTAATAACCGCATCATAATCCGCAGGTTGAGCCGATTGCACTGCTGCAATAGCTTTACCATCCACTGGAGAGTAAGAAGTTATCATTTCGCCTTTAGTGTCCGCCCAGTTTGCACCCGTCGAAGCACCTTTATTGATTGGCTGAATTCCTAGTTTTGATAATACTTTATCAATTTGGAAAGTCGCCGTCATTGTATCTGACATAATTGTTAAATTTCTTTATATAATGAGCCGTAAAGTTAAAATATTTAAGGTAGGAATCATAATTATAGTCGTGAGTATTTGGGTCTTGAGTGTTGCTGGTCTATATTTTTTTAGCTAGGTGAAACTTGAATATTTAATCCAAGCACTGTAACGATTCGCGAATAATTCGAAAGATGAATGCCTCTCCATTTCTATTCTCGAAAAGTTGAATGCAAACGAGTAATAAAGGAAACATTCGTAGACTAAACATTTTCAAGCGAACAAAAGTTTCTTATATTTGATATGAAAGACACCCAACATATATGAATCCATATTTACTAATTATCGCCTGCTCTGCAGTAATAATTTTAAGTTTTTTCTTCAATATTTTAGCCAAGAAAACCAACATCCCGAGTGTGTTGATGTTAATCGGATTGGGAATTGGGATTAAATTGTTGATGAACATGACCGAATTACGAGACAAAGACCTCGGAATCGACTCCTTGCTCGAAACTTTAGGTAATGTCGGATTGGTAATGATTGTTTTAGAAGCAGCTTTGGACTTAAAACTCGAAAGGAAGAAAGCGGGCATTTTGCTGCGGTCTTTGCTCGTTTCAGCAGTTTCTTTAGCCGGTTCGATATACGGTATTGCCGCTTTATTAATGTACATATTTCCAGGAACTGAGTTTTACGCTGCGGCAGTTTATGCAGTTCCTTTGAGTATAATGTCGAGTGCAATAATTATTCCTTCCGTTGGCTCGTTGACGGGCGAGAAGAAAGAATTCATGGTGTATGACAGTACTTTTTCTGACATTCTAGGGATTATGGTGTTCTATTTCTTACTGGGTGAAGAAGGGACGGTTGGTGGAACCTCAGCTTCTGGCATCATGTCAAACCTTGGCATTACATTACTCATGTCCATTGTCGTAGCCTATGGTTTGGTTTACATTTTCCAACACCTTAAAATGCAGGTGAAACTGTTCTTGATTATTGCCGTGCTGTTGTTGATGTTTGCTTTGGGTAAATACTTCCACCTTTCTTCGCTTTTAACCATTTTAGCCTTCGGATTGGTGTTAAACAATACCGACTTGTTCTTCCCGGGTCGATTTGCCAAGTACTTTGATAAACAGGCCGTCAAGCCCATTATTCATGATTTTCATAATTTGACTTTGGAGTCTGCGTTCTTAATTCGAACCTTCTTCTTCGTCTTATTCGGAATCTCAATTACCCTTTCTTCACTTTACGACTGGAGAGTGGCTGTAAATGGAATTGCGATCGTATTGATTTTATACATAGTTCGATTTGTAGTGTTGCGGCTGTTCGCAAGAAAAAATCTTTTTCCAGAGTTGTGGATAGCACCTCGAGGCTTGATTACTGTTTTGTTGTTCTTCGTTATTCTTAAAGACCCTAGAGTTGATATCCCAGGTTTTGATCCAGGCTTGTTGTTGTATCCAATCATCGTGACAAGTATCATCATGACCATAGGATTGATTACTCACAAAGGCGAAAAAATTAAAGATGTCCTTTTCCCTAAACTGCCCTTGGTGCGCAACGACAGCAAGGAAGAAGACGTGAATGATATTTATAAGAAAAGGATGGAAGACAACGTAGAAAAGGGAGATTTTGACGGGTTTTAGGCTTTACTTATTCATTTTACCTTTTCTTTTCCTTTCTTGTGGGTCCAGCAAGAACATTGGAAACTAATCCAAAATCACCACGTTAAGTTTTTATGAGTCCGCCCCGTATTGTTTTGGAGTTGCTCTACTGAAGAATTCATCAAAATAGAATCCCCAGATTTGGGTCGATTTTACGGATATAGAGACAAAGAACAAGAATTCTCTTATGATTTTCGCTGTTACGAAGGGACTCATCCCTGCGTTGATTATGTCGGGCCTGTTCCTCCTTAATGACTGCGTTGCAAATAAATTGCATTAACCCGTTTGATTTGCTTTAATTGTTTAAAAAACAACAAATTATCTGTTTTGATTACTTCAAAATTTT
>JBLIKY010000140.1:0-6044 GCA_047637535.1 Lentimonas sp.
GTGACGGACTGAGCGACAACGAAGACGACTGTCCTGAAAAAGTGGGGACGATTGCCAACAGAGGTTGTCCTGCTGAAGTGGAAGATATCGTCTTAATTAAACAGTTAGAAACTTTAGAAAACATTCAGTTTGAGACAGGGAAGAACGTGATAAGAAAAATTTCTTACTCTAAACTCGACCAAGTGGTTAAGATAATGACTGAAAATCCAACCTATTATTTGACCATAAAAGGCCATACGGATGATATTGGGGAAGATGCTGCCAATTTAAAACTTTCTGTTACAAGAGCCAATTCGGTACTTGATTACATAACGGAAAAAGGAATTGATAGCCGAAGAATAACACCTATTGGCGTTGGTGAAAGAGAGCCTAAATACAACAATGACGACCCGCAAGGTAGAGCGAAAAACAGACGGGTTGAGTTTAGTTTACAACAGTAAGAAATTAGAAGTAAGAAATTGATCTCTATATTTAAATTATTCAGAAAGAAAACCAAAGAACACGACCCTATGAAATATTTAGTCATTGGTCTTGGAAATCCAGGGGACAAATACGAAGAAACGCGTCACAACATTGGATTTAAAGTCATTGAGAAATTGGTTAAATCCTTGGATGGGAATTTCTCTTCTGATCGGCACGTTGAAATTGCGGAGGTAAAATTCAAAGGAAGAATTTTGGTTTGTATTAAACCGACAACCTTTATGAACCTTTCGGGTAAAGCGGTTTCTTACTGGATGCAACAGCACAAAATCAAACTCGAAAACGTATTGGTCGTTACCGATGATATCGCTTTGCCTTTTGGGAAATTGAGAATGAAGGGCAAAGGTTCGGATGGTGGTCATAACGGACTAGCCAATATTCAACAAACCCTAGGAACTCCTAATTTCACAAGACTCCGTTTTGGGGTTGGAAACGACTATCACAAGGGCAGACAAGTGGATTATGTACTTGGAGAATGGAATACAGAAGAACGAGAAACGATGTCCGAAAGAATTGATGTTGCTTGCGAATTTCTCAAAAGCTATACCACTATCGGACTTCAACTCACCATGACTAACTGGAACAACAAATAGAATTTAGGGCATAAAAGAGACTAAAATTCTTCATTGTGCGTTCTAAATTTTAAATTCGTACGTGAACTTATACTCAAACAAACAAAAATACAAAGTCTTACTATTGCTAATTGCATTGGTACTCGTTAGTTTGTCCCTGTTTGTCTCCAATTCCATTGTTACCAAAGTTAGGGATAGAGAAAAAGATCGCGCCACGCAATGGGCAGAGTCCATCAAGAAAAAAATAGAATTGGTCAAATTGACCGACCGCACATTTACTCAACTTAGAGATAAGGAAAGAGAAAAAATGACCCTTTGGATTGAGGCCACAAAAGAGGTGTCTAAATTATCCGCATTGGATGGAAATACAGATTTTCGATTTCCCTTTTACATCATTCAAGGCAATAAAAACATTCCAGTAATTGTCGTGGACAACGAGCAAAACATTACGGGTCATATCAATTTGGATTTTGACACAAGTAATTTAAGACCATCGTATCCCGAAATCAGTACTAAAGAATTGAATGCCGCGTTTGAGGATTCTTTATTGAATTTATCTAAGGATTGGACCTTGGAAAACAAACCCTTTACCGTCGAGGTATTTGAAGGCTTGTTTTTGACCTATTTTTACTCCGATTCAAAAGAAATCGTGAGATTAGAGGAAGAAAGGGATTCCCTCATTCAATCCTTTAACAAAGACCTCATCAATAACGAAGGATTGGTGCCTGTTTTGCTTTATAATCCTCAAAACGATTCCATTATTGGGAGTAACATCGAAAAGGGAGAAATTAACGTAACAGGAATCGACGTTTTAAGAAATAAACTCGCAAATCGAAACGAACCTATCCGGATTCAAATCGGTGAAAACGAGAAAATTTTACTTTATTTTGATAGCAGTACCGAACTAAAACAACTCTTCTATTTTCCTTATATACAATTCTTCATCATTGGACTCTTCATCCTAATCGGTTATCTTATTTTTTCTACGTTCAGAAAAGCCGAACAAAACAAAGTTTGGGCTGGAATGGCAAAGGAAACGGCCCATCAGTTAGGTACTCCCCTGTCTTCATTAATGGCATGGGTTGAGATACTGGACACCGAACTCCCAAACAATGAAATCACCAAAGAGATGCGTCAGGATATTCAGCGACTTGAAAAAGTAAGTGATAGATTCTCGAAAATTGGCAGTAAATCGAAGTTAAAAGACATGAATGTTGGGCAAACGGTCGAACAAATACTCAAGTACCTTAGACCTAGAATATCCTCAAATGTCAATCTTCGTTTTGAAAACCACAACGAAGCATCCGTTCCCCACAACGCCCCACTTTTGGAATGGGTCATCGAAAATTTGATAAAAAATGCCGTTGACGCGATGGAGGCAAAAGGGGAAATTGACGTGATGGTAAGGCAAGATCATAAATTCGTCTACATCGACATCAAGGACAATGGAAAAGGAATTTCTCCTAAACAATTAAAAACCGTTTTTCAACCCGGCTTTTCGACAAAAACACGCGGCTGGGGGTTGGGTTTATCCTTGGTGAAAAGAATCATCAGTGAATACCACAAGGGAACTGTTTTTGTTCTTCATTCTGAACTCAACAAAGGAACAACCTTTAGGATTAGCCTTAAAATTGCTCAATAAACCTTCACGAATAATCAATTTTACTAATACCCGTAATAATCTGCTTCGCGCATGCCTGCAAAAAGTTTGAGTCCTTTTTCTCCAATTCCTGTTACATCCACATGGATTAAACACACACCAGACGCAACAGGGATTCCGCTACTGTTTTGGAGATTCCAATCTGTAAAGGTTAGTTCGCTGTCTTTTGCATCTTGCACACCTGCTTGATACCAGGCGACATAATTAACGAGCTCATCTTGTTTTGTTATAAAGTGTTTGTCGCATTTCGAACAAGTTTCAGCATTCACTAGGGCCGAGGTGTTTTTATGAAAGTATAGAAATCTGGAATGCTCAGGTCAATTTAGAATTCCAATCTTGTTTCAAATTATACAGGTCAAACTTTCTTTAAGAAAATCCTGAGTAGTTCGACTATGTCCTCATATTCATTAAAAGTCAACTGGTCAAAAGTATCGTAAATGTCGTGGTAATGTTTGTTGGGACCCATGGTATAAATGAATATAGCCGGAACCCCAGCTTCTGAAAAGAAATAGTGATCAGAGTTGGCCGCTTTGCCTCTTTTCTTCACTGCAGTCAGAAGGTCGTGTTTCTTATTTATTTTAGTAAGTTTCTTAAAGGCTTTTTCATAGACAGCGCCGTTGACAACTGTGATACCTTCTTCCCCACTGCCCATGATGTCAATGTTGATTAAGAAATCAATTTCTTCAAGTGGATAAATGGGGTGTTCAACATAATACTTAGACCCAATTAAACCCGCCTCTTCCCCCGCGAAGGCTATGAAGGCAATGTTGAACTTTTGAGGGTTGTCTGTAAAATACTTTGCCAAATTTATCAGCATGGCCGTGCCACTTGCATTGTCATTTGCTCCCGGGAAATAAGCATTCGTTTTATCAGACAAATCCCCATTGAATCCCATTCTTCCCAAGTGGTCATAGTGGGCCGTGAAAAAAACGGTTTTCTTGGTCCTTTTCTTTGATGGTATATATCCAATTACGTTACGTGCTTGGTGGTCTTTCTTTAAGAAGTTCTGAATCTCAATGCTGCTATTTTGTGAGTCTTTCCATAGGCTATCTCGAAGATAAATGTAAGAATGCACTGATGCCTGACGAGCCACTGACCAGGTGAATTTCTTATCGAACAACTCTACGACTGCACAAATCGAAGTTAATTCATCGAGCAATTGTTGGGTCGCCTTGAGGCTATCCCCTTTTAGTCTAGATAGATTGGTAACGACTGTATTAATTGAAGAAAAGCTGCGAATCGAATCAATTACCTGACTGATCACCGTCGGGTTAAAAATTTCTTCTTGGGTTAAAAATCTTGATTTTACTTGCTTTATATCATCGCTTCCGCTGCTCGGTTTGACGATGTAATCTTGTCCTGCCAACATTGTTTTACCATCGATCACAAGTGCCATCTCACCTGGAAAAGTATTGACATCAAAGGAAAAAGGTTGAAAGTAAGAATCATATTCAGGCAAGGCAGATAATCCTATTTTTTCATACTCCTTGGCGATGTATTCCGCCGCGATGCTGTCTCCTCCAGCCACATAACCTCTACCGTGCATGTTGGGCGAACATAAATCAGAAGTCAATTTCTTGATTTCTTCAATCTGCGAAAAGGAAGTTAAGCTTATAAGAATCCCAAAAAGTAAAGTCAATGATTTACGCATAACATCTATAAATGTGTGCAATGAAACCGTCTAAAGCATTGGTTTCTTTGTCCCAATCATTCAATTCAGCCAATCGAATAAGTCCGCTTTTCGCTTCGTCCCAATCTGATAGTTTGTCCAGAAGATTTAATGTGTTTGAGAAACTATCCGAAGAGTTATCGAACAATTCATTGGTGTAAAGCATTCTTTCGTTGAGTCCAAACGAACTGGTCAAATTCTCAATTCGTTTTTGAATGCCTCCTTTGCTTTCTTCCACTACTTTAGAAATATAGTTTCCCCAATCCGAACTAACAACATCCTCTTCCGACTTCGTTTCTTCAAACAAAGGTTCTTCATCAACGGTTGCAATAACTTCTTTTTCCGCTTCAGTAACGATGACCTCTTCTTTTACTTCCGGTTCATCAAAAACTGAAAAATCGATAGGTGTTTGTTCGGACATCACCTGTTGAGTCTTAACAACCTTTTTCTCTGGCACCGCCATAATTTTTTCATTCTTCACTTCATCGGCCTTTTTAAACACTTTTTGTTCAAACGATTTGTACCTCAATATCACGCATCTTTCGTGTAAATCAGACGACAGTTTTACTGCATCATCAATCTCGTTTTCGCTTACGTTTCCTTGTTTGATTTTGTCAAACAAAAGGGACAATTTGCTAATAATTTCTTGGCTTGTATGAGTTTGCATGTGCATTTTTCTAATGTTAAAAAAAGACCTTGGTTAACGGAGTAGAAAGATAGAGGATTTTTTAGGAATAGAGGGCTTTGGTTGTTGGGTTTTGTATTTAAGAAATCAACATTGGGTTTTTGATTGACTTTCCTTCGTCCTCCCCCTCGGTCCCCCTCCAAAAGGGGGAAGGATTTACTAGGAAGTGCTATTTTTTAGTCTTCCCCCTTTTGGAGGGGGATTGAGGGGGAGGAGTTATTCGAAATTCGAAGCGAGTTTAAAAATCAGATTTGACAAATTTGTCCATTTTGACGAGTATCCCTCCAGCAATCAACAAAAGAGGGAAGAGCAAATTTCAAAAAGCAATACTCCCTCTCCATTTTATTACCTTTAAAACCACACGAGCGTTGAGGAATAAATTCTTATTTTTATTCCATGTTAAAACCCAGCAATCTTGTTGCAGGGCAAAAGAAAGTTTAAAATGGAATCAAATTCTTCTTCAGGAAACAAGGTTGGGTCAATTGAAGTGATCTGTGGGCCTATGTTTTCTGGTAAAACGGAAGAATTATTGCGCCGAATTAATTTGGTGAAAGACAAATCCTTGTTAATCGTTAAACCCAATGCGGATCATCGATATTCAAAAACGGACATCGTTAGTCATCCCGGAAATTCGATTTCTGCGATTCCGATTATGTCGAGTCAGGGTTTACTTGAACTTTTCAAAGGGGAAGAGTTTGTTTTCATTGACGAACTTCAATTTTTTGACAAACAAATCGTCACGATATGCGAAGAATTGGCAGCTAAAGGAACCCTAATTGTCGCTGCGGGTCTAAACCTGGATTATTTAGGCAAACCCTTTGGAATCATGCCAGAAATGATGGCAAAATCGGATATTGTCACCAAACTGCTTGCAATTTGTTCGGTTTGTGGTGAAAAAGCCAATTTTTCTCAACGTACCAACCACACAAAAAAACAAATTGTACTGGGAGCTGCAGAAAATTATACGCCACTTTGCCG
>JBLIKY010000141.1:0-5945 GCA_047637535.1 Lentimonas sp.
TAATGGATCAATTATTGCAACTTCTCCTTGATTCTCAATGTAATAAGAACCCTGCGCTAAACAGTTTGTATAGATTTGTTCGACTTTCATTTAAATGCATTTGTACAAAGATAATCAAAAGCAAACAGGCAGCCGAAATGATGTTCGACTGCCTGTTAAAGTTATTTAATCAAGTATTTAATTAATCTTCTTTCCAGTTTTGATTAGCTCCTTTTAGATAAGGCAATTTAATGGATTCTAATTTTTTCTCAATTTCGCTTGTGGCAAGAATAATAGCATTTAGCTTTAACCTAAACGCCATGTATTCTTCTTTGGCTATTTTTAAGTTTTCTTTTTGAGTTTCCGTTACCCCCGTTGTGTTTGAAAACAATTGATATTCAGTAATACCAATTCTATAACTCAAACTTGGTGGAGTTTCAAACTGCATTGCTGATTTCTTCTGATCACCGTATAACGCAAGCTTGCAGTCTTCAATGTCTATTTTTAACGTTCGCGTTTCCTTCAAAAGACTTAAGTCTGCTCCAGGGTAACCTTTAATGGCTACTTCCATCAATTCCAATTTCTCATTAGTCTCGTTAAGTAATTTACTCGAGCCAGATAGTTGTCTTGACATTTCCGCGATATCTGAACGTAATTTATTGAGTTCTTTATTATCAGTAGCTAACAAGGTTTGATTTGCTAAGGCTACGACTTTAAAATTCTTTTTAGATACTAAGGTTTCCATTTCGCCATCTTTAATTCGAATTACCTCAACAGAATAGGTGCCCTCTGTAACTAAGAAACCGTAATTAGGGTCTTCATATCTTCCAGGAGATCTTTTACTGTTGGTAATAGGAGAAGTGGATTCTTTGCGTAAATCCCAAGAAACTCTTTGCATTCCTTTTTTAGATGCGGTTTTAAATCGTCTAATTTCCTTATTGTTTACATCTCTAATTATCCAGATAAGGGTAGGTTTTTCTTCCAGGTCTTCTTTCTTTAAATCTTCAAAACTTGGGTAGAATACATCTTTTCCTTCTTTCTCCAATTTGTTTTCAGCTTTTCTTCTTTCTTTAGTTAACCCTTGAAAGTCCTCATTTTGATGAAGCGTAAAAGTCGCTCCGAAAGCTGGGTTTTTTGCGGACCATAAATCGGCACCTTGTGAACCTGTACCTCTTAAACCGAGTGGGGCAGAGGGAACATATAAAAGCGCATCTTTGATGTCAAACATGTGGGCTTTTTTGTCAATGTTTTCTTTTGAAAGGTCCCTTAATGGTGAGTAATCGTCTAAAACATAGAAGCCTCTACCGAAAGTAGCGGCAACTAAATCGTTTTCTCTTTTTTGAATGTCTAAATCGTAAACAGCAACGGTAGGTAAGCCACCAATTTTGTTCCAAATTTTACCTGCATCAACAGAAAAATAGCAACCAAATTCAGTTCCAGCAAATAAAATATTCGCATCCAAATGATCTTGAGCTACACAGAATACTGCACCAGCTTCTGGCAAGTTATTGCTAATGGATACCCACGTTTCTCCTTTGTTTGTTGACTTTAATAGATAAGGCATAAAGTCACCGCTTCTATGGTTATTGAAAATCGCAAAAATTACATTTTCGTCGTGACGAGAAGTCAAAACCATATTAACTCTTGTTTGTTTTGGCACACCAGGAAATTCAGAATACCTTTTCCAAGATTCACCGCCATTTTCACTTACTTGTATTAGTCCGTCATCAGTACCAGCAACCAAAAGGCCTTGTTTTACTGGAGATTCGTCAAGGGCAACAATGTTCCCATAAATTGTCGTTGACATGTTTTTCATTACAGCATCCATGCTCCAAACCTGTCCCATAACAGGAAGTTTGTTTCGATCCAACTGTTGACTTAGGTCACCTGATATTGCTTTCCAGTCATCGCCGCGGTTTGTTGATTTAAACACCTTGTTAGCAGCGAAATAAAGCGTTTTGTTATCGTGAGGGGAAATCAATAAGGGGGCATCCCAATTCCAACGATAAGCAGCTTCATCCTTGCCAGGCATTGGTTGAATCGGTGTTTTTTCTCCTGATGCTCTGTCGTAACGGACTAAAAAACCGTATTGAGATTGAGCATATACAATGTCCGGGTTTTGAGGATCAATGGCTGATTCAAATCCATCACCACCGTTTGTTATGTACCAGTCGCTGTTTAATATTCCTGCATTGTTGATCGTAGCAGAAGGCCCACCCATGGAATTATTGTCTTGGGTACCGCCATAAATGTTGTAAAAAGGCGAATCATTGTCTGTTGCCACTTTGTAAAATTGAATAATTGGAAGGTTAGAATAGTATTTCCAATCCTTGGCATGGTTGTAGGTTTCGTAAATCCCTCCATCACAGCCAACGATCCAATGTTCTGAGTTGTTTGGGTCAATCCATATGCAGTGATTATCAACGTGTTTTTTTGATTCTCCTGTTCTCTTAAATGATTTTCCACCATCCTCTGTGTGATGCAACCAAGTATCCATTGAGAATACTTTGTCTCTGTTTGTTAAATCAGCTATGATTTCTTGGTAATAATTTCCAGAAGTAGTGTGCTTTGACATCTTAGACCAGCTTTCTCCTTTGTTTGTCGAACGGTAAAAACCACTTTTGTCGTCTCGAGCTTCTACAATCGCATAAACGTAATTTGGGTCAACAGGCGAAACAGTTATTCCTATTCGTCCCATGTCATTCGTCGGTAAACCGGATTCGATTTTCCTCCACGTTTTTCCACTATCTGTTGATTTGTATAAGGTAGATTCGGGTCCTCCACCAATATATGTCCATTCTCTTCTTCTTCTTTGATGAGCAGAAGCGTATAGAATACTTGGATCACTAGGGTCTATTGCTATTTCCGCAATTCCAGTGTTGTCAGAAATGAATAAGGTTCTTTCCCAAGTTTCTCCACCGTCCATTGACTTATAAACACCTCTTTCTCCACCAGCACTCCAAACAGGTCCGTAAGCAGCGACCCAAATGATGTTTTCATTGGTTGGATGAATAATAATGTTGCCTATGTGCTCTGAAGTTTTTAATCCCATGTTCTTAAAGGATTTTCCACCATCTAATGATTTATAGACTCCGTCTCCATATGCAACCGAACGCTGATTGTTGTTTTCACCTGTTCCAACCCAAACCGTATTCGGGTTTGATGGAGCAAGTTCTACACAAGCAATAGAGTAGGAGGACTGACTATCAAAAATTGGACTAAATGTGGTTCCGTGATTTGTAGTTTTCCAAACTCCTCCAGAAGCAGCTGCGACATACCAGGTGTCATGATTTGTTGGATGCACAGCAATGTCAGCAATTCTTCCTGATGTTAATGCCGGACCGACTAATCGAAAATTAAGTGCTCCCGTATTTGCAGTCAAAGAAGGGATTTCTTCTTTTGTTGTTTTGTCTTTTTGAGCAAGAGAGGAAAATCCTGATGACACCGTCACAAATGCTGAAAGTAAAATGTATTTCATTCTTTGGTTTTATTTTTGATAGACTTTAAATATACAATTATTATGTTTTTGAACCATGAGCAAACCAAATAGCATTAAATCTCGTAATTTTATAAAATGAAAAACATGAAATACGGATTAGTTTTAATCGCTTTAATAGTCTTGCACTTTAATTTTATGGCACAGAGTTCGATTTATTCCTTCAAAGTAGAAACTCTTGAAGGAGAGATTTTTGATTTTGCAACTTTAAAAAACAAGAAAGTAATGATTGTCAATACCGCATCTCAATGTGGTTTGACTCCTCAATATGAAGGTTTGGAGGAATTGTATTCAACCTATTCAAAAGAGGATTTTGTTATTATCGGATTTCCTGCAAACAACTTTGGTCAGCAAGAACCGGGTACAAATAAGGAGATAGCATCTTTTTGCCAAAAGAATTATGGCGTTTCCTTTCCGATGATGAGTAAAATATCAGTAAAAGGAGATGATCAACATGAATTGTATAAGTTTTTAACTCAAAAAAAACTAAATGGATTATCAAACAATGAAGTTCAATGGAATTTTCAAAAGTATTTAATAGATAAAAGTGGTCATTTGGTAGAAGTTCTATCCCCAAGAGTTTTACCCTTAGATGAGAAAATTACCAATTGGATTAAAGCGAATTAATCAAATTGGGTCAATATTGACTGAATGTATTCTAATTTCAAAGGTTTGTTAAAAAATCCCTTTAGGTTGTATGCCTCTAGGGCTTTTTTCTTGTCGTCAGGGTTTAAAGATGTGGTCAACATGTATACATCAGATTTAGAAATATCGTAATCCTTCGTCGATAATGAATGATCCAAGAAGTCCCAACCGTTCATTCTGGGCATGTTAATGTCTAGCATAATTATGTTAGGCATTTCTTCTTCCTTTGATAATTGAACTAGAGTTTCAATTGCTTTTTCTACGTTTAAAACAGAGTAAATTGGTCCAAATTCTTCCAATTTTTTTAACAAATATTCATGTAGATAATTGTCGGGTTCGCTATCGTCTATCAATAATATGCTAATTTTTTTGATTGCCATAAAGCTATAGTCTATAGGTGTTTGAAAATTGTAAAATAAAACTGACTGCCTTTGCCAGGTTCTGACTTCACACTTATTTCACCATTGTGAAGGTTCGTTATCTTTTTGCATTGTGAAAGTCCAATTCCCGTACCCGGAATTTCATTTTGGGAGTGCAAACGTTGAAATAAATTAAATATTTTGTCGAGGTATTCTTCGCCAATACCAATACCATTATCAGAAACACAAAATTCATAATGGGCGTGAAGTGGCTTGACTGAAATGTGAATCTTTGGCGATTCATTTGGTTTTTGGTAGTTGATTGCGTTTTCGAATAGGTTTTGAAATAATAAGATTATTTCATCATTAAAAACCATCAAGTTGGGCATAGAGTCAAAAGTAATTACCGTTTTGGTTTCAATGATTTTATCGGCGATTTCTGCTTTCGCCTTTTCAATGACTTGTTCAATATTCATCCTTCTTAAAACAACACCCTTCCCTAATTTTGAATAGGCTAACAAGGCTCTGATTAAATAATTCATTCTAACAGCGGCTTGATGAACGAATTCTACGCTTTTATTTCCCAATTCATCAAGGCTTCCAGAATATTGGTCTTTTAATATTTCTGAATAACTGCGAATAGTTCTTAATGGCTCTTGTAAATCATGTGTGGAGATATAAGAGAATTGCTCCAATTCATTGTTTCTTTTCACAAGTTCATTTGACCTTTCGGTAACCATGTTGTCCAATAATTTATTCTGATCGCGTTGTTTTCTATGATTATCTTGAATCAAACGCAATAAAAAATAAACAATAACAAGTACAAACAGAGTTAATATACGACTTGATTTGGTTGTCATGTTTACGTTTGCATCATTGGATATCTCTAATACTAGCATTACAAGGCCCATGCTACTCACTAAGAAAATCGTCAATAAGTTCTTACTGTTTGCGAAAAACGCAGTAATTAAAACGAGAATATACCCAATACCCGCAGAGACTCCAAGTGGCACATTGACATCAATCAAAAAGATTAAAAAGCTCAAAGAAATGACGTAACCAATGATTAATGGCTTTAGCCTTTTTTCCTTATTCTTAGAGTCTTTAATTAGATACCAGTTTAAAAAGGTCAAGGCTATTCCGTAGAGGAGAAAACAAAAAGTTGCGTGTAAGGACATATGGGTCCACTCTCCCCAAGCGTAACCAGATTGGTATTCAATCACATATCCTAAAAATGCTCCAATACTCAAGGAAAACACTAGGGTACCTAAAACTCCTCCTAATTGGTATTTGTTGTTTCTGAATTTGGCAATTATAAAAAGAGAAATGGTCGAGATTAAAAAACACATAGCCGTGCTAGGAGCCATTCGTCCAGGAAAACTGGTGTTGGCAGTTTGGTAGGCTTCTACGAATAAATTATCGATGAATAAATCAAGTCCAAATAGATGTTCAATAACAGTTAATAA
>JBLIKY010000142.1:0-5937 GCA_047637535.1 Lentimonas sp.
ACAATGCAGAATTGTTAGCGTTTGCATATCACTCTGAGAGTATGTTTCCTCAGTTTGATGCATTTGGCCAATCATTAATAACAAATAGCTTAAAACTGCCTTGTATGGTGGTAAATTCGAAGTTAGCTTCTTCTTTATATTTTTAATATGATACTTGGTCAATACAACGATTTGGAAATTTTAAGGTTTACCAGCGTTGGAGCCTATTTAGGTGATGCAGAAGACAATGATGTTTTGCTGCCTCAAAAGTGCGTCGAACCCGCATGGGAAGAAGGAGATACAGTAACTGTATTTATCTACAAGGATTCTGAAGATAGAATTATCGCAACCACACTTAAACCTTACATTATAATTGATGAGTTTGCCTATTTAAAGGTCAATCAAGTTAATTTTTTCGGTGCTTTTCTCGATTGGGGAATTGAAAAGGATTTAATGGTTCCGTTTAAAGAGCAGCAAAAGAAATTAGAGGAAGACGAACGTGTTTTAGTTTATTTAACCCTAGATGAGTCTACTGATAGACTGGTTGCTACTACAAAAATCGGCAAGTATCTTGATAATGACCCTGAACATATTGAAGTCAATGAACCAATTGAAGTCCTAATCTGCGAAAAGCATGATTTGGGTGTTAGAGTAATTGTTGAAAATAAATATCCAGGATTAATCTTTCACAATGACATAAACAAAAGGCTAATCCGTGGTTCTCACCACACCGGTTATGTTTACAACAAACGTGAAGATGGTAAGCTAGATGTACGATTAGAGCTTGAGGGCTATGATAAAATCGAACCAATGTCCTTGGATTTACTTGAAATAATCAAGAAAAAAGGAGGTACACTCTATTTAACTGACAAAAGCGATCCAGAGGATATTCGTGAAGAAATCGGTATGAGTAAGAAAACTTTCAAAAAGGCAGTTGGAAACTTATTCAAACAGAAGATAATTTCTATCGACAAAGACGGTATTACTGTTCTTTAAGAGTTAAAATCCCAATTCATCTTTAAATCGTGTAGCTTGACGTCTTGAAACTTCAATTTTTTCACCGTCTTTCATTGTTAATAATAAACCGCCGTTGAACCAGTTTTCTACGGTTTTGATCCAATGGATATTAACTAGGTTTTTTCGACTAGCTCTAAAGAAATCTTCAGGGTTAAGGCCCTCTTCAAAGCTATTTAAAGTTTTTAAAACTAATGGTTTGAATGTCTCGAAGTGAATCTTCACATAATTGCCTTCAGATTCAAATCTTCTAATTTGAGAAATCTCAATAAACCAGCATTTTTCGCCATCCTTTATAAAAACCTTGTCGTTAATATTTAGGTTTCTTTCTGAACGTTTTGGAGTATTTGAAAATTCTGAACCAAAATCCTCTTTCGCGAGTATTTTTGAGACGGCTTCCTTCAGTCTAAGTGGCTCGATTGGTTTTAATATATAATCCAATGCCGAAACCTCAAATGCGTTAAGAGCAAATGCATCAAAAGCGGTAATAAATACAACATGAGGAATAAAATCCAATTGTTTTATCATCTCAAATCCAGTCATACCTGGCATAGATACATCTAAGAAAATAAGATCGGGTCTTAGTGCGTTGTTCATTTTAATGCCTTCATCTCCATTTTTGGCTTCGCCAACAACTTCGATTTCAAGAAAATCCTTCAACATGAACTTTAACTCTTCCCTTGCTAGTCGCTCGTCATCAACAATCAATGCTCTTATTTTTTTCATGGGTTTAGTTTTTTAATAATATTTGTGCAACCACCATGTTTTCCTCCTCATACATTAGCATTGAGGCTCTATTTTGATATTGCAAATCCAATCTTCTTTTTGTGTTTTCTATTCCAATTCCAAAGGATTGTTCTTTCTTATCTATTCGTCCTGAGTTCTTTACCTGAATCAGAAATCCTTCATCTGTATTTTTTATTGTAATAATAATTTCTCCCCCATTCATTAAAGTTGAGATTCCGTGTTTTACCGAATTTTCAACCATGAGTTGTAAAACAAAAGGAGGGACCTGTATGGAGTCTGTGTTGACCTGAATATCCCATGAAACTTCTAATCTTTCTTCAAATCTAATTTTCTCCAACATCAGGTAGTTTTTGCAAAGCTCAAGTTCTTTACTCAGCGAGATCATTCCTTCATTTTCCATTAAAAGGGACCCTCTCAAGAGGTTTGATAACAATGTTAGCGATTCTTTTGCCTTGGCTGGATCGATTTGAATTAAGGCTTTGATTGAATTCAAGGAATTAAACAAAAAATGAGGGTTTAATTGATTTCGTAAATTTTTTAATTCAACTTCTTTATAGCTAGCCTCAATGGTCAAATTGTTGATTTCTTGATAGTAATACTTCTTGAAAAATGCATAACCGAAGTAGATAGCGTTCCATATCAAAACGATGATTGTGTTTGATATCCAGTTGATGATGATTCTTGAACTTGACCAAACTACCTCCCGCTCGGCTAGAACATCATCAGCTATGGCGAATACTCGATTCCCTAGTACAAGCATTAAACCGATAAATATGCTAGATAGCAACAGTCGAGGAATTACAGAATATAATCTAAATACTAACCAATTTTTACGTAGGTAAAACACCCGCATGAGATGTGTGCAAATGATGGCCCAAGTGACGAAAACACCTACATTTGTTACTAAGGCAATATTGAAAAGGCCAGGTCTAGTAATGAATGTGAAAAAGAGCAAAAGACCACCATAGGAAATCCATCCTATAAACTGAGCTAACCAATAAAGTCTTTGAGCACTTATCACGAGGCAAATATAGTAGTACTCAAGCGAAATATTTACTTATTTTTATGAGCGGTTGAATGTGGTGTGAAAAACAAAGTTATTGAGGATGAGTGGCAAACGTATTTATTTAATTTTTTTGTTACTGGCCTTAACCTTGCTACCTCACCTATCTCCTACTAGTATTGCTCAATCAAATAGTTTGGAGATGGGCTTTAAGCTTGGAGTTTTTTTTAATATAGGGACCCATAATCAATCTCTTGGCGTTAAATTCAACGGTTATTTTACTCAATCATTTGTTCAGTTAAATATTGAAAACTCACTCGGTTTTTCAAGAAACAATATTGGTAAAAGAAAGAACTTAATTCAAAATCGATTGGCCACGGGAGTTGGTTTTTTGGGCGGAACAAAAACGATTGAAAAGGATTACATTTTATCCGACTTAAGAAATGTGTCAAATTATTCAAATTCATTTTCTTACTCCTATATCTGGTACAGGGACAATAAGCAGACAAGCCAATTTGCAGGTGCTTTTGGATTGCAGTTCAACTCAACTAGAGTTGAACTGGAAAACGATTTTTTCGCTGGCTTTGGTCGAGACAGATTCCGAACGGGACACATGCGCGCCGTTTATTTTAATGGAATCCAACAATATACAATGGGCATTAAGATTTGGACGGGAGAAACAAGAGGTAGTAATTGGATCAAAACACCTAGTGAAAAACGCCCAAACGGATATAGAAACCTGGAGGCGTTGCCCTACGGTAAAACAAGTCATGGGATATTTTATATAGGCGCTTATCAATGGATTGACCCCAATTTTTATGGTGGGATTGAATTTGGAGTTGATGCCGAACAAGTAAGAAATATTCTTCAAAATCGATTGTCGCATGATTTAATATTTCTTCCAAAAAAGATGAAGCGAAATACTCCGCACTACCCGATGTTGGACAATTCAGGTCGAGCAGTACAAAACAAAGAAGATGTCAGAAGAATCAAGCTTTATCTGCAAGGGAAGATTAATGATGACAATATGTATTAACACATTGTTGGTCAGTTTGTGAATAATTAATGTGAAATAAAGAATAAAAAGTAGTCGAACATCTCAACCAATTTTGTAATTTTGCAGCCCGTAGTTACAATCATTAAATAGAATGTCAAATTCAACAAAATACATCTTTGTAACAGGGGGTGTAACATCATCCTTAGGCAAGGGAATTATTTCTGCCTCCTTGGCAACCCTCCTTCAAGCGAGAGGCTATGCAGTTACCATTCAAAAACTAGATCCATACATCAACATCGATCCGGGTACATTGAATCCATACGAACACGGTGAGTGTTATGTAACGGACGATGGAGCGGAGACAGACCTTGATTTAGGTCATTACGAACGTTTTCTCGGAGTTCCAACTTCTCAAGCTAATAACGTTACCACCGGTAAAATTTATCAAGCGGTAATTGAGAAAGAAAGAAAAGGTGAGTTTTTAGGTAAAACGGTTCAAGTTATCCCTCATATCACAGACGAAATTAAAGACAGAATTCAAATTTTAGGTAAAAGTGGAGATTACGACATCGTAATTACTGAAATTGGTGGCACCGTTGGTGATATTGAGTCTCTTCCTTACGTTGAGGCGGTTAGACAAATGATGTGGGAGTTTGAAAACGACTGTATCGTCATCCACTTGACCTTAATTCCATATTTAGCAGCAGCGGGAGAGTTAAAAACGAAGCCAACGCAACATTCAGTAAAGCAATTGCTTGAGTTAGGGGTTCAACCTGATATTTTATGTTGTCGTACAGAGCATCCTTTGGATTTAACTATAAGAAAGAAAATTGCTAAGTTCTGTAACGTCAGCATGAAAGCCGTTATCGAATCAAGAGATGCAAATACCATTTACGAGGTTCCAAGCTTAATGCAAAGTGAAGAATTGGATAAGGTGGTTCTTGAAAAACTTGGATTCTCTTCTAAGTCCGTGCCTAACATGGACAAATGGGAAGACTTTATAAGAAGAATTGAAAATCCTAAATCAACAGTTAAAATCGGATTGATTGGAAAATATGTTGAATTGAAAGATTCTTATAAATCCATATCAGAAGCATTTATTCATGCAGGTGCAGAAAATGAATGTCACGTTGAAGTGGAATGGCTTCATTCTGAAAAAATAAATTCAAACAACGTCAATGAGAAATTGGCAGGGCTTGACGGAATACTTGTTGCACCAGGATTTGGATCTAGAGGTATTTCCGGAAAAATAGAAGCTGTTCGATTTGCACGAGAAAACAAAGTTCCATTCTTTGGAATTTGTTTGGGAATGCAGTGCGCAGTGATTGAGTTTGCAAGACACGTCCTAGGGTGGTCAGATGCTCATACTTCGGAAATTGCTGAAAACTCTGCTTATCCAGTGATAAGCATGATGGAAGAGCAAAAGAACATTTCCAACATGGGAGGTACCATGAGACTTGGAGCTTACAAATGTCAGTTGAAGCCTGATTCTAAGGTGGCGCAAGCTTATAACACTGAGAAAATTTCAGAAAGACATAGACATAGATACGAATTCAACAATGAATACTTAGCTGATTTTGAAAAAGCGGGTATGATTTCAACAGGTAAAAACCCTGAGACAGGATTAGTTGAAGTTGTTGAAATCCCAGATCATCCTTGGTTTGTTGGGGCTCAGTTTCACCCTGAATACAAAAGTACCGTGGCAAGACCACACCCTTTATTCGTTGCATTTGTAAATGCCGCAATCCAAAACAAAAAATAAATAATAATGGATAAAAATACCGTCGCTGGACTGGTTTTAATCGGAGTAATATTAAGTGTTTTCACAATATTTAATCAGCCCTCAGAAGAAGATTTGTTAAAAGTCGAAAACGCGAAAATTGAACAATCAAAAATCGACTCCCTAAACCTTGTCACTCTTGATTCTTTAAACGCGTTGAAAGATGATTCATCAATTACAACTGCAACAGATGCTTCAAGTCAGGACTCAAATTCAATTGCAGCACCTGTTGAGAAAAAAGCTGAAACAGTAAGAATTGAAAACGAAAGAGTAATTGTTGAGTTTTCTAGCATAGGTGGGCAAGTATCCGCTGTTTTCTTAAAAGAATTCGAAACGTACTATGAGTTTTCTAAAAAAGATGACAAGCAAAAAGCACTTCGTCTCTTCCTAGATGGCGACGCTAGTAATGGTTTGATA
>JBLIKY010000143.1:0-5801 GCA_047637535.1 Lentimonas sp.
ATCCCTCTTTGTTTTTTATCAAATAGGATGTAAATTCCATCCTCCTTGCGCACCAAAGTACCCTTCTGAACAGGTTGACGATAGCGAATTCTTACATCAAAAACCTTTTCATCGCCTATTTCAAGTGCATAATTTGGGTTGATTACATGAATATTCTTATCCTCAATAAATAAAGCCCATTTGTTAAGCCCAGGATGCTCGTCTGTCTGTCCAGAATAGACATAATTATTATCTGTATCAGTAGCAATAACAAAAGAAGGAAGCGGTCTACCGCCAATGTGAAGGCCTTTTCTTTGTCCTATCGTGTAAAAATGTGCACCCTGATGTTCAGCAACTTGAGTTCCTTTGCTTAAATCATAAGTAAACGCAGTTGCTAGTTCCTTTATATTAGCAACACTCGGTGTTATTTGACTATAAGCCACAAACTGAGACAAGTCACCGGAAACCTCCAATACGGGTCCAGGCTTAACCTTTAATTTTTGTTGCAAAAATGTCGGAAGACTCACTTTACCCACAAAACAAAGCCCTTGACTATCTTTTTTGTCTGCTGTGTGCAATCCTGCTTCGGTGGCTATTTTGCGAACATCGGGCTTGTCCAAGTGTCCAATCGGAAACAAAGCCTTACTTAATTGCTCTTGAGTCAATTGACACAAGAAGTAACTTTGGTCTTTGTTATTGTCTTTTCCTTTTAATAAGCTCACTGTGCCATCTTCTGCTTCGGTTCGTCTACAATAATGTCCTGTAGCGACATAATCTGCGCCTATGTCCATAGCGGCCTTTAAAAACACATCAAACTTGATCTCACGGTTACAAAGAATGTCAGGGTTAGGTGTTCGACCCGCTTCGTATTCCGAAAACATATAATTAACAATCTTTTCTTTGTATTCTTTACTCAGATCTATGACCTGAAAGGGTATGCCGAGTTGATTAGCGATAAGCAACGCATCATTGGAGTCGTCTATCCAGGGGCAGTCGTCAGAAAGAGTAACGCTTTCATCGTGCCAGTTCCGCATAAACATGCCGACAACCTCATATCCTTCTTCTTTTAGGAGATATGCTGCTACAGAGGAATCTACGCCTCCAGAAAGCCCTACGACAACTCGTTTTCCATTCATTCTGCAAAATTAGGTATTTATTAGGAAGATAAAAATCATATTACGTAATTACAATTGTAAACATTTGTAATTTACTTGATTTACAAATGTAATCTTTAGTTTTAATACTTCTTAACATTAAGAATAAGTCTCCAATGCCTATATTCGTATTAGATGATGAATAAACTATGCTTTTCCTTATTAATTCTTTTCACCTCCTCAGGCGTGGTGCTTAGTCAAGAATGTGACAAAGTTTATTTAAAAGGAAAAGTAACCGACACCCTTCGCCCTCAATCTTTCTATAATTTAGTTGTTGTAAATATTACCACCGGAAAAGGTGTTTTCGGAATGCCAGATGGTGCATACGATGTGTATGCATCCATTAATGACTCTATCATTTTATCTATAAAAGGATATCAAAACATAAGCTTTAAGGTTAACCCTGATCAAAACTGTCAAGACAATCACCAGTGGTACATCGAAGCAAAGCCACAGCAAATTGCAGAAATGATAGTAAGGCCAATTAAGTCCTTAAATGATATTCAAGAAGAAAGGGAAACTTTAGCGCTCAGAGAAACACGAACCGTGCAGGGCTTGCAAGCTTTTCAAAGTCCAATTACAGCACTATACGAAGCTTTTTCTAAGCGAGAAAAGAACAAACGATGGATCGCTCAAAAAGAATATGAGGACAAACAAAAAGCCTTGTTACAAGAACTTTTGAGAACCTATGTAGCCTTTGATATATTTGATTTGACTGAACAAGAGTTCGATGATTTTATTGCCTTCCTAAATCTTGATCCAGATTTTCTAAAAACAGCCTCTGAAATGGAGTTGGTGACTTTTATTCAAGATAAGTTCGAGCATTTCAAGTACTACAAGAAGAACTAACTATATACGTCTTAGGTAAATTGAAAAAACATCACTTAATGTTCTTCAATTCTTTTTTCTTGTATTTCAGGGATTTTTCGCTTAATTCTTCTTCATCCATGCTTAAAACAGGATCCTTTTTAAGAAGTTCGATTCTTCTTACATCCTGAATTCTAAAAATAAACAAACCTTCATCTTTCTCATCTTCATAGATCTCAAGCAAATCATCGTCGTTGTAATATCTCAATTTTTCGATATGAAAAACTCCGCTAGATTTTTGATTTCCCATTAAATCCTCAGCAATTGCCGTCTTTATTTGTCCATATAGAAAAAACTCTGTTGTATCAGTCTGCATGGCAGTTTGGGCTACCAAATAAACCCACCTTAAATTTGATTTAGTTTCTGATTTATTCCCTTTAGTAGCTTTACCACAAGAGACTAGCATTATTCCGAAGAGTAAAATGATTGCAGAAATTGATTTCATAGCTTGGAAGTTGAAAATAATTTTATAGTTGTTAATCAAAGCCTTTTGTCCTTCCGGGTAAAGGCTTTTTTAATTGTTCTTATGAATAAAGTAACAAACCGTTTTGCTTTCTGGCTCGATAAAAACATACAAACTTCCGTCTCCACAGAAATTCATAGTGTTTAATAACTCCTGTTCTTCAGGTTTCTCACAAACCACATTGGTTTTATCGGTGATGATTTTACCCGAACTAAGAATCTGACAAACAAACATCATCTCTTGATGGCTTTTAGGGCAAGTCGGGATTTCGATATAATTAGCTATCAAGGTTTGTCCTCCAACTGCAATTAAATCACCATGGTTTTCTTCTGTTATGTTTTTAATTGGACTAGTAGACATCTTGTGTGCCTTGTAGATTATCTCAGAATCATCATAAAGTTCGAGGATAGGAGATGAAATTTCGTCCGTATTACACGGGTAGATTATTGAAGGTGAATTTGGGTTAGCATAATCCAAAAACACAAAGTCAAAATCAACA
Organism: Lentimonas sp.; assembly: GCA_047637535.1. Classification (GTDB taxonomy): domain Bacteria; phylum Bacteroidota; class Bacteroidia; order Flavobacteriales_D; family Crocinitomicaceae; genus UBA2040. The sequence continues at coordinate 2,963 of JBLIKY010000143.1, forward strand.
TATATCGGACAGATCAGGTGAAGATCAAAGGGCAACCAGGCGTAATTCTTATCCTTTTTACTAATACAGCCCAAATATTGAAAATCAGCATTAAAATGATTCTCTGGAACAACGAAGCGAATTGGCATTTCGCCTCCTATTGAATGTACACCTTCTTCATCGAAAATAAATTCGAATCTTTTGTCTTGGTAAAAAAGCTTTGTAATAAAATTCATATCATCAGTTATACGGGTTCAAACATAGAAATAATTAAAGAATTTCATTGCATAAATAATGTAATGAACTTGTTAATTTTCTTGCTGTTTTTTGGCTTTTTCATATTGGTCCAAACATTCTTTAAGTGGCTTCCCTTTTAAGTGAATGCACTCACAAAAATCCTTGCCAAATTCTTTAACCCAATTATTTATACGATCTATTCTACTCAAACTGTTTGACACTTTCAATTAAGTAATATACGAAACAAAAAAGGCCTTCAGATGTACTGAAGGCCTTTAATATAATTTGAATTTATTTTTTGCTTATTTCCCGTTCAATTCGTCAACTCTTTTTTGACGTTGCATTGGGTTTTCAGAAGATCTTTTTTCTTTAAACAAATCATAACGAGTAGGCACCAATACAGAAGGGTAGGAGTTGTTGTTTAAATCCGTATCTGCCGTTTCTAGGAATGGATCCAAACGAAACGATGTTACTTCTTTATCAAAAATGAATACTCTACTTACTTTTTCTTCGTGTTTTCTCCAGATCTCAGCAGGAATTCGAATCACTTCACTTGTTCCATCAACAAAATCTGCTTTGATAATCAATGGCATTGGGATACCACCAATATTTGAGAAACTTACTTCGTAAAATTGCTTACCGCTATTGAGTAATTTGATTTGATCTTCCGTTAATGTTTCTTTCAAGTCAGCGTATTCCTTCTTATCCAATGCGTCTACAGCAAAGACATCACGTTTACCATAGAAGTCGTCTATGTCTGAATCACGTTCGTTTAGCGCTTCTTTAACCATAGTAAGGTTACGAGTATCACCGATGAACTTGTCATTTTTAGCATCCAACACTTTTGCAGCCGGCTTATCAATTTCTGGATTTTGTGAATCCAATTCAAACGCTCTTACTCCATCGATAGAAATATCTACGTGATCAGTTGTGTAAAACCAAGCTCTCCAAAACCAATCCAAATCAACTGCAGAAGCATCTTCCATCGTTCTGAAAAAATCAGCAGGGGAAGGGTGTTTGAATTTCCATCTCTCACAATATTCTTTAAATGCGTAATCAAACAACTCGCGTCCCATTATCGTTTCACGAAGAATGTTTAACGCTGTAGCCGGTTTACCGTAAGCATTGTTACCAAATTGCCAAATACTTTCTGAATTGGTCATGATTGGTGAAATAAAATCTTTATTTCCTCGCATATAATCAGCGATCAAATAAGCAGGACCTCTTCGAGAAGGATATCCTCTTTCCCATTCTTGTTCAGTCAAATACTGCACAAATGTGTTCAATCCTTCATCCATCCAAGTCCATTGGCGTTCATCTGAATTGATAATCATAGGGAAGAAATTATGTCCTACCTCATGGATTATCACGCCCCACATACCGTACTTAGTTCCCTCAGAATAAGTTCCATCAGCTTCTGGTCGTCCTCCGTTGAAACAAATCATAGGGTACTCCATACCAATTTTATCTGTGTGTACAGAGATAGCAACTGGATAAGGATAGTCTGTCGTGTATTTTGAATACGTTTTAATTGTGTGAGCAACCAGTTTCGTAGAATATCTCTCCCATAAAGGATTGCCTTCTTTAGGATAGTAAGACATGCATAAAATGTCTTTTCCACCTACGTTTACATTTTGTGCATCCCACATAAATTTACGAGAAGATGCAAATGCGAAATCACGTACATTCTTTGCTTTGTAATTCCAAGATTTAGTATCTGTAGCTTTTTCTTTCTCTGCTTTTTCCGCTTCTTCTTGATTAACAATTAAAACTGGAGAGTCAGAACTTTGTGCTTGCTTAAATCTATTTCTTTGTTCGGCCGTCATCACAGCGCTCATGTTTTGAAGTTCACCTGTCGAACCAACAACGTGATCAGAAGGAACAGTTATAGTAACATCATAATCTCCAAAAGGCAATGCAAATTCACCGCGTCCTAGAAACTGCTTGTTTTGCCATCCTTCAACGTCGTTGTAGACACACATTCTTGGAAACCATTGAGCGATTGTGTAGATGTAATTGTCTTCTTTCTCAAAGTGCTCCATACCAGATCTACCGCCTAACTTGGCTCTATCGTTGATGTTGTACCACCAGTCAATTTTAAAAGAAATTGAAGCACCTGGCATAAGAGCTTTATCTAAATCAATGCGCAACATCGTTTTATTGATTGCGTATTTCATTTTTGCTCCAGAAGTAGTTGTCAAACTTTCGATTTTAAAACCTCCGTCGTAATAAAACATCTTAGCTTCAACATCCTTGATGCTTCTGAAGTTTTCCATTTTTTCGATTTCGATCAATTTTGAATCAGAATCCATGGCTCTTACGTTCTGGTCTAATTGCAACCATAAATAAGTTAGTTTATCCGGAGAATTATTCGTGTATGTAATCGTTTCTTTACCCTTTAAAACCTGTGTTTTGTCATCTATTGTTACGTCGATTTTATAATCCGCTTTTTGCTGATAATAATTATGACCGGGTGCGCCTGATGCTGCACGGTACTCGTTGGGAGTAGGCAATTCTTCACCTAACTGAGCGAACTTTTGTTGCGCCATTAAAGCCCCTGGAATAATAAGGGAAAGTGCGATTAATTTTTTCATTGTATTTGGATATTGGCTTGTTTGTTAAC